>NZ_JBVJWR010000034.1:0-58830 GCF_055602235.1 Streptomyces sp. NPDC037410 | reverse complement strand
GGGCGGGGGTTGGGTGGGGGGAGGGGGGGGCCGTTGTTGTTCGTACGTTGTGGTGGGGGGGGGGGGGGGGGGGGGGGGGGGGGGGGGGGGCGGCCGCCCCCCCCGCCCCGGGTGGAGAAGGATCAGACGGTCGCGGAGTACTGGCTGTCCTTCATGAGGAAGGTCGCCAGCGGCTTGCCGTCGCCCTTCGACATGGCCGTGAAGGTGACACCCAGCTGGGACGCCGCCTTGCGGGCCATCTTGATGTCGTCCGTGGCGGTGACCTGGCCGCGCGGGATGATGAAGCGGTACTTCACCGCGGTCGTGCCACCGGCCTTGACGTCGGTGAACTCCAGGCCGAGGGCGCGCACGTCCGCGAACGGACGCTCGGCGATCTCGTAGCGGTAGGTGTCGACCGCCGGGGTCGGCTCCGCCTTCACCGCGTCGCCGCCCATGAAGAACGGCAGCGTGTCCTCGTTGAACTGGAGCATCGAGAACTTCAGCGACAGGTCACGGCTCGAGTAGATGTAGTGGACCGGGGAGACCGACTGCCACGAGTCGATGGCCTCCAGCTTGTCCTTCTTCGAGAACGTGACGCCGTCGCCGGAGGTGAAGCCGAGGTCCTTCCAGCCCGCGCCGGACCAGTCGGCGGCGGAGTCCGTGCCGAAGGTGGCGGGGAGGGAGGTGCCGGCGTCGGCGACGTAGAGCTTGCCGATGCCTGCGACGCGGATCTCGGCGGAGTTGTTTCCAGCCATGGTGGTGTTTCTCCTTGGGTTGTGAGGGCTGCCGGTCCCCGGAGTTCGGCTCCGGGTACGGCAAAGGCCCCGCCGGACGGCGAGGCCTGGTCTGTGGGGTCGCTGGGTGTCTGCCGCCCGGGGGTCGGAACCGGGGGCCGGAACCGGGGGCTAGAAGACGTTCAGCGAGAGCTGGATGACGCAGAGGTAGCGGTTGGCTCCTCGGTAGAGGTAGTCGGGCATCCAGCGGGGCCCGTCCTGTTCCTCGACGTCGCTGACGAAGTTGGCGCCGAGCTGCTTGCCGATCGTGGCGAGCAGTGCCTTGCGGGCGGCGTTGGCGAGGACGTGGGCCGCGGTCTTGGTCGGGCCGTACACCTCGAATTCGATCAGCGGCTTGTCGACGTGCAGGTCGCCGATCCAGGCGCCGCCGCGGCGGTTCACCAGGACGGTGTTCTGCGTGCCGTCGAAGCCGGTCGGCGCCTGGGCGGCGACCGTGACGCCGGCCAGCGCCGGGTCGGCCTTGAGGACGTCGACGACCAGCTTCTCGACGTCCGGGAACGCACTCGGGGGAGTGGTCATGACGGTTCTCCTCGGGAGACGGAGGGGAGCGGGGCGGGGCCGTCCGGTGGACGGTGGTGTCCGGTGGACGGTGGTGCGGGGCCGTCCGGTGGACGGGCGGTGACGACCGTCCGGCGGGACGGGCCGCGCGGGGCCGTCCGGGGCGCTCGACGCGGGGAAGGGGGCGGGGGCGCGGAGCGCTCCCGGACGGCGAACGGCGGAGACTGCGGCCCGTCTCGCGGGCACAGCTCCGCCGCTGCACCAACTGTGACAGGGAGCGTGCGCGCACGCAACTAGTTCTGAGATCTACCCGGCACGACCGGGCCCGGGGCACGACCGGGCCGGGGGCGCGAGCCGGGCCGGGGGCGCGAGCCGGGCCGGGGGCGCGAGCCGGGCCGGGGGCCGAGCCGGCCGGGGCCCGAGCCGGCCGGGGCCCGAGCTGGCCCCGGGCCCGAGCTGGCCCCGGGCCCGAGCCGGGCCCCCCTCACCCCGCCCGGCCGCCCGCCAGAAGGGCCCCGTTAGGTTGGGCGTCCCGAACCACCAGGAGCCGCCCCGTGTCCCCTCGCCCCCGTCTGCTCTACGTGTCCGACCTCGCCTACCCGGCCCGGGGCCGCCGCTACTGCGACGAGGACATCCACCTCACCGCCCGGCTGCGCGAGAGCTTCGACCTGGCGCTCTGTCACCCGCTCGACGCCGCCCGCCTCATGGACGGCTTCGACGCCGTCGTCGTCCGCAACAGCGGCCCCGTCATCGGGTACCAGAAGGAGTACGAGTCCTTCCGCGAGCAGGCCCGCGCCCGCGGCACCCGCGTCTACAACCCGCTCCACGGCCGCGGCGACATGGCCGGCAAGCAGTACCTCCTCGACCTGACCGTCGCCGGACACCCCGTCATCCCCACCGTCGACCGGCCCGAGGACCTCCCCCTGCTGCCCGAGGCCCGGAGCTACGCGGTCAAGCCCAAGGCCGGCGCCGATTCCATAGGGCTGCGGTTCCTCCCGTACGAGGAGCTCGGTGGGCTCACGTACGGCGAGGTCCTCGTCCAGCCGCGCGTCGACTTCCGGTACGAGGTCTCCTTCTACTTCGTCGACGACCTCTTCCAGTACGCCCTCCACGCCCCCGACCCCGAGCGCCGCTGGGTCCTGGAGCCGTACGAACCCGCCGCCGACGACCTCGCCTTCGCCCGCCGCTTCATCGAGTGGAACACCCTCGACCACGGCATCCAGCGCGTCGACGCCTGCCGCGCCCCCGGCGGCGAACTGCTCCTCGTCGAGCTGGAGGACCTCAACCCGTACCTCTCCCTCGACCGCGTCCCCGAGGAGACCCGCGAGCGCTTCGCCACCGCCTTCGTCGACTCCCTGCGCCGCTTCCTGGCGGCATGACGGCGGCATGACGAAGCGCCCCGCGTCCGGGAAGGACGCGGGGCGCTCGTCGTACAGGGCGGGGCGGGGCGGATCAGGCGGTACGGGGACGGCGGCGGCGCGCCAGGCGTTCCGCCGCGAACACGTCCTCCAGGCGGAAGAGCTGCGCCCGGCCCGCCCGGCCCGCGGCCCGCAGGTGTCCGAGCTGGACCCACTTGCGGATCGTCGCGGGCGCCACGCCCGCCTCCTCGGCGGCCAGCGGGCCGGGCACCAGCGTGGGCAGGTCGGGCGAGCTCAGCATGCGGTCTCCTCCGGGTCGTCCATCGCGGCCTCGATCTCGGCGGTGCCGGTGCCCGACGCCTCCGACAGCTCCTCCCACCGGTCCTCCGGCCACAGGTGCCGGTAGGCGGGGTCGTCCTGACAGCCGCACACCTCGTCCGTGCAGACGCAGGCCGGGTTGACGCAAAGGACCGCGCGCCGGTCCGGGAACGCCCGCAGCGACACCGAGTCGCACCAGGGGCAGCGGCCCGAGACCCGCACGACCGTCTCCGCGTCGCCGAGCGTCCGGGCGCAGCGCCGGGCCATCCGGCGGATCTCGTCCCGCACGTGGCGGGCCAGGTCCGGGTGGGTCGCGATCCGGTCGAGCAGGGTCACGAGGCGCCGGAGGCGGTTGAGCACCCCCGCGCGGGGCGGCCGGGGGAGCGTGAGCCGGGCGCACACCGCCTCCTCCAGCTCCACCACCCCGTCGGTGATGTCGCGGATGGCGTCGGAGACGTGCAGCCGGATCGGGGCGGCGCCGTGGCCGGGGACGGAGAGGCCGTGGCGCTGTTCGAGCAGCAGCGCCTCCCGGCGTTCCTCGCGGACCAGTTCGTCGCGCACGGCGGGGGCGGTTCCGGCGGGTGCCCCGGCGGGCCCGCGCCGGCCGGGGGCGAGTTCCTCGGCGAGCTCGGGGAACTGCCGTACGAGGGAGGCGGTCCAGAGCGCGATGTCCCGCAGGACGGGGGTGGTGTCGGTGCGGTCAGCCACGGCGGCCGCTCCCCGTCGGGGCGAGCGCCTTGGCCACGCGCCGGGCGTCCGCCGGGCGTCCGTTGCGCCAGAGGCGGCCCGCGCAGACGCCGTCGAAGTAGCTCTCGGCCGGGGCCACCGCGGCCTCGCACTCGCTCCGTACGGGGCAGGAGGCGCAGGCCCGCAGGGCGGGGGCGGCCTCCTTGGCGCGGCGGGCGAAGACGACGGACGGGGAGAGGCCGGCGCACGCGGCGGAGGCCTGCCAGGGGGACGGGTCGGGATGGAACAAGGGGTTCTCCACGGTCCGGGGCCCGCCGGGGCCGTCCATGGGGCCGGTGGGGCGCCTGGGGCTCAGGGGGCCGACGAGTGCGGCGGCGAGCCAGACTTACACGTTGCGTGCGAGCGCGCAACGAAAATCCGGAGGCCTGTGAGCTGCCCTTCACCGATTCGACACGATTGCGTGCCCGAAAGCACGTAATTCCGTGCGCGCAAGCACGCTAAGGTATGGGATCCGGAGGGTGGGGGAGCGAGGAGCGGTACACATGAGCACTCAAGGGCTCGACGAGTTCGCAGGCTGGGTCGAAGGCCTGATGAGACAGCGCGGCTACGACATCGACAGCCCGCGCGGGGGAGGGAAGTCCCGGATCGCGGACGAGGCCGGCGTCCACCGCGCCGCCGTCACGCGCCTGCTGCAGCGGCAGAGCATGCCCGACCTGGAGACCATGCGCCGGATCGCCCCGCTGCTCGGCGTCTCCGTCCGCGACATGCTCATCCGGTCCGGTCGCGTGACCCCCGAGGAGCTGCCGATGGCGGCGGACCTGCTGCCGCCGAGCGACTGGCAGCCCTCGATGGAGGACTTCGCCCGCTGGCTGGGCGTCCCCGACGAGCGCATGGGCGTCTTCGTCAAGGTCGTCACCCAGTTCCTGGAACCGGACACGGCCACGACGGACGCGGGCGAGGTCGCCGAGCCCCGCCGTACCGCCCGGGACTGACCGCGCGTTCCCGGCCGGGCCCGGGTGGGGGCCTGCGTGCTCTTGCCGGGCCCGTGCAGGAACGATCCGGGCCCGGGTCTCGTGTGCCCCCGGCCGGGGTCCCGCATTTGTTTTGACCGGAGTCCGTGCGATAGGTACGCTCAAGCCTTGTGCCTGGGGTGTGCCTGGGCTCCCGTGCGTGTCCTCAACCGCACGGCGAGTCATATACCGGCCACCGTGATCTGCGCCTTTTCCGCCTCGTGCGGAGGTCCGCGAGATTCGACACACCCGACCGCGTGGGTCGGCGAATGTTCCAGGTTAGTTTTACCGACGGCACACAGAAACCGGAGAAGTAGTGCCTACGATCCAGCAGCTGGTCCGTAAGGGCCGGCAGGACAAGGTCGAGAAGAACAAGACGCCCGCACTCGAGGGTTCCCCTCAGCGTCGCGGCGTCTGCACGCGTGTGTTCACGACCACCCCGAAGAAGCCGAACTCGGCCCTCCGTAAGGTCGCGCGTGTGCGTCTGACCTCGGGCATCGAGGTCACGGCCTACATCCCGGGTGAGGGTCACAACCTGCAGGAGCACTCCATCGTGCTCGTGCGCGGTGGCCGTGTGAAGGACCTGCCGGGTGTTCGCTACAAGATCATCCGCGGTTCCCTCGACACGCAGGGCGTCAAGAACCGTAAGCAGGCTCGCAGCCGCTACGGCGCCAAGAAGGAGAAGTAAGAATGCCTCGTAAGGGCCCCGCCCCGAAGCGCCCGGTCATCATCGACCCGGTCTACAGCTCTCCTCTTGTCACCTCGCTGATCAACAAGATCCTGCTTGACGGCAAGCGTTCCACCGCCGAGCGCATCGTGTACGGCGCCATGGAGGGTCTTCGTGAGAAGACCGGCCAGGACCCGGTCATCACGCTGAAGCGCGCTCTCGAGAACGTCAAGCCGGCCCTCGAGGTCAAGTCCCGCCGTGTCGGTGGCGCCACCTACCAGGTGCCGATCGAGGTCAAGCCGGGCCGCGCGTCCACGCTGGCCCTCCGCTGGCTCGTCGGTTACTCCCGCGCCCGTCGCGAGAAGACCATGACCGAGCGCCTCATGAACGAGCTCCTCGACGCCTCCAACGGCCTCGGTGCTGCCGTCAAGAAGCGCGAGGACACGCACAAGATGGCCGAGTCCAACAAGGCCTTCGCGCACTACCGCTGGTAGTCGCAACCCACATCGAGACCGAGAGAAGACTGAGCCGATATGGCTACCACTTCGCTTGACCTGGCCAAGGTGCGCAACATCGGCATCATGGCCCACATCGACGCGGGCAAGACGACCACCACCGAGCGGATCCTGTTCTACACCGGTGTCTCGTACAAGATCGGTGAAGTCCACGACGGCGCTGCCACGATGGACTGGATGGAGCAGGAGCAGGAGCGCGGCATCACGATCACGTCTGCCGCGACGACCTGCCACTGGCCGCTCGAGAATGTCGATCACACGATCAACATCATCGACACGCCGGGCCACGTCGACTTCACCGTCGAGGTGGAGCGTTCGCTGCGCGTGCTCGACGGTGCTGTCACCGTGTTCGACGGTGTGGCCGGTGTCGAGCCCCAGTCCGAGACTGTCTGGCGTCAGGCGGACCGCTACGGCGTCCCGCGCATCTGCTTCGTCAACAAGCTCGACCGTACGGGCGCCGAGTTCCTCCGCTGCGTCGACATGATCGTGGACCGCCTCGGCGCCGTCCCGATCGTCATGCAGCTCCCGATCGGCGCCGAGATGGACTTCCAGGGCGTCATCGACCTGGTCCGCATGAAGGCGCTTGTCTGGTCCGCCGAGGCCAGCAAGGGCGAGATGTACGACGTCGTCGACATCCCGGCGGACAAGCTCGAGCTCGCCGAGGAGTACCGCGGCAAGCTCGTCGAGACGGTCGCGGAGAACGACGAGGAGCTCATGGAGCTCTTCCTCGAGGGCGTCGAGCCCACCGAGGAGCAGCTGTACGCGGCTGTCCGTCGTATCACCATCGCGTCCGGCAAGGGCAACGGCGAGAAGACGGTCACCCCCGTCTTCTGTGGCACCGCGTTCAAGAACAAGGGCGTTCAGCCCCTGCTCGACGCTGTCGTCCGTTACCTCCCCTCGCCCCTGGACGTCGAGGCCATCGAGGGCCACGACGTCAAGGACGCCGAGGTCGTCGTGAAGCGCAAGCCGTCCGACGACGAGCCGCTGTCGGCCCTCGCGTTCAAGATCGCGAGCGACCCGCACCTCGGCAAGCTCACCTTCGTCCGGATCTACTCCGGTCGCCTGGAGGCCGGCACCGCGGTGCTGAACTCCGTCAAGGGCAAGAAGGAGCGCATCGGCAAGATCTACCGCATGCACGCGAACAAGCGTGAGGAGATCGACTCGGTGGGCGCCGGCGACATCGTCGCCGTCATGGGCCTCAAGCAGACCACCACTGGTGAGACGCTGTGCGACGACAAGAACCCGGTGATCCTGGAGTCCATGGACTTCCCGGCGCCGGTCATCCAGGTCGCCATCGAGCCCAAGTCCAAGGGTGACCAGGAGAAGCTGGGTGTCGCCATCCAGCGTCTCGCGGAGGAGGACCCCTCCTTCCAGGTCCACTCGGACGAGGAGACCGGCCAGACCATCATCGGTGGTATGGGCGAGCTTCACCTCGACATCCTCGTCGACCGTATGCGTCGCGAGTTCAAGGTCGAGGCGAACGTCGGCAAGCCGCAGGTCGCGTACCGCGAGACGATCCGCAAGGCCGTCGAGCGCGTGGACTTCACCCACAAGAAGCAGACCGGTGGTACCGGTCAGTTCGCCAAGGTGCAGATCGCGATCGAGCCCATCGAGGGTGGCGACGCCTCCTACGAGTTCGTGAACAAGGTCACCGGTGGCCGCATCCCGAAGGAGTACATCCCTTCGGTCGACGCGGGTGCGCAGGAGGCCATGCAGTTCGGCATCCTGGCCGGCTACGAGATGACTGGCGTCCGCGTCATCCTTCTCGACGGTGCCTACCACGAGGTCGACTCCTCCGAGCTCGCGTTCAAGATCGCCGGTTCGCAGGCCTTCAAGGAGGCCGCGCGCAAGGCTTCTCCCGTCATCCTTGAGCCGATGATGGCCGTCGAGGTCGTCACGCCCGAGGACTACATGGGCGAGGTCATCGGTGACATCAACTCCCGCCGTGGCCAGATCCAGGCCATGGAGGAGCGCAGCGGCGCCCGCGTCGTGAAGGGCCTCGTGCCGCTCTCGGAGATGTTCGGCTACGTCGGAGACCTCCGCAGCAAGACCTCGGGTCGCGCAAGCTACTCGATGCAGTTCGACTCCTACGCCGAGGTTCCGCGGAACGTCGCCGAGGAGATCATCGCGAAGGCCAAGGGCGAGTAACTCTCCCGAGTTTCACGTTTTAGGCTTGACACCTGTCGCCGGGGCTCAGCCCCCCGAAACCCGAGGGATCGGGCCCCGGTCGACTGGCATCCCAGCAAAGATCACCTGGCGCCGATGAAGCAAGGCGTACAGAACCACTCCGCAGGAGGATTCAGTGGCGAAGGCAAAGTTCGAGCGGACTAAGCCGCACGTCAACATCGGTACCATCGGTCACATCGACCACGGTAAGACGACCCTCACGGCCGCCATTACCAAGGTGCTGCACGACGCGTACCCGGACCTGAACGAGGCCTCGGCCTTCGACCAGATCGACAAGGCTCCCGAGGAGCGCCAGCGCGGTATCACCATCTCGATCGCGCACGTCGAGTACCAGACGGAGTCGCGTCACTACGCGCACGTCGACTGCCCCGGTCACGCTGACTACATCAAGAACATGATCACGGGTGCCGCGCAGATGGACGGCGCCATCCTCGTGGTCGCCGCCACCGACGGCCCGATGCCGCAGACCAAGGAGCACGTCCTCCTTGCTCGCCAGGTCGGCGTTCCGTACATCGTCGTCGCCCTGAACAAGGCCGACATGGTGGACGACGAGGAGATCCTGGAGCTCGTCGAGCTCGAGGTCCGTGAGCTCCTCTCCGAGTACGAGTTCCCGGGCGACGACCTGCCGGTCGTCCGCGTCTCGGCGCTCAAGGCGCTCGAGGGCGACAAGGAGTGGGGCGAGAAGCTTCTCGGCCTCATGCACGCCGTCGACGAGTCGATCCCGCAGCCCGAGCGTGACGTCGACAAGCCGTTCCTGATGCCGATCGAGGACGTCTTCACGATCACCGGTCGTGGCACCGTCGTCACCGGTCGTATCGAGCGTGGTGTCCTCAAGGTCAACGAGACCGTCGACATCATCGGCATCAAGACCGAGAAGACCACCACCACGGTCACCGGCATCGAGATGTTCCGCAAGCTGCTCGACGAGGGCCAGGCCGGTGAGAACGTCGGTCTGCTCCTCCGTGGCATCAAGCGCGAGGACGTCGAGCGCGGCCAGGTCATCATCAAGCCGGGTTCGGTTACGCCGCACACCAGCTTCGAGGCCCAGGCCTACATCCTGTCGAAGGACGAGGGTGGCCGTCACACCCCGTTCTTCAACAACTACCGCCCGCAGTTCTACTTCCGTACCACGGACGTGACCGGCGTCGTGACCCTCCCCGAGGGCACCGAGATGGTCATGCCGGGCGACAACACCGCCATGACCGTCGAGCTGATCCAGCCCGTCGCCATGGAGGAGGGCCTCAAGTTCGCCATCCGTGAGGGTGGCCGGACCGTCGGCGCCGGCCAGGTCGTCAAGATCAACGCCTGATCTTGAACTGACCTGGTAGCTCGCAAGAGCTGCTGAGCAGTAAGGGAAGGCCCCGCACCGAAAGGTGCGGGGCCTTCTCGCGTTCCCGGGCCTTTCCGCGTTCCCGGGCCTTTCCGCGCGTCAGGGCCATCTCGCGTTTCCAGGTGTTCTACGGTCGCCAGCTCCACGGGTGGCCGTCCGCGCCGAGGCCCACCACGGTGGCCCCCCGGGCGCCCAGGTGGAGCGCGGTCGAGACGGCCGCCCTGTTCTGTTCACGGAGCCGGTCGCCGGTCCTGAGCGCCACCCGGCCCTTCACGTCCGTGCCGAGCAGGACGGTCCCGAGCGCGGCCGACCGCGCGGCGACCACGCCCCCGTACCCGTCGAGCCCGGCGTCACCGGCCGGGCCGAGCAGCCGCGCCGCCGCCGGCGCCCGGTGGTAGAGCTCGCCGCCCGCGCTGGCCACCGTGGAGCCGGAGAGCGGCAGCCGGGCCGCCTGCGGGACGCCGTCCACCCAGTGCCGTACGCCGTCCCGCCCCGCCGCGTACACGTGCACCCGCCCGGCCGCGTCCGCCGAGACGGCCAGGCCGTCCTGGACCTCCGCGTCGCCGGGGAGCGGACGCCACGCCGACCAGGAGCCGTCCGCCGCCCGGACCCGCGTCGAGACGCCCTTGTCCGCGTTCCGTACGAAGAGGTGGACCCGGCCGTCGGGGGCGGTGAAGGCCACCGGAGAACCGATTCTGCGGCTGCGGTCGTCGGTGCGCTCCGGGGTCCCCAGGCCCCGCCAGGCCAGGAAGGCGCCGCCGGGGGAGCGCTGCTCCAGGAGCACCACCTCGCGCCGGTTGGCCCCGCCGTGCCCGTCGAGCGCGGCGAACCGCACGCCGAGGAGCAGTACCCGGCCGTCGCCGAGCACCGCCGAGCCGAGCGCGGGCGCGAGCGGGCCGCCGCCCAGGTCCACCGGCTCGCCCCAGACGCCGGGCGCGGACTCCCGCCAGCGGACCGCGCGCAGCCCGAGCACCCCGTACGCCGCGAGCCGGCCGCCCGGCTCCTCGGCCAGGGCCGGGCCGGGACCCGGCCAGCGGTGGTGCGTGGAGCGCACCCACCCCTTGCGGTTGGTCAGCGGCCGGTCGCCGCCGACGCCGTAGTCGCCGCAGCCGGAGGGGTTCCCGCACGACCAGGAGGGCTTCCCGCCGTACGGGACGAGGCGGGCGGCCTTCTCGGCCAGGACCGCGGGCGGGAGGTTCTTGGGCCAGTGCCGGTTGTAGTAGCCGCGGAAGGCGGTGGTGGTGAAGGCCGGGACCGGCTCGCCGTCCCGGACCGCGTCCGAGACCCAGCGGCACAGCGCGGCCCAGGTGAAGGAGGCGACCGCCGTGTGGTCCCCGTGGTCCGCGTAGCCGGGCTGCTCGGAGTCCCGCTGCCGGGTCGCCTCGTCGCTGTGCTGGATGTCCGGGTCCGGGTCCAGCGTGTGCACGACCGTGGGCCGGTGGCGGCGCAGCAGGCCGGCGAGGACGGCGATCAGCTGGTCGTAGTCGTAGCTGTCGGCGCGGGTGACGGGGGAGCCGGCCGACAGATGGGTGCGCAGCTCCAGGGCGCGGTCCTGCCAGAGCGAGGGCACGGCCATGTAGCGGCGGCCGGCGTGCATCGGCAGGTTGAGGAAGACCAGCTCGACGCTGCGGGAGCCGTTCGTGAGGGTGTCGGACTCGGCCCGCCGGCCGCCGGGGAGCGTCAGGACCTCCCGGCGCCACGGCGTGAACGCGGGGAGGCCGAGCGCCACCGCGTACGACTGGCGCAGGCCCTGGTGGCGGGCGGAGGAGTAGGCAGCCCGGTCCGGGGGAGTCTCGGGCATCCCCGCGATCCGGTTCCGGCCGTTGTGCTCGCCGGCCGTCACGTACACGGAGACGAGCGGGACGCCCGCGTCGAGCAGCCGCTGCGTGTCCGGGTTCATGAAGTACAGGTCGTCGTCCGGATGCGCGGAGAACTGCATGAGCAGCGCCCGCCGGGCCCGCGCGGAGGCGATCGGCCTGCCCGGCGCCGGATCGGCGGTCGGCGCGGTCCGGCGCGGCTCCGGTACGGAACACCCGGCGGCGGCCGCGGTGACCGCGAGGGCGGCGGCGAGAACCGTCCGCCGACGGGGTGGAGTGTGCAAGGCGGGCCCCTTCGCTCATTCGTCCACGGGAAGACGGGTGTACGAGCGGCGGGGTTGTGCCCCTGGACCGACCGGGGGGGGAGATCCCTGAAAAAGATCTTGGAAAGATGTGCGGGGCGATGTCGAGCGGGTGATCCTGGCAACGACCCCAGGGTGACAGCGCGCCACGAGGGGCGGGCCGGACCGGGAGGACACCCGAGATGAAGTACATGGCGATGATCTACGGCAACCAGGCCAAGTGGGACTCCTTCCCGGCCGAGGCCTGGCCCGAGGCGATCGCCCGCCAGGAGGCCTTCAACCGGAAGTACCGGGAGAGCGGCGAGCTGCTCGGCGCGTACGGCCTGGCCGACGCGGCCGCCGCCCAGCTCGTCCGGCGCGAGAACGGCGTCCCCGCGGTCACCGACGGCCCGTACCTGGAGACCAAGGAGTACCTGGCCAGCTTCTACCTGCTCGACTGCGAGAGCCTGGAGCGCGCCCAGGCGATCGCCGCGGACATGCCCTTCGCGGACGCCGATCCCGTCGAGCTGTGGCCGATCCTGCACGAGTCCGCGGCGGACGTGTGACGGGCGCGGCACAAGGCCGGGGGACGGTCGCCGTGACGGGCGCGGCGCGTGGCTGCGGGGCGGCTGCTGGGGTCGGCGCCGCGCGTGGCCGAGGGCCTGCCGCCGTGGTCGGCGCCCGCATGTCCGAGGGTCTGTCGCTGTGACCGGCCCGCACGCCGTCGAGGACCTGCTGCGCAGCTGCGCGCCGCAGGTCCTCGGTGCGCTCATTCGCCGGTACGGGTCCTTCGACCTCTGCGAGGACGCCGTCCAGGAGGCCCTGATCGCGGCCGCACGGCAGTGGCCCGAGGACGGCGTGCCCGAGCACCCGCGCGGCTGGCTGCTCACGGTCGCCACCCGCAGGTACGTCGACCTGGTGCGCAGCGAGTCCGCCCGCCGGCGCCGCGAGGACGCCGTCGCGCTCGCCACGCCCGACTCCGCGCTCCTCGCGCGCGCCGCCGACGACGCCCCGGACACCGACCGGGACGACTCCCTGTCGCTGCTCTTCCTCTGCTGCCACCCGGACCTGTCGCCGCCCAGCCGGATCGCGCTCACCCTGCGCGCCGTCGGCGGCCTCACCACCGCGCAGATCGCGGCCGCGTTCCTCGTGCCCGAGTCGACCATGGCGCAGCGGATCAGCCGGGCCAAGCAGACGATCAAGTCGGGCGGCCTGGAGCTCACGCCGCCCGAGGGCGAGGACCGCAGCGCCCGCCTGGCCGAGGTGCGGCACGTGCTGTACCTCGTCTTCAACGAGGGCTACACGGCCAGCGGCGGCGAGGAGCTCACCGCGCCCGAGCTGTCCACGGAGGCGATCCGGCTGGCCCGGATGCTGCACCGGCTCGTCCCCGACGACACCGAGACGGCGGGCCTGCTCGCGCTGATGCTGCTCACCGACGCCCGCCGCCCGGCCCGCACGGGCCCGCACGGGGAGCTCGTACCGCTCGCGGAGCAGGACCGGGGGAGCTGGGACGTCGCCCTGATCGCGGAGGGCGTGGAGCTGATCAGCCGCACCCTGCCGCAGGGCCGGGTCGGCCCGTACCAGCTCCAGGCGGCGATCGCGGCCGTGCACGACGAGGCGGGGTCCGCGGAGGCCACGGACTGGCCGCAGATCCTCGCCCTGTACGAGCTCCTGGAGCGCACCGGGCCGAACCCGATGGTCACCCTCAACCGCGCGGTCGCCGTCGCCATGGTCCACGGCCCGCGGGCCGGCCTCGACCTGCTCGACGGTCTCGCGGAGGACCGGCTGCTGGCCCGGAACCACCGCCTCCTCGCGACCCGCGCGCACCTTCTCGAACTCCTCGGCGAGAAGGAGGACGCGGCCGCCGCCTACCGGGAGGCGGCCCGGCACACCACGAGCGCGCCCGAGCGGCGTCATCTGACGGAGCAGGCCCGGCGGTTGGGATGACGGGGGAAAGGGGGCGCGTGCGGCACGCCCGTGCGCCCCGGCGCATGGCCGTACGTGACGTGGGGTACAGTCTTCGCCCCCGATTGGCGGCGGGAAGGCCGCGTATGGCAGACTGTCGGGGTTGCTCGGTTGAGTGCCGATGCTGCGCGCCTCCCGTCGGGAGGACCGGAAGCGAGTCCCACAGTACTCGTCGCTCCTTTTCAGGAGCGGACGTACGGGAATCTTCTGGGAAGCGTCAGCGGGGTGCAGACCAGGCACCCGGTGGGTGTTCGCCCCCGAACCGCGGTCATGGCGACCGTGCCCCCTTGGTTGGGAAATCCTCAGGGATTTCTGCGTAGAGGGAGTGCGACACGCCCGACCGCGTGGGTCGGAGGAAACGGCGCTTCTCAGGAAGCACAGCGCACCGGGTTCCAGAGCGTTACGAGACAAAGGACTACTAGTAGCCATGGCGGGACAGAAGATCCGCATCCGGCTCAAGGCCTACGACCACGAGGTCATCGACTCCTCGGCGAAGAAGATCGTCGAGACGGTGACCCGCACTGGTGCGTCGGTCGCGGGCCCGGTGCCGCTGCCCACTGAGAAGAACGTGTACTGCGTCATCAAGTCGCCGCACAAGTACAAGGACTCGCGCGAGCACTTCGAGATGCGCACGCACAAGCGCCTCATCGACATCCTCGACCCCACGCCGAAGACGGTTGACTCGCTCATGCGTCTCGACCTGCCGGCGGGCGTCGACATCGAGATCAAGCTCTGAGGGCGCGCAGATGGCTAAGAACATCAAGGGCATCCTGGGCGAGAAGCTCGGCATGACGCAGGTCTGGGACGAGAACAACCGGGTCGTCCCGGTGACCGTCGTCAAGGCCGGCCCGAATGTCGTGACCCAGGTCCGTACGAACGACGTCGACGGCTACGAGTCGGTCCAGATCGCCTTCGGCGAGATCGACCCGCGCAAGGTGAACAAGCCCCTCAAGGGCCACTTCGCCAAGGCCGACGTCACCCCGCGCCGCCACCTGGTGGAGCTCCGCACCGCTGACGCCTCCGAGTACACGCTCGGCCAGGAGATCACCGCCGAGGTCTTCGAGGCCGGCGTGAAGGTCGACGTCACCGGCAAGAGCAAGGGCAAGGGCTTCGCCGGTGCGATGAAGCGCCACAACTTCCGTGGTGGCAAGGCCTCGCACGGTGCCCACCGCGTGCACCGCAAGCCCGGTTCGATCGGTGGCTGCGCCACCCCGGGCCGTGTCTTCAAGGGCATGCGCATGGCCGGTCGCATGGGCAACGAGCGTGTGACCACCCAGAACCTGACCGTCCACGCCGTTGACGCCGAGAAGGGTCTGCTGCTCATCAAGGGCGCCGTCCCCGGCCCCAACGGTGGCCTCGTCCTGGTCCGCACCGCGGCCAAGGGGGTTTGAGGAACCGATGAGCACCATTGACATCCTTTCGCCGTCTGGCGACAAGGCCGGGACCGTCGAGCTCCCCGAGGAGATCTTCGGCGCCAAGGTCAGCGTCCCGCTGATCCACCAGGTCGTCGTCGCGCAGCTGGCCGCGGCCCGTCAGGGCACGCACAAGAC
The DNA here is from genome assembly GCF_055602235.1 of Streptomyces sp. NPDC037410. Classification (NCBI taxonomy): domain Bacteria; kingdom Bacillati; phylum Actinomycetota; class Actinomycetes; order Kitasatosporales; family Streptomycetaceae; genus Streptomyces; species Streptomyces sp. NPDC037410. The sequence goes on along the minus strand of NZ_JBVJWR010000034.1, from coordinate 43,874 downwards.
CAAGACCCGTGGCGAAGTCCGCGGTGGTGGCAAGAAGCCTTACCGCCAGAAGGGCACCGGCCGCGCCCGTCAGGGTTCGACCCGCGCCCCGCAGTTCGCCGGTGGTGGCGTCGTGCACGGCCCGCAGCCGCGTGACTACTCGCAGCGGACGCCGAAGAAGATGAAGGCCGCCGCTCTCCGCGGTGCCCTCTCGGACCGCGCGAACCACTCCCGCATCCACGTCGTCACCGGCGTGGTCGAGGGTGGCATCTCCACCAAGGCCGCGAAGACGCTGTTCGGCAAGATCTCGGAGCGCAAGAACCTGCTCCTGGTCGTCGAGCGTTCCGACGAGGCCGCGTGGCTGTCCGCTCGTAACCTGCCCCAGGTGCACATCCTGGAGCCGGGCCAGCTCAACACGTACGACGTGATCGTCTCCGACGACGTGGTCTTCACCCAGGCCGCCCTCGAGTCCTTCGTGTCTGGCCCCCAGACCGCTGAGACCGAAGGGAGCGACGCCTGATGACTGAGGCCGTCGTCACCAGCAAGACCTTCTCGGACCCGCGCGACATTCTCGTCAAGCCGGTCGTCTCGGAGAAGAGCTACGCCCTGCTGGACGAGAACAAGTACACGTTCATCGTCGCGCCTGGCTCCAACAAGACCCAGATCAAGCAGGCCGTCGAGGCGGTCTTCTCGGTCAAGGTCACCGGGGTCAACACGATCAACCGCCAGGGTAAGCGCAAGCGCACCAAGGCCGGTTTCGGCAAGCGCAAGGACACCAAGCGCGCCATCGTGACCCTTGCTGAGGGCAACCGTATCGACATCTTCGGCGGTCCGACCGCCTAACGGCGGTCTGGATCGTCCGGAATCGGACGAGGACTGAGAAATGGGAATCCGCAAGTACAAGCCGACTACGCCGGGCCGTCGTGGCTCCTCCGTAGCCGACTTCGTCGAGATCACGCGGTCCACGCCGGAGAAGTCGCTGGTTCGCCCCCTGCACAGCAAGGGCGGCCGTAACAACACCGGTCGGATCACCGTTCGCCACCAGGGTGGCGGACACAAGCGCGCCTACCGTGTGATCGACTTCCGTCGCCACGACAAGGACGGCGTGCCGGCCAAGGTCGCTCACATCGAGTACGACCCCAACCGCACCGCGCGCATCGCGCTGCTCCACTACCTGGACGGCGAGAAGCGCTACATCATCGCCCCCAAGGGTCTGACGCAGGGCGACCGCGTCGAGAACGGCCCCGGCGCTGACATCAAGCCCGGCAACAACCTGGCGCTCCGCAACATCCCGGTCGGTACCACGATCCACGCGATCGAGCTCCGTCCCGGTGGCGGCGCCAAGTTCGCCCGCTCCGCTGGTGCCTCCGTGCAGCTGCTGGCGAAGGAGGGCACGATGGCCCACCTTCGTATGCCGTCCGGTGAGATCCGTCTCGTCGACGCCCGCTGCCGCGCCACCATCGGCGAGGTCGGCAACGCCGAGCAGTCGAACATCAACTGGGGCAAGGCCGGCCGTAAGCGCTGGCTTGGCGTTCGCCCGACCGTCCGCGGTGTGGCGATGAACCCGGTCGACCACCCGCACGGTGGTGGTGAGGGCAAGACCTCCGGTGGTCGCCACCCGGTCTCCCCGTGGGGTCAGAAGGAGGGTCGTACTCGCTCGCCGAAGAAGGCTTCGAGCAAGTACATCGTCCGCCGCCGCAAGACGAACAAGAAGCGCTAGGAGCGGGTTTAGATGCCGCGCAGTCTCAAGAAGGGACCCTTCGTCGACGGCCACCTCGTCAAGAAGGTGGACGCCCAGAACGAAGCCGGTACCAAGAACGTCATCAAGACCTGGTCCCGTCGCTCGATGATCATCCCGGCCATGCTCGGCCACACGATCGCGGTGCACAACGGCAAGACCCACATTCCGGTGTTTGTCACCGAGTCGATGGTCGGCCACAAGCTCGGCGAGTTCTCGCCGACGCGCACCTTCCGGGGTCACGTGAAGGACGACCGGAAGTCGAAGCGCCGCTAGTAGCGGGGTGGAATGACCATGACAGACACTGGAAGGACAACCATGGAAGCCAGGGCCCAGGCGCGGTACATCCGCGTTACGCCCATGAAGGCCCGCCGTGTGGTGGACCTTATCCGTGGCATGGATGCCACGGAGGCTCAGGCGGTCCTGCGTTTCGCCCCGCAGGCCGCGAGCGTGCCGGTCGGCAAGGTGCTGGACAGCGCCATCGCCAACGCCGCGCACAACTACGACCACTCTGACGCCTCTTCGCTGTACATCAGCGAGGCGTTCGTGGATGAGGGCCCGACCCTGAAGCGGTTCCGTCCGCGTGCTCAGGGCCGTGCCTACCGGATCCGTAAGCGGACCAGCCACATCACCGTGGTCGTCAGCAGCAAGGAAGGAACCCGGTAATGGGCCAGAAGGTTAACCCGCATGGGTTCCGGCTCGGTATCACCACGGACTTCAAGTCCCGCTGGTACGCCGACAAGCTGTACAAGGACTACGTCAAGGAAGACGTCGCCATCCGTCGGATGATGACGTCCGGCATGGAGCGCGCCGGCATCTCGAAGGTTGAGATCGAGCGCACCCGTGACCGCGTGCGGGTGGACATCCACACCGCGCGTCCCGGCATCGTCATCGGCCGCCGTGGCGCCGAGGCCGACCGCATCCGCGGCGACCTCGAGAAGCTCACGGGCAAGCAGGTCCAGCTGAACATCCTCGAGGTCAAGAACCCCGAGATGGACGCCCAGCTGGTCGCCCAGGCCGTTGCCGAGCAGCTCTCCTCCCGCGTCTCCTTCCGTCGCGCCATGCGTAAGAGCATGCAGGGCACGATGAAGGCTGGCGCCAAGGGCATCAAGATCCAGTGCGGCGGTCGCCTCGGCGGCGCCGAGATGTCCCGCTCGGAGTTCTACCGCGAGGGCCGTGTGCCCCTGCACACGCTCCGCGCGAACGTCGACTACGGCTTCTTCGAGGCCAAGACGACCTTCGGCCGCATCGGCGTGAAGGTCTGGATCTACAAGGGCGACGTCAAGAACATCGCCGAGGTCCGCGCCGAGAACGCTGCTGCCCGTGCGGGTAACCGCCCGGCCCGTGGCGCCGGCGCTGGCGACCGCCCGGCCGGCCGTGGTGGCCGCGGTGGCGAGCGTGGCGGCCGCGGCCGCAAGCCGCAGCAGTCGGCTCCGGCCGCCGAGGCCCCCAAGGCCGAGGCTGCCGCCGCTGCTCCGGCTGAGAGCACCGGAACGGAGGCCTGACCGACATGCTGATCCCCCGTAGGGTCAAGCACCGCAAGCAGCACCACCCCAAGCGCTCCGGCGCCAGCAAGGGTGGTACGCAGGTTGCGTTCGGCGAGTACGGCATTCAGGCCCTCACGCCGGCTTACGTGACCAACCGCCAGATCGAGGCGGCTCGTATCGCGATGACCCGCCACATCAAGCGTGGCGGCAAGGTCTGGATCAACATCTACCCGGACCGCCCGCTGACGAAGAAGCCCGCCGAGACCCGCATGGGTTCCGGTAAGGGTTCTCCGGAGTGGTGGATCGCGAACGTCAAGCCGGGTCGGGTGATGTTCGAACTGTCCTACCCGAACGAGAAGATCGCGCGCGAGGCCCTCACCCGTGCGGCCCACAAGCTGCCGATGAAGTGCAAGATCGTGAAGCGCGAAGCAGGTGAGCTGTGATGTCGGCCGGTACCAAGGCGTCCGAGCTGCGCGAGCTGGGCAACGAGGAGCTTCTCAACAAGCTCCGCGAGGCCAAGGAAGAGCTGTTCAACCTCCGCTTCCAGGCGGCGACGGGCCAGCTCGAGAACCACGGTCGGCTCAAGTCCGTCCGTAAGGACATCGCCCGGATCTACACCCTGATGCGCGAGCGTGAGCTGGGCATCGAGACGGTGGAGAACGTCTGATGAGCGAGAGCAACGTGACTGAGAAGACCGAGCGCAACGCTCGCAAGGTCCGCGAGGGCCTGGTCGTCAGCGACAAGATGGACAAGACCGTCGTCGTCGCTGTCGAGGACCGCGTCAAGCACGCGCTGTACGGCAAGGTCATCCGCCGTACGAACAAGCTCAAGGCTCACGACGAGCAGAACGCTGCCGGCATCGGCGACCGCGTCCTCCTGATGGAGACCCGGAAGCTGTCGTCGACGAAGCACTGGCGCGTCGTCGAGATCCTCGAGAAGGCCAAGTAATTACCTGAGGGGTATCCCTCAGGTCAGTTCCGCCAGGCTCGGCCGGGGCTTCCTCGTGAAGCCCCGGCCGGGAACCGGCAGACAAATCAGGAGATAGACGTGATCCAGCAGGAGTCGCGACTGCGTGTCGCCGACAACACTGGTGCCAAGGAGATCCTTTGCATCCGTGTTCTCGGTGGCTCGGGTCGCCGCTACGCGGGCATCGGTGACGTCATCGTCGCCACCGTCAAGGACGCGATCCCCGGTGGCAACGTGAAGAAGGGTGACGTCGTCAAGGCGGTCATCGTTCGCACCGTCAAGGAGCGCCGCCGCCAGGACGGCTCGTACATCCGCTTCGACGAGAACGCCGCTGTCATTCTCAAGAACGACGGCGACCCTCGTGGCACCCGTATCTTCGGCCCGGTCGGCCGTGAGCTGCGCGAGAAGAAGTTCATGAAGATCATCTCGCTCGCGCCGGAGGTGCTGTAAGCATGAAGATCAAGAAGGGCGACCTGGTCCAGGTCATCACCGGTAAGGACAAGGGCAAGCAGGGCAAGGTCATCACGGCCTTCCCCCGCGAGAACCGCGTCCTCGTCGAGGGTGTCAACCGGGTCAAGAAGCACACCAAGGCCGGCCCGTCGCAGGCCGGTGGCATCGTCACGACCGAGGCTCCGGTCCACGTCTCCAACGTCCAGCTGGTCGTGGAGAAGGACGGCAAGAAGGTCGTCACGCGTGTCGGTTACCGCTTCGACGACGAGGGCAACAAGATCCGCGTTGCCAAGCGGACGGGTGAGGACATCTGATGGCTACCACCACTCCGCGTCTCAAGACGAAGTACCGCGAGGAGATCGCGGGCAAGCTGCGTGAGGAGTTCTCCTACGAGAACGTCATGCAGATCCCCGGCCTCGTGAAGATCGTGGTCAACATGGGTGTCGGCGACGCCGCCCGTGACTCGAAGCTCATGGACGGTGCCGTCCGTGACCTCACCACGATCACCGGCCAGAAGCCGGCCGTCACCAAGGCTCGTAAGTCCATCGCGCAGTTCAAGCTGCGTGAGGGCCAGCCGATCGGTGCGCACGTCACCCTCCGTGGCGACCGCATGTGGGAGTTCCTGGACCGCACCCTGTCGCTCGCGCTTCCGCGCATCCGCGACTTCCGTGGTCTGTCCCCCAAGCAGTTCGACGGGCGTGGCAACTACACCTTCGGTCTCACGGAGCAGGTCATGTTCCACGAGATCGACCAGGACAAGATCGACCGTGTCCGGGGTATGGACATCACCGTGGTGACCACGGCGACCAACGACGACGAGGGCCGTGCCCTTCTGCGTCACCTCGGCTTCCCGTTCAAGGAGGCGTAAGCGAGATGGCGAAGAAGGCTCTCATCGCGAAGGCTGCCCGCAAGCCCAAGTTCGGCGTGCGTGGCTACACGCGCTGCCAGCGCTGTGGTCGTCCCCACTCCGTGTACCGCAAGTTCGGCCTGTGCCGCGTGTGCCTCCGTGAGATGGCTCACCGTGGCGAGCTGCCGGGCGTGACCAAGAGCTCCTGGTAATCCCTTAGTTGGGATGACCGGAGTCTCTCGGTAAGCATTGGGTATGGCGGATGCCCACCCCTCCATGGCTTAGGCTAGGAGGGTTGGGCGTTCGCCGCCCTTACGACTTACTACGCCGTAGGTCCCCGCGCCGCACCCGTCCCGCCCCTGTGTGGGGAGAGGGATGGCGCATACAGGAAACCCCGGCGAGAGAGGCCGAAGGCCAATTCATGACCATGACTGATCCGATCGCGGACATGCTGACTCGTCTGCGTAACGCGAACTCGGCATACCACGACTCCGTGACGATGCCGCACAGCAAGATCAAGTCTCACATCGCGGAAATCCTCCAGCAGGAGGGCTTCATCACGGGCTGGAAGGTCGAGGACGCCGAGGTCGGCAAGAACCTCGTCCTCGAGCTCAAGTTCGGTCCGAACCGTGAGCGCTCCATCGCGGGCATCAAGCGGATCTCGAAGCCCGGTCTCCGGGTTTACGCGAAGTCCACCAACCTGCCGAAGGTCCTCGGCGGCCTGGGCGTGGCGATCATCTCCACGTCCCACGGTCTCCTGACCGGCCAGCAGGCAGGCAAGAAGGGCGTAGGTGGGGAAGTCCTCGCCTACGTCTGGTAGTCGGGAACGGAGGAATAGCTAATGTCGCGTATTGGCAAGCTGCCTATCCAGGTTCCCGCCGGCGTGGACGTCACCATCGATGGCCGCACGGTCACGGTCAAGGGTTCCAAGGGCACCCTGAGCCACACCGTCGCCGCGCCGATCGAGATCGTTAAGGGCGAGGATGGCGTGCTCAACGTCAACCGTCCGAACGACGAGCGTCAGAACAAGGCCCTTCACGGCCTGTCCCGCACGCTGGTGGCCAACATGATCACCGGTGTGACCCAGGGTTACGTGAAGGCGCTCGAGATCAGCGGTGTCGGTTACCGCGTGGCCGCGAAGGGCTCCGCTCTGGAGTTCCAGCTCGGCTACAGCCACCCGATCCTGATCGAGGCGCCGGAAGGCATCTCGTTCAAGGTCGAGTCGCCGACCAAGTTCTCGGTCGAGGGCATCGACAAGCAGAAGGTCGGCGAGGTCGCGGCGAACATCCGCAAGCTGCGGAAGCCCGACCCGTACAAGGCCAAGGGCGTCAAGTACGCCGGCGAGGTCATCCGCCGCAAGGTCGGAAAGGCTGGTAAGTAAGCCATGGCATACGGTGTGAAGATCGCCAAGGGCGACGCTTACAAGCGGGCCGCCAAGGCGCGCCGCCACATCCGCATCCGCAAGAACGTGTCGGGTACGGCGGAGCGTCCGCGCCTCGTCGTGACGCGTTCGAACCGCGGTATCACCGCTCAGGTCATCGACGACCTCAAGGGTCACACCCTTGCGTCCGCGTCGAACCTGGACGCGTCGATCCGTGGTGGCGAGGGTGACAAGTCCGCGCAGGCCAAGCAGGTCGGCGCTCTTGTCGCCGAGCGCGCCAAGGCTGCCGGCGTCGAGACCGTCGTGTTCGACCGTGGTGGCAACAGGTACGCCGGGCGCATTGCCGCTCTGGCTGACGCCGCCCGCGAAGCCGGGCTGAAGTTCTAAGCCCCGGTTCCGGGACTAACGGACGTAACAGAGAGAGGTAATCCAATGGCTGGACCCCAGCGCCGCGGCAGCGGTGCCGGTGGCGGCGAGCGGCGGGACCGGAAGGGTCGCGACGGTGGCGCTGCCGCCGAGAAGACCGCGTACGTTGAGCGCGTTGTCGCGATCAACCGCGTCGCCAAGGTTGTCAAGGGTGGTCGTCGCTTCAGCTTCACCGCGCTCGTCGTGGTGGGTGACGGTGACGGCACCGTAGGTGTCGGTTACGGCAAGGCCAAGGAAGTTCCCGCGGCCATCGCCAAGGGCGTCGAGGAAGCCAAGAAGAACTTCTTCAAGGTTCCCCGCATCCAGGGCACCATCCCTCACCCGATCCAGGGCGAGAAGGCCGCGGGCGTCGTCCTGCTCAAGCCGGCTTCCCCCGGTACCGGTGTCATCGCCGGTGGCCCGGTGCGCGCCGTCCTCGAGTGCGCCGGCGTTCACGACATCCTGTCGAAGTCGCTCGGCTCCGACAACGCGATCAACATCGTGCACGCGACCGTGGAGGCCCTCAAGGGCCTGCAGCGTCCCGAGGAGATCGCGGCTCGCCGTGGTCTGCCCCTCGAGGACGTCGCTCCCGCGGCTCTCCTCCGTGCGCGTGCTGGGGCGGGTGCGTAATGGCTCGCCTCAAGGTCACGCAGACGAAGTCGTACATCGGCAGCAAGCAGAACCACCGCGACACCCTCCGTTCCCTGGGCCTCAAGCGCCTGGGTGACGTGGTTGTCAAGGAGGACCGCCCCGAGTTCCGCGGCATGGTGCACACCGTCCGCCACCTCGTGACGGTCGAGGAGGTTGACTGACATGGCGGAGAACAGCCCGCTGAAGGCCCACAACCTCCGTCCCGCCCCGGGCGCCAAGACCGCGAAGACCCGTGTGGGTCGCGGTGAGGCCTCGAAGGGTAAGACGGCCGGTCGTGGTACGAAGGGTACGAAGGCCCGTTACCAGGTTCCGGAGCGCTTCGAGGGTGGCCAGATGCCCCTCCACATGCGTCTTCCGAAGCTGAAGGGCTTCAAGAACCCCTTCCGCACCGAGTACCAGGTCGTGAACCTGGACAAGCTCACCGCGCTCTACCCGCAGGGTGGCGAGGTCACGGTGGCCGACCTGGTCGCCAAGGGTGCCGTTCGCAAGAACCAGCTCGTCAAGGTCCTGGGCCAGGGCGAGGTCTCCGTGGCGCTGCAGGTGACGGTCGACGCCGTCTCCGGCTCCGCCAAGGAGAAGATCGCCGCCGCCGGCGGCACCGTCACCGAGCTCGTCTGAGACGACTCGATGGCCTGAACATCCGACCGGGGATGCCTCTCAAAAGGGGCATCCCCGGTTGGTCGTTCCTAGGGGGGCACGGTCGCCGGTAAGGTGGCGTGCAACTCTGTCCTTTACCTCAAGACCGTCACCTCTGACGCACGTGCGCGGGGGTCGCAGGAGGCACCGTGCTCACCGCGTTCGCCCGGGCGTTCAAGACGCCCGACCTGCGCAAGAAGCTGCTCTTCACGCTCGCCATCATCGTGCTGTACCGCCTCGGGGCCCACATCCCGGTGCCGGGCGTCAGCTACGAGGCCGTCCAGCAGTGTGTCAAGCAGGCCAGCGAGGGCAACAACAGCCTGTTCGGCCTGGTCAACATGTTCAGTGGCGGAGCGCTGCTGCAGATCACCATCTTCGCGCTCGGCATCATGCCGTACATCACGGCGAGCATCATCCTGCAGCTGCTGACCGTCGTGATCCCGCGCCTCGAAGCCCTCAAGAAGGAGGGTCAGGCCGGTACTGCCAAGATCACGCAGTACACCCGGTACCTGACCGTGGCTCTCGCCATCCTCCAGGGCACCGGTCTCGTCGCCACCGCCAAGAGCGGTGCGCTCTTCAGCGGCTGCGCCGTCGCCGACCAGGTCGTGCCCGACCCGTCGATCTTCACCATCGCCACCATGGTCATCACGATGACCGCGGGCACCGGTGTCGTCATGTGGCTGGGCGAGCTCATCACCGACCGCGGCATCGGCAACGGCATGTCGATCCTGATGTTCATCTCGATCGCCGCCGGCTTCCCCGGCGCCCTGTGGGCCATCAAGCAGAGCGGCAAGCTCGCCAAGGGCTGGATCGAGTTCGGCACCGTCATCCTCATCGGCTTCGTGATGGTGGCCCTCGTGGTCTTCGTCGAGCAGGCCCAGCGACGCATCCCGGTGCAGTACGCGAAGCGGATGATCGGCCGCAGGTCGTACGGCGGTACGTCCACTTACATCCCGTTGAAGGTGAATCAGGCAGGTGTGATTCCTGTCATCTTCGCGTCGTCGCTTCTCTACATCCCGGCCCTGATCGCGCAGTTCTCGAACAGCACCGCGGGCTGGAAGACCTGGATCGAAGCCCACTTCGTCAAGGGTGACCACCCGTATTACATCGCCGCGTACTTCCTCCTGATCGTGTTCTTCGCCTTCTTCTATGTGGCGATCTCGTTCAACCCCGAGGAAGTCGCGGACAACATGAAGAAGTATGGTGGCTTCATCCCGGGTATCCGGGCTGGTCGACCTACTGCCGAGTACCTGAGCTACGTGCTCAACCGGATCACTTGGCCGGGCTCGCTGTACTTGGGTCTGATCGCTCTTGTGCCGACGATGGCGTTGGCAGGCTTCGGTGGCGCCAATGCCAACTTCCCCTTCGGTGGGACGAGCATCCTCATCATCGTGGGTGTGGGGCTGGAGACCGTGAAGCAGATCGAGAGCCAGCTCCAGCAGCGCAATTACGAAGGGTTCCTCCGCTGATGCGAATCGTCCTCGTCGGACCGCCCGGTGCGGGCAAGGGCACGCAGGCCGCGTACCTCGCCAAGAACCTGGGCATCCCGCACATCTCTACGGGCGACCTGTTCCGTGCCAACATCTCGCAGGGCACGCCGCTGGGCGTAGAGGCGCAGTCGTACATGAAGGCCGGCCAGCTCGTGCCGGACTCCGTGACGATCGGGATGGCCGAGGACCGCATGCGCCAGGCGGACGCCGAGGGCGGCTTCCTGCTCGACGGCTTCCCGCGGAACGTGGCCCAGGCCGAGGCCCTGGACGCCTTCCTCAAGGCCGACGGCATCGAGCTGGACGCGGTCCTGGACCTCGAGGTCCCCGAGGACGAGGTCGTGAAGCGGATCGCGGGTCGCCGCATCTGCCGCAACGACTCCGCGCACGTCTTCCACGTGACGTACAACGCTCCGAAGACCGAGGGCGTCTGCGACGCCTGCGGCGGCGAGCTGTACCAGCGCGACGACGACACGGAGGAGACCGTCCGCAAGCGCCTGTCGGTCTACCACACCGAGACCGAGCCGATCATCGACTACTACCGGGCGCAGAACCTGGTCGCCACGATCTCCGCGCTCGGCAAGGTGGACGAGGTCACCGCCAAGGCGATGGACGCGCTCAAGAAGTAACCCTGGTTCGTTCGATACGGCCGCGGTGCCCCTCGGGGGCGTCGCGGCCGTATCGTTGTTCTGTTCCCCGTACTCGAAGGAAAGGCCCCGGCCACGATGGTGCAGATCAAGACCCCCGAGCAGATCGCGAAGATGCGCGAGGCGGGCCTGGTCGTCGCCGCCATCCACGCGGCGACGCGTGAGGCGGCCGTGCCGGGTGCGACGACGAAGGACCTCGACGAGGTCGCGCGGAAGGTCATCGCCGACCACGGGGCGAAGTCGAACTTCCTCGGGTACGGCGGGTTCCCCGCGACGATCTGCACCTCGGTGAACGAGGTCGTCGTCCACGGCATCCCCGACGAGAAGACCGTCCTCAAGGACGGCGACATCATCTCGATCGACTGCGGTGCGATCGTGGACGGCTGGCACGGCGACGCCGCGTACACCGCCTTCGTCGGCACCGGTCACGCCCCGGAGCTGATCGAGCTCTCCCGGGTGACCGAGGAGTCGATGTGGGCCGGCATCGCGGCCATGAAGCTCGGCAACCGCCTGGTGGACATCTCGAAGGCGATCGAGTCGTACATCAAGCGCCAGCCGCGCCCCGCGGTGGGCGACCACAGCCTCGGCCGCTACGGCATCATCGAGGACTACGGCGGCCACGGCATCGGTACAGAGATGCACATGGACCCGCACCTCCTGAACTACGTCTCCCGCAAGCGCGGCAAGGGCCCCAAGCTGGTCCCCGGCCTCTGCCTGGCGATCGAGCCGATGGTCTCCCTGGGCACCCCGCGCACGGAGGTCCTGAAGGACGACTGGACGGTCATCACGACCGACGGCACCTGGTCCTCCCACTGGGAGCACTCCATCGCCCTGACCGAGGAGGGCCCCCTGGTCCTCACGGCGGTCGACGGCGGCAAGGCGAAGCTGGCGGAACTGGGCGTGACGGCTGCGCCGGACCCCTTGGCGTAGGACCGGGGCCCGGCGGGCGGCTGCGCGGGACCCCCGTCCGCCGGACGGAGTCCTGCGTCGGGGATGGGGTCGGGGGCAAGGCGAAGCTGGCCGAGCTTGGTGTCACGGCGGCGCCGGACCCGCTGGGTTAGAGCGTTTCGTCCTTTGCGTAATGATCTTCTACGGTGGGCAGACTTCCCGATTCGTCTTTTCCTGGGGCCTGACGTAGACTGATGCGTCGGCTCTCGTGTACCCGTGTGCCTGCACGCGGCGAAGAGAGTCGATCAAGGTAGCCGATTCGAAAGGCGAAGCGTGGCCAAGAAGCAAGGTGCCATCGAAATCGAGGGCACCGTGATCGAGTCCCTCCCGAACGCCATGTTCAAGGTGGAGCTCCAGAACGGTCACAAGGTCCTCGCGCACATCTCCGGCAAGATGCGGATGCACTACATCCGAATCCTCCCGGACGACCGGGTCGTCGTGGAGCTCTCTCCGTACGACCTGACGCGTGGCCGGATCGTCTACCGGTACAAGTAGATCTTGCCCGCACCCGCCCTCCGCGCGGGTGATGGCACTGACCCGGAGAACCTCACATCCCATGAAGGTCAAGCCGAGCGTCAAGAAGATCTGCGACAAGTGCAAGGTGATCCGCCGTCACGGCCGGGTCATGGTCATCTGCGACAACCTGCGCCACAAGCAGCGCCAGGGCTGACGCACGCCGACCGACCTGCATTTCGCAGTTCTTCGCGCGACGCATAGCAATACGTACATACGCAGAGCCCGTCCGACCGTGTCCCACGGTTGACGGCACCTCCGGCGGGGGCCGGGGACCCGACCTGTACCTCATACGGCAGCCGGGAATGGTTCTGCAGCAGACCCCCGAGAACACAGGAGCCATTGAATGGCACGCGTTTCCGGTGTTGACATCCCGCGTGAAAAGCGTGTGGTGGTCGCACTCACCTACGTCTTCGGTATCGGGCGCACCCGGTCCGAGGAGATCCTCGCCGCCACTGGCGTGAACGAGTCCACCCGTGTCCGCGACCTTGCCGAGGAAGACCTCGTCAAGATCCGCGAGTACGTGGACGCCAACCTCCAGACCGAGGGTGACCTCCGCCGCGAGATCGCCGCCGACATCCGCCGCAAGGTCGAGATCGGCTGCTACCAGGGCCTCCGCCACCGTCGTGGCCTGCCCGTCCGCGGCCAGCGCACCAGCACGAACGCTCGTACCCGCAAGGGCCCGCGTCGCGCCATCGCCGGTAAGAAGAAGCCGGGCAAGAAGTAGTCCTCAGCGGACGCTTGACCAAGCGGTCTTCGCTGTAGGACCGACCACCTCCCGTAGGAGTAAGAGATGCCCCCCAAGGGTCGTCAGGGCGCTGCCAAGAAGGTGCGCCGCAAGGAAAAGAAGAACGTCGCTCACGGCCACGCGCACATCAAGAGCACGTTCAACAACACGATCGTCTCGATCACGGACCCCTCGGGCAACGTGATCTCCTGGGCCTCCGCCGGCCACGTCGGCTTCAAGGGCTCGCGCAAGTCCACCCCCTTCGCCGCGCAGATGGCCGCCGAGTCGGCCGCCCGCCGCGCGCAGGAGCACGGCATGCGCAAGGTCGACGTCTTCGTCAAGGGTCCCGGCTCCGGCCGTGAGACCGCGATCCGCTCCCTCCAGGCCACGGGCCTCGAGGTCGGTTCGATCCAGGACGTCACCCCCACGCCGCACAACGGCTGCCGTCCCCCCAAGCGCCGCCGCGTCTGACGCATCGGCTGCTTGACCTGGACTTTCGGGCGGTGCGTCCCCTTTCGGGGGCGTACCGCCCGTACCCTTGCAGTACGCAGTACTCCGAGGACGTCAAATAGTGGGCGTCCACGAATGAAGGAATCACAGACATGCTGATCGCTCAGCGTCCGTCGCTGACCGAAGAGGTCGTCGACGAGTTCCGCTCCCGGTTCGTCATCGAGCCGCTGGAGCCGGGCTTCGGCTACACCCTCGGCAACTCCCTCCGCCGTACCCTCCTCTCCTCGATCCCGGGTGCCGCTGTCACCAGCATCCGCATCGACGGTGTCCTGCACGAGTTCACCACCGTGCCGGGCGTCAAGGAGGACGTCACCGACCTCATCCTCAACATCAAGCAGCTGGTCGTCTCCTCGGAGCACGACGAGCCGGTCGTGATGTACCTGCGCAAGCAGGGCCCGGGTCTGGTCACCGCCGCCGACATCGCGCCCCCGGCCGGTGTCGAGGTGCACAACCCCGACCTCGTTCTGGCGACCCTGAACGCCAAGGGCAAGCTGGAGATGGAGCTGACCGTCGAGCGCGGTCGCGGCTACGTCTCCGCAGTCCAGAACAAGCAGGTCGGCCAGGAGATCGGCCGCATCCCGGTCGACTCGATCTACTCGCCGGTCCTCAAGGTCACCTACAAGGTCGAGGCGACCCGAGTCGAGCAGCGCACCGACTTCGACAAGCTCATCGTCGACGTCGAGACCAAGCAGGCCATGCGCCCGCGTGACGCCATGGCGTCCGCCGGCAAGACCCTGGTCGAGCTGTTCGGTCTCGCCCGCGAGCTCAACATCGACGCCGAGGGCATCGACATGGGCCCGTCCCCGACGGACGCCGCCCTTGCCGCCGACCTGGCGCTGCCGATCGAGGAGCTCGAGCTCACCGTTCGTTCGTACAACTGCCTCAAGCGCGAGGGCATCCACTCCGTGGGTGAGCTCGTCGCCCGCTCCGAGGCCGACCTGCTCGACATCCGCAACTTCGGTGCGAAGTCGATCGACGAGGTCAAGGCGAAGCTGGCCGGTATGGGCCTCGCGCTCAAGGACAGCCCGCCCGGATTCGACCCGACGGCTGCGGCTGACGCCTTCGGCGCCGATGACGACGCGGACGCCGGTTTCGTCGAGACCGAGCAGTACTAAGAGCTCGGGCCTCACGGTCCGTACGTGGGTGCGGGAGCGCTGTGCTTGATCGCGCCCCGCGACGGAGTCGCAAATCGACGCCGCCCCGCGCCCCTTCCGGCCTCGCCCCTTCGGGGCGCGGCCGGATCTCCGACGGGTGACCGCCCGCTCGGACACTGACATCGGTACCTCATACGGCCGGTGCAGATCACAAGGAGAATCACCATGCCGCGTCCCGCGAAGGGTGCCCGCCTCGGCGGTTCCGCCGCGCACGAGAAGCTGCTCCTCGCCAACCTGGCGAAGTCGCTCTTCGAGCACGGCCGCATCACCACGACCGAGGCCAAGGCCCGTCGCCTGCGTCCGGTCGCCGAGCGCCTGATCACCAAGGCGAAGAAGGGCGACATCCACAACCGTCGCCTGGTGCTGCAGACGATCACCGACAAGGGCATCGTCCACACCCTCTTCACCGAGATCGCCCCGCGCTACTCGGAGCGTCCGGGTGGTTACACCCGTATCACCAAGATCGGCAACCGTCGTGGCGACAACGCCCCGATGGCCGTGATCGAGCTGGTCGAGGGCGAGATCGCCAAGAAGGCGACCGTTGCCGAGGCCGAGGCCGCCACCAAGCGCGCCGTCAAGGAGGCCGACGAGGCCGCCGCCGTCGAGGCGACCGAGGACGAGGCGAAGGACGCGTAAGCGTTTTTCGTACGTTTCTCGTGAGCGGGCCCGTACCCCCTGGGGTGCGGGCCCGTTCCCGTGTGTCTGAGCTGCTTTTGAGAGGATCGCCGCGTGAGCGATGACGTGCAGGACGGGTTCGTACGGGTTCGGCTTGACCTGTCGTACGACGGCAAGGACTTCTCCGGCTGGGCCAAGCAGGCCCAGGGGCAGCGGACCGTACAGGGAGAGATCGAGGACGCCCTGCGGACCGTCACCCGGTCCAAGGAGACGTACGAGCTGACCGTCGCCGGCCGGACCGACGCCGGGGTGCACGCGCGCGGCCAGGTCGCCCATGTCGACCTGCCCGTGGAGGTGTGGGCCGAGCACCGGGACAAGCTGCTGCGGCGGCTCGCCGGGCGGCTCTCCCACGACGTGCGGGTGTGGAGCGTGGAAGAGGCCCCCGCGGGCTTCAACGCCCGGTTCTCCGCCATCTGGCGCCGCTACGCCTACCGCGTCACCGACAACCCCGGCGGCGTCGACCCGCTGCTCCGCGGGCACGTGCTCTGGCACGACTGGGCCCTCGACATGGACGCCATGAACGAGGCCGCCACCGCGCTCGTCGGCGAGCACGACTTCGCCGCGTACTGCAAGAAGCGCGAGGGCGCCACCACCATCCGCACGCTCCAGGTACTGCGCTGGGAGCGGCGCGAGGACGGGATCCTGGAGGCGACCGTCAAGGCGGACGCCTTCTGCCACAACATGGTCCGCTCGCTCGTCGGTGCCCTGCTCTTCGTCGGCGACGGCCACCGGCCCGTCGACTGGCCCGGCAAGGTGCTCGCCGCCGGCGTCCGGGACTCGGCCGTCCACGTCGTGCGGCCGCACGGCCTCACCCTCGAAGAGGTCGGCTACCCGGCGGACGAGCTGCTCGCCGCCCGCAGCCGGGAGGCGCGCAACAAGCGGTCACTCCCCGGAGCCGGCGGCTGCTGCTGAGGCCTGGGCGCGGCCCCGGGCGTAGATCTGGTTGAAGGCGAAGGTGCCGAGGTCGTCGCTGCCCTGGAAGACGGGCTTGTCGGCCTTGGTGACCTTCTTGCCGTTGGCGAAGCCGGCCTGGGTGAAGTAGGCGTAGCGGCCGATCGCGTTCGAGCGGCGCAGGCAGACCGTGGCGTGGCAGAAGTCACCCACTCCCGCGCCCGTCAGGGGCGCGATGCCGCCGCTGGCCTGGTCCTTCGCCTTCTGGGCCGCCGCCTCGGAGGGGAAGACGGCGACGCCGACGGTGATCGCCACGCCGTCCTTCACATAGGTGGCGCGGAGCACCCGCTCGCAGCCGTTCCGCTTCAGGACCGGGCCGAGGCCGCCCTGGGTGACGGCCGCGCAGTTCGTCGTGGCGGAGGTCGCGCCCTTCTTGTACGCGCGGCCGTCCATGGTCAGCTTCTTGCCCGGGAAGAGGCCCTCGGCGCTGAGCGGGGCCTTGTCCTTCTTCGGGTCGGAGATGTAGTCCTTCGGGTTCGGCGGGGGCGGCGGCGCCACCGACGAGAACGTCGGCTCGGGGGTCGGCGTGCCCGTGGGGGAGACCGAACCGGTGGGGACCGGGTGGTTCTTGGCCTCGTCGTTCTCCTGGTTGGTGCTGACGACGGCGGTCGCGACGATCGCGCCCACGGCCACCGTGGCCAGGACGCCGCCCGCGATCAGCAGGAGGCGCTTGCGGCGGCCGCGCGAGGCCGAGGCGTCGGCCAGGGCGCCCCAGTCGGGGGTGTCGGTGCCGGCCTGCGCGCCGGGGAAGGGGTTCGGCTGCTGAGGCTGCTGCGGCTGGTAGGGCTGCGGGTAGCCGTAGCCCGGCTGCTGCCCCTGCCCTTGCTGTGGCGGATACCCGTATCCGGGCTGCTGTCCGTACCCCTGCTGCCCCTGCTGCTGCGGCTCTTGCGGCCACTGCGGTCCCCCAAAGCTCATGCCGCGCATCCTAAACCGGTTGGGCGGGGCCCCGGCGGGCGGTGACAATGCATCCCATGGGACATGTCGAGGCCGCGCATCTGGAGTACTACCTTCCCGACGGGAGGGTCCTGCTCGGGGACGCCTCCTTCCGGGTCGGGGAGGGCGCCGTCGTCGCCCTCGTCGGGGCCAACGGCGCCGGCAAGACCACACTGCTCCGGATGATCGCAGGGGAGCTCCAGCCGCACGGCGGCACCGTCACCGTCAGCGGCGGGCTCGGCGTGATGCCGCAGTTCGTCGGCTCCGTACGGGACGAGTCCACCGTCCGTGACCTGCTCGTCTCGGTCGCCCAGCCCCGGATCCGGGAGGCCGCCAAGGCCGTCGACGAGGCCGAGCACCTGATCATGACCGTCGACGACGAGGCCGCCCAGATGAAGTACGCGCAGGCCCTCAGCGACTGGGCCGAGGTGCAGGGCTACGAGGCCGAGACCCTCTGGGACATCTGCACGATGGCCGCGCTGGGCGTCCCGTACGACAAGGCGCAGTTCCGACAGGTCAGGACCCTCTCCGGCGGCGAGCAGAAGCGGCTCGTCCTGGAGTCGCTGCTGCGCGGCCCCGACGAGGTCCTGCTCCTCGACGAGCCCGACAACTACCTCGACGTCCCCGGCAAGCGGTGGCTGGAGGAGCGGCTGCGGGAGACCCGTAAGACCGTGCTCTTCATCTCCCACGACCGGGAGCTGCTCTCCCGGGGTGCGCAGAAGATCATCGCGGTCGAGCCGGGACCGGCCGGTTCGGACGTCTGGGTGCACGGCGGCGGCTTCGACACCTTCCACGAGGCGCGGCGGGAGCGGTTCGCCCGCTTCGAGGAGCTGAAGCGGCGCTGGGACGAGAAGCACGCGCAGCTGAAGAAGCTGGTGATCAACCTGCGGCAGGCGGCAGCGGTCAGCCACGAGATGGCGTCCCGGTACGCGGCGGCGCAGACCCGGCTGAGGAAGTTCGAGGAGGCGGGGCCGCCGCCGGAGCCGCCGCGCGAGCAGGACATCCGGATGCGGCTGCGCGGCGGGCGGACCGGTGTGCGGGCCGTGACCTGCGAGAACCTTGAGCTGACCGGTCTGATGAAGCCGTTCTCCCTGGAGATCTTCTACGGGGAGCGGGTCGCCGTCCTCGGCTCGAACGGGTCCGGGAAGTCGCACTTCCTGAGGCTGCTCGCGGGGGACCGGTCGGTCGCCCACACGGGTACGTGGAAGCTCGGCGCGCGGGTCGTGCCGGGGCACTTCGCGCAGACCCACGCGCACCCGGAGCTGGCCGGGCGGCCGCTCGTCGACATCCTGTGGACCGAGCACGCCAAGGACCGGGGCGGGGCGATGTCGATGCTGCGGCGGTACGAGCTGGAGCGGCAGGGTGACCAGCCGTTCGACAAGCTGTCGGGCGGGCAGCAGGCGCGGTTCCAGATCCTGCTCCTTGAGCTCGCCGGCACCACGGCGCTGCTCCTGGACGAGCCGACGGACAACCTGGACCTGGAGTCCGCCGAGGCCCTCCAGGAGGGCCTGGAGTCGTACGACGGGACGGTGATGGCCGTCACGCACGACCGCTGGTTCGCGAAGAGCTTCGACCGGTTCCTGGTCTTCGGGTCGGACGGGGTCGTACGCGAGACGTCGGAGCCGGTGTGGGACGAGCGACGGGTGGACAGGGTCCGGTAGGTGGTCGTGGGGAGGGCCCTGGCGCGGGAGGCGCGTTCGGGGCTGTGCCCACCCTCCCCCAAGCTCTCGGCTTCGCTCGAGCAGGGGGGACCCCCCTCGCCCTGCGGAACGATTGCCCACAGCCGGGTCACCGGCCGTTTTGACCCTGGTGGGGTGCGCGGGTACTGTTGCGGTTTGTTATGCGTATTGGCTTCGTGGTTCTCACACGAGCGGCCTTTACGCAGGTTCCCTGGAGCAGTTACCAGTGGCTCGCATACGGGCGTCGTCCCGGCAGTGCAGGCCCCAGCTGCATGATCGCTTCAGGTGTGTCTGGACTCCATCCACTGAAGAAGCGAAGGCTACGAAGTGCGTACGTACAGCCCTAAGCCCGGCGATGTGACTCGCCAGTGGCACATCATCGACGCGCAGGACATCGTCCTGGGCCGCCTGGCGACGACGGCTGCGAACCTCCTGCGAGGCAAGCACAAGCCCGTCTACGCCCCCCACATGGACATGGGCGACTTCGTCATCATCATCAACGCCGACAAGGTTCACCTGTCCGGCAACAAGAAGACCCAGAAGATGGCCTACCGCCACTCTGGCTTCCCGGGTGGTCTGCGCTCCGTCCGTTACGACGAGCTGCTCGCCAAGAACCCCGAGAAGGCCGTCGAGAAGGCCATCAAGGGCATGATCCCCAAGAACTCCCTGGGCCGTCAGATGCTCTCGAAGCTGAAGGTCTACGCGGGCGAGAACCACCCGCACGCTGCCCAGCAGCCGGTTCCGTTCGAGATCACCCAGGTCGCGCAGTAATTCCGGCCACACCCCCTAAGAACGAAAGAAATCTGAGGAGCATCGTGGCCGAGACCACCCCCGAGACCCCCGTCGACGAGTTCGAGGGCGTCGAGGAGTACACCACCGAGACCGAGCTCGTCGAGGGTGAGTACACCTCCGAGTCGCTCGCGTCCCGCTTCGGCGACCCGCAGCCGGCCGCCGGCCTGGGCCGTCGCAAGAACGCCATCGCCCGCGTCCGGATCGTTCCGGGCACCGGCAAGTGGAAGATCAACGGTCGCACCCTTGAGGACTACTTCCCCAACAAGGTGCACCAGCAGGAAGTCAACGAGCCCTTCAAGGTGCTCGAGCTCGACAACCGCTACGACGTCATCGCCCGCATCGCGGGTGGCGGTGTCTCCGGCCAGGCCGGCGCCCTGCGCCTCGGCGTGGCCCGTGCGCTGAACGAGGCGGACGTCGAGAACAACCGCCCGGCGCTGAAGAAGGCCGGCTTCCTCTCCCGTGACGACCGTGCGGTCGAGCGGAAGAAGGCCGGTCTCAAGAAGGCCCGCAAGGCTCCGCAGTACAGCAAGCGCTAATCACGCCTGCTCGCTGCTTTCGTACGCCCCGGCGGCACTGCCCGTGCCGTCGGGGCGTACGTTTTTTCATAACCTCTTTCAAAACTTTGGGCACGTATTCTCGGAGGACAGCTGTGGGACGACTCTTCGGCACGGACGGCGTACGCGGCGTCGCCAACGCGGACCTGACGGCGGAGCTCGCGCTCGGCCTGTCCGTCGCGGCCGCGCACGTGCTCGCCGAGGCGGGCACCTTCGAGGGCCACCGGCCGACCGCCGTGGTCGGGCGGGACCCGCGCGCCTCCGGAGAGTTCCTCGAAGCGGCCGTCGTCGCGGGCCTCGCCAGCGCCGGCGTCGACGTGCTGCGCGTCGGCGTCCTGCCCACCCCGGCCGTGGCCCACCTCACCGGCGTCCTCGGCGCCGACCTCGGCGTGATGCTCTCCGCCAGCCACAACGCCATGCCCGACAACGGCATCAAGTTCTTCGCCCGCGGCGGCCACAAGCTCGCCGACGACCTCGAGGACAAGATCGAGGGCGTGTACGAGGAGCACCGCACCGGCGCCCCGTGGGAGCGCCCGACCGGTTCCGGCGTCGGCCGTGTGCGCGACGTCGGCGAGGGCTTCGAGACGTACGTCTCGCACCTCATGTCCGTGCTCCCCAACCGTCTCGACGGCCTCAAGATCGTCCTCGACGAGGCCCACGGCGCCGCCTCCGGCGTCTCGCCCGAGGCCTTCTCCCGCGCCGGCGCGCAGGTCGTCACCATCGGCGCCGAGCCCGACGGCCTCAACATCAACGACGGCTGCGGCTCCACCCACCTGGGCCTGCTCAAGGCCGCCGTCGTCGAGCACGGCGCCGACCTGGGCATCGCCCACGACGGCGACGCCGACCGCTGCCTGGCCGTGGACGCCGCCGGCAACGAGGTCGACGGCGACCAGATCCTCGCCGTGCTCGCCCTCGCCATGCGCGAGGCCGGCACCCTGCGCGGCGACACCGTCGTCGCGACCGTCATGTCGAACCTGGGCTTCAAGCTCGCCATGGAGGGCGCGGGCCTGCACCTCGTCCAGACCGCGGTCGGCGACCGCTACGTCCTGGAGTCCATGAAGGAGAACGGCTACGCCCTCGGCGGCGAGCAGTCGGGCCACGTCATCGTGCTCGACCACGCCACCACCGGCGACGGCACCCTCACCGGCCTGATGCTGGCCGCCCGCGTCGCCGCCACGGGCCGGTCGCTCGCGGACCTCGCCGGCGTCATGGAGCGGCTGCCGCAGATCCTCATCAACGTCAAGGACGTCGACAAGTCCCGGGTGAACACCTCCGGCGAGCTCGCCGCGGCCGTCGCCGACGCCGAGCGGGAGCTGGGCTCCACCGGCCGCGTCCTGCTGCGCCCCTCCGGCACCGAGCCGCTGGTGCGCGTCATGGTCGAGGCCGCCGACATCGAGCAGGCCCGCTCGGTCGCGCAGCGCCTCGCGGACGTCGTGAAGTCCGCACTGGGCTAGGCTTTCTGAGGCACCGTCATGCAGAGTGAGGGCCCCCACCGGATGCTTGGAGTTCCAGCAGCCGGGCGGGGGCCCTCCTCCGTACGGTCAGACCTTCGGTGCGCGGCGCCAGCGGCCCCGCTGGGTGCGCCACAGCGCCTTCTGCCCGTACAGGGTGAGAGTCCCGGCCAGCATGATGCCGAAGAGGTTGAGCGTCAGCTGCGCGATCGAGCCCCACATCTGGCCCAGGTCGCCGTAGCTGAGCGCCACCGCCGCGTTCGCGCCCGCCGGGACCGTCGTCACCGAGATCGCCACGCCCACCAGGGCCCCGGACTTGGACGAGGTCAGGGACAGGGTGCCCGCGATGCCCGCGAGCAGCGCCACGACGAAGGAGAACGGGTCCGGCTGCCAGATGAAGCTGGTGTTGGGGCGGTCCGCGTCCAGCTGCGCCTTGCTGAACAGGCCGAGCGCGTCCATCCCCAGGCTGAACAGCGTCGTCGCGATCATCGCCGCCGTGAAGCCGACGAACAGCGCCATCAGCGAGCGCGCCGCCAGCTTCGGATGGCGCTGCACGACCGCCGTACAGACACCGGCCAGCGGGCCGAACTCCGGGCCGACCGCCATCGCGCCCACGATCAGGATCGCGTTGTCCAGGACGACACCGCAGGCCGCGATCATCGTCGCCAGGATCATGAACGCGCTGTACGTGATCGAGAGCGTCGACTCCTCGTGCGTCGCCCCCGCCAGCTGCTCCCAGATCACCGCGTCCGCCGGCTCGCCCGGGGCCTCCAGCTCGGCCGCGTCCGCGCGGGTGGAGAGGGACAGGTCGATGTTCTCGACGGCGATCGAGCCGTCCTGGTCGATCCTCAGCTCACGCAGCCCGTGCAGCAGTTCGTCGCCCGCCTCGCGGGCCACGTCGCACATCACCACATCGCCCGAGGGGTCCCGGGCCGCGCCGGTGAGCACCACCAGATGGGCGGTGCCGACCGTCGACTCGATCAGCCGCACCGCGGCGGGGGTGCGGTCGGGCGGGACGATCAGCCTCAGATGCAGCATGTGCCGAGCGTACGGAGCTCAGAGCTTACGGAGGCTCAGGCGCTGCACCTTGTGGTCGGGGCCCTTGCGGACGACGAGGGTCGCGCGGCCGCGTGTCGGGGCCACGTTCTCCAGCAGGTTCACCTTGTTGATGGTCCGCCACATCGTGCGGGCGTAGTCGAAGGCCTCGTCCTCGGAGACCTGCGTCCAGCGCCGGAAGTACGAGGACGGGTCCTGGAACGCGGTGTCCCGCAGCTTCCGGAAGCGGTTCAGGTACCAGCGCTCGATGTCCTCCGGCCGGGCGTCCACGTACACCGAGAAGTCGAAGTAGTCGGCGAGACCGACGCGGGTGCGGCCGTCCTTGCCGGGCAGCGCCGGCTGGAGGACGTTGAGACCCTCCACGATGAGGATGTCCGGGCGGCGCACGACGAGCCGCTCGCCGGGCACCCGGTCGTAGATCAGGTGCGAGTAGACCGGCGCCGAGACCTCGTCCTTGCCCGCCTTGACGTCCGCGACGAAGCGGGTCAGGGCCCGGCGGTCGTACGACTCGGGGAAACCCTTCCGGGACATCAGACCGCGCGACTTCAGCTCCTCCATCGGGTAGAGGAAGGCGTCCGTCGTCACCAGCTCCACCCGCGGGTGCTCCGGCCAGCGGGCGAGCAGCGCCTGCAGCAGCCGGGAGACCGTCGACTTGCCGACGGCCACCGAACCGGCGACCCCTATGACGAACGGCGTGCCGCGCTGCTCGGCGCTCTCGCCGAGGAAGGTGTTCAGCGCGCCGCGCAGCCCGCTGGTGGCCTGCACGTACAGATTGAGCAGCCGGGACAGCGGGAGGTAGACGTCCCGCACCTCGTCGAGGTCGATGACGTCCCCGAGGCCGCGGAGCCGCTCGACCTCGTCGGCGGTCAGCGGGAGCGGCGTCTTGTCGCGCAGGGCGCTCCACTCGGCGCGGGTGAGGTCGACGTACGGGGTCGCCTCGGACGGCCGGCGGTGCCCCGTCCCGTTGCGGGGGCTCCCGTGTCCGGCGCCCTCTTTGGTCCCGGCGCCGTTGCGGGGGCCGTCTCCGTCGGAGCTTCGTGGCGGCGAAGTGATCACCCCGCCATTGTCGGGGGTCGGAGGCGTCCGTGGGTCGTGGGGTCGGTCACGTGGCGAAAGCGGTCATACGGTCCCCGTGGAGCCGCCGACGCGCGCCCCGCGTCGACTCCGGCCGGTGGCAGGGGTTCCGGCGTAGCCTGCCGTCATGTGCGGAATCGTGGGATACGTCGGCGGGCAGTCGGCGCTTGATGTGGTCGTCGCGGGGCTGAAGCGGCTGGAGTACCGGGGGTACGACTCCGCCGGCGTCGCCGTGCTCGCGGACGGCGGGCTCGCCGCCGCCAAGAAGGCGGGCAAGCTCGTCAACCTGGAGAAGGAGCTCGTCGACCGGCCGCTGCCCGGCGGCTCCGTCGGCATCGGACACACCCGCTGGGCCACCCACGGAGGCCCCACCGACGTCAACGCGCACCCGCACCTGGACAACGCCGGGCGCGTCGCCGTCGTCCACAACGGCATCATCGAGAACTTCGCCGCCCTCCGGGAGGAACTCGCCGAGCGCGGCCACACGCTGCTCTCCGAGACCGACACCGAGACCGTCGCCCACCTCCTCGCCGAGGAGTTCTCGTCCGTGGGCGATCTGGCCGAGGCCATGCGGCTCGTCTGCCGCCGCCTCGACGGCGCCTTCACCCTCGTCGCCGTCCACGCCGACCAGCCCGACGTCGTCGTCGGCGCCCGCCGGAACTCGCCGCTCGTCGTCGGCGTGGGGGAGGGCGAGAACTTCCTCGCCTCCGACGTGTCCGCCTTCATCGCCCACACCCGGTCCGCCATCGAGCTCGGCCAGGACCAGGTCGTCGAGCTGACCAGGGACGGCGTCACCGTCACCGACTTCGAGGGCGTGCCCGCCGAGGTCCGCGCCTACCACGTCGACTGGGACGCCTCCGCCGCCGAGAAGGGCGGCTACGCCTCCTTCATGCTCAAGGAGATCGCCGAGCAGCCCAAGGCCGTCGCCGACACCCTCCTCGGGCGGATCGACGGCGCCGGCCGGCTCGTCCTCGACGAGGTGCGCATCCCCGACGCCGTGCTCCGCGAGGCCGACAAGGTCGTCGTCGTCGCCTGCGGCACCGCCTTCCACGCCGGGCTCATCGCCAAGTACGCCATCGAGCACTGGACCCGGATCCCCTGCGAGGTCGAGCTCGCCAGCGAGTTCCGCTACCGCGACCCGATCCTCGACCAGCGCACCCTCGTCATCGCGATCTCCCAGTCCGGCGAGACCATGGACACGCTGATGGCGCTGCGGCACGCGCGGGAGCAGGGCGCGAAGGTCCTCGCCGTCTGCAACACCAACGGCTCGACGATCCCGCGCGAGTCGGACGCGGTCCTCTACACGCACGCCGGGCCCGAGGTCGCCGTCGCCTCGACGAAGGCCTTCCTGACGCAGCTGGTGGCCTGCTACCTGCTCGCCCTCTACCTCGGCCAGGTGCGCGGCACCCAGTGGGGCGACGAGATCCACGCCGTCGTCCGCGACCTCGCCCGGATCGGCGAGGACGTCGAGCGCGTCCTGGAGACCATGGAGCCCGTACGGGTGCTCGCCCGGTCCCTCGCCGACAAGGACACGGTCCTCTTCCTGGGCCGCCACGTGGGCCACCCGGTGGCCCTGGAGGGCGCCCTGAAGCTCAAGGAACTCGCGTACATGCACGCGGAGGGCTTCGCGGCGGGCGAGCTCAAGCACGGGCCGATCGCGCTCGTCGAGAAGGACCTGCCGGTGGTGGTGATCGTGCCCTCGCCGCGCGGGCGTTCCGTCCTCCACGACAAGATCGTCTCCAATATCCAGGAGATCCGGGCCCGGGGGGCGCGGACCATCGTCATCGCCGAGGAGGGCGACGACGCCGTCGTCCCGTACGCCGACCACCTCGTCCGCATCCCCGCCACGCCTACGCTGCTCCAGCCGCTGGTCGCCACCGTGCCGCTCCAGGTCTTCGCCTGCGAGCTCGCCACCGCGCGGGGCAACGAGGTCGACCAGCCGCGCAACCTGGCCAAATCCGTGACCGTGGAGTGAGTGGGAAATGATCATTGGGGTGGGGATCGATGTGGCGGAGATCGACCGCTTCGCCGCGTCCATCGAGCGCACGCCGGGGCTGCTGCAGCGCCTCTTCGTCGAGCGGGAGGTCCTCCTCCCGAGCGGCGACCGACGCGGGCCCGCGTCCCTCGCCGTCCGCTTCGCCGCGAAGGAGGCCCTCGCGAAGGCCCTCGGCGCGCCGGGCGGCCTCCACTGGACGGACGCGGAGGTGTACGTCGAGAACAGCGGCCAGCCGCGGCTCCGGGTCCGCGGGACGGTGGCGGCGCGCGCGGCGGAACTGGGCGTCAAGCACTGGCACGTGTCGCTGAGCCATGACGCGGGGGTGGCATCGGCGGTGGTGATCGCGGAGGGCTGAGACGCCCGGCGCTCCCCGTCGCGGGCGCCGACCCGCCGGGTGTGGGGTCTGCGCGGAGGGGGCTTCGGCGGGAGACTGCTCGCATGCGTACCGCTTATCGCGTGGAGACCGTCCGGGCCGCCGAGGCCGAGCTCATGGCCCGCCTTCCGGACGGCGCGCTCATGCAGCGCGCCGCCGCCGGCCTCGCCGCCGCCTGTTGTTCGCTGCTCGGGAAGGGGCGGGTGTACGGCGCCCGGGTCGTCCTCCTCGTCGGCAGCGGCGACAACGGCGGCGACGCCCTGTACGCCGGGGCCCGGCTCGCCCGCCGCGGGGCGGGGGTGTCGGCCGTGCTGCTCGGGGAGCGGGCGCACGAGGGCGGGCTCGCCGCGCTGCGGGCCGCCGGCGGCCGGGTCGTCGACGATCCGTACGACGTGCTCGCCGGCGCCGACCTCGTCCTCGACGGCATCACCGGCATCGGGGGCCGCGGCGGGCTGCGCCCCGACGCCGTGCCCGTCGCCCGCGCCGCGCGCGGTTCCGACGCCGTCGTCGTCGCCGTCGACCTGCCGAGCGGGGTCGACGCCGACACCGGCGAGGTCCACGGGGAGGCGCTGCGGGCCGACGCGACGATCACCTTCGGGGCGTACAAGCCGGGTCTGCTGGTCGACCCGGCGCGGGAGTACGCGGGCGCGCTGCGGCTCGTCGACATCGGGCTCGGAGACGTACTCCCCGGCGTGCCGGACCTGGAGGCCCTCCAGCACGAGGACCTGGCGTGGCTGCTGCCCGTGCCGGGCGCCGAGAGCGACAAGTACCGGCGGGGTGTCGTCGGGGTGCTCGCCGGATCGGCACGCTATCCGGGTGCCGCCGTGCTCGCCGTCGCCGGGGCGCTGCGCGGCGGGGCGGGGGCCGTGCGGTACGTGGGCCACGCCGGTGACACGGTGATCGCCGCGCACCCCGAGACCCTGGTGCACCCCGGACCCCCCGACAAGGCCGGGCGGGTCCAGGCCTGGGTCGTGGGGCCCGGTCTCGGGGAGGGCCCGGGCACGGGGGTCGCCGTCGCGGGGGTCCTCGCCTCGGACGTTCCCGTGCTCGTCGACGCGGACGG
Organism: Streptomyces sp. NPDC037410; assembly: GCF_055602235.1. NCBI lineage: Bacteria > Bacillati > Actinomycetota > Actinomycetes > Kitasatosporales > Streptomycetaceae > Streptomyces > Streptomyces sp. NPDC037410. The sequence continues at coordinate 16,748 of NZ_JBVJWR010000034.1, read as the reverse complement.
CCTGCGGGCCATCGCGCCGGACGCCGTGCGGTCCCGTACGGCTCCGACCCTGCTCACCCCGCACGCCGGCGAGGCGGCGGCGCTGCTCGGCGTCGCGCGGGAGGAGGTCGAGGCGGGGCGGCTCGCGGCGGTGCGCGAACTGGCGGGCCGTTTCGGGGCGACGGTCCTCCTGAAGGGCTCGACGACGGTGGTGTGCGGGGCGGGCGGGACCGGTCCCGTACGGGTCAACCCGACGGGGACGTCCTGGCTCGCGACGGCGGGCAGTGGCGATGTGCTGTCCGGGCTCGCCGGGTCGCTTCTCGCGGCGGGGCTTCCGGCCTTCGACGCGGCCTCCTGTGCGGCGTACCTGCACGGGCTCGCCGCGCGGCGGGCGTCCTCGGGCGGTGCGCCGGTGACGGCTACGGAGGTCGCGGACTCGCTCCGGGGGGCGTGGCGGGACGTGATGGGCGCGCCGTAGGCGTCCACCCCCCACTCGGGCGAACACCGTTGACCCAGCCGTGGGTTCCCGCGCGCTGTCGGCGCGTGGGGCGGATTGGGTGGGTGGGGTGACCAGTTGGAGAAGTCGTACCGCGCCCGTGTTGTTCGTTCTCGCCGCGTCCCTCGCCCTGGGACCCGTCGCCCTCGCCGCCCCGCCGGCCGGTGGCCGCCTCGCCGCCCCGCCCGTCGGTGGCCGCCTCGCCGCGGATCCCGCCGCCGACCCCGATCCGCTCGTGCCCGGGCTCGTCGGGGGCGGGCGGGCCGAGTACCCGATGGATACGCCCGATCAGGTGCTGCCGCCCCTCCCGACGGAGGGCGACGCGGTCGTGCCCGAGCCCGAGGAGCAGGTCGACGAGCTGGTCGAGTTCCTGCCGCGCAGCGCCGTCGGCGGGGCCGCCTGCACCGCGAAGGCGGGGACCTATCAGCGGCAGGTCGAGCGGCTGCTCAGGCTGCCCGTCGACGGGAGGCAGTCCGCCGCCGACTGCCGGGCGATCCGCGCCTTCCAGGTGAAGGAGAAGATCAAGCCGGCCGTCGGGTTCGCCGGTCCCGTCACCTGGGCCCGCGCCGAGCTGCTCGCCGCCCGGAAGAACCTCGACCCGGGCCGGCGCTGCCCCGTGAAGTCGTACACCGTCGCCTGCGTCGACCTCAATCGACAGCTCATGTGGGTGCAAAAGGGGAAGAAGGTGACATACTCCGTCGTCAACGTGCGGACCGGGCGGCCCGGTTACGCCACCCGCACCGGCTGGCACACCGTCTACTGGCGCCACAAGGACCACTGGTCGTCCATCTACGACACCCCCATGCCGTACGCCCAGTTCTTCAGCGGTGGCCAGGCGTTTCACGCAGTCTACGGACAGCTCGCCACGCCCGGCGGAAGCCGTGGCTGCGTCAATCTCAGCTACGCGAACGCGCGGAAACTCTGGGGCGCCCTCCGCAAGGGTGACCGGGTCTACATCTGGGGAAAGCGGCCCGGGCGCTGACACCTGAGAGACTGGGCGCGATGACTGAGACGACTCCGCCCCTCAGGGCCCGCGCCGAGATCGACCTCGGCGCGCTGCGTGCGAACCTCCGCACGCTGCGCGCCCGGGTCGCCCCGCACGTCCGGATCATGGCCGTTGTCAAGGCCGACGGGTACGGACACGGCGCCCTGCGCTGCGCCCGCGCCGCCCTGGAAGCGGGTGCGGACTGGCTCGGCACGGCCACCCCGCACGAGGCGCTCGCGCTGCGCGCCGCCGGGATCACGGACGTGCCGGTCATGTGCTGGCTCTGGACCCCCGGCGACCCCTGGGACCAGGGCATCGAGGCCGGGCTCGACATGTCCGTGAGCGGGATGTGGGCCCTGGAGGAGGTCGTCGAGGCGGCGAAGGCCGTCGGGAAGACCGCCCGTATCCAGCTCAAGGCCGACACCGGGCTCGGACGCAACGGCTGCCAGCCCGCCGACTGGCCCGAGCTCGTCGAGGCCGCCCTCAAGGCGGAGGTCGACGGGCTCGTCAAGGTGACCGGTCTCTGGTCGCACTTCGCCTGCGCGGACGAGCCGCACCACCCGTCGATCGCCGCCCAGCTCGACCTCTTCCGCTCGATGCTCGCCCACGCCGAGCGGGCGGGGGTGCGCCCCGAGGTCCGGCACATCGCGAACTCGCCGGCCACCCTCACGCTGCCCGAGGCCCACTTCGACCTGGTCCGGCCCGGCATCGCGATGTACGGCGTGTCGCCGAGCCCCGAGCTCGGCACCTCCGCCGAGCTCGGCCTGCGGCCCGTCATGTCGCTCAAGGCGAGCGTCGCGCTGGTGAAGCAGGTGCCCGGCGGGCACGGCGTGAGCTACGGCCACCACTACGTCACCGAGGGCGAGACCACCCTCGGCCTCGTCCCGCTCGGGTACGCCGACGGGATTCCCCGGCACGCCTCCGGGCGCGGGCCCGTCCTCGTCGGCGACCGCGTCCGCACGGTCGCCGGGCGCGTCGCCATGGACCAGTTCGTCGTCGACCTCGGCGGGGACACTCCCGAGCCCGGCACCGAGGCCGTGCTCTTCGGCCCCGGCGACCGGGGCGAGCCGACCGCCGAGGACTGGGCGGTGGCCGCCGGCACCATCGCGTACGAGATCGTCACCCGGATCAGCGCGCGCGTCCCGCGCGTCTACCTGGGGGAGTAGCCCGCCATGGCGGAGCCGAGCGGCAGCAGCTGGCGGAGGGCCGGGTTCGCCGGTGCCGCGATAGGCGTCCTCGCCGCCGGAGCGGCCGCCGGGGTCGCCGTCGAGCGGCTCACGGTGGGCCGTTCCGTACGGCAGAAGGCCCGGCTCGCCCTGGACGCCGCCGGGCCGTACGGCGGGCTGCGCGGCACGCCCGGCCGGGCCCTCGCCGACGACGGGACCGTCCTGTACTACGAGGTGGACGAGGTCGAGCCGGACACCTCGTCGCCCGGCCGCCGCCGGCGGCTCTTCGGGCGGAAGGCCCCGGCCCCCGTCACCGTCGTCTTCAGCCACGGCTACTGCCTCAACCAGGACTCCTGGCACTTCCAGCGGGCCGCCCTGCGCGGGCTCGTCCGCACCGTCCACTGGGACCAGCGCAGCCACGGCCGCTCCGGGCACTCCCAAGCCGGTTCCGACGGGGGGCCCGTCTCCATCGACCTGCTCGGCCGCGACCTCAAGGCCGTCCTCGACGCGGCCGCGCCCGAGGGGCCGCTCGTCCTCGTCGGGCACTCCATGGGCGGCATGACCGTGATGGCGCTCGCCGAGCAGTACCCCGAGCTGATCCGCGACCGGGTCGCCGGCGTCGCCCTCGTCGGCACCTCGGCGGGGAAGCTGGACGAGGTGTCGTACGGGCTGCCGCTCGCCGGCGTCAACGCCGTCCGGCGGGTCCTGCCGGGCGTCCTGCGGGCCCTCGGCTCCCAGGCGGAGCTGGTCGAGCGCGGGCGCCGGGCGACCGCCGACCTCTTCGCCGGGCTGATCAAGAAGTACTCGTTCGCCTCGAAGGACGTCGACCCGGCCGTCGCCCGCTTCGCCGAGCGGATGATCGAGTCGACCCCGATCGACGTGGTCGCCGCCTTCTACCCGGCCTTCGCCGAGCACGACAAGGCCGCCGCCCTCGCCGCCTTCGCCGAGCTGCCGGTGCTCGCGCTCGCCGGGGACAACGACCTGGTCACCCCCAGCTCGCACACCGAGGCCATCGCCGCCCTCCTGCCGGACGCCGAGCTGGTCATCGTCCCGGACGCGGGCCATCTGGTGATGCTGGAACACCCGGAGGCGGTCACCGACCGCCTGGCCGACCTGCTGGTCCGGGCCGGTGCGGTCCCGGCGGGGGAGCCGTTCCGTACGAGCTAAGTTGGCCCGTATGGAAGCAGCTCATCCGCCCGTCTCCGGCGCCACCCTCTCCGTCGACTCCCCGCAGCAGATGCAGGAGCTCGGCCGCCGGCTCGCGAAGGTCCTCCGGCCCGGCGACCTCGTCATGCTCACCGGCGAGCTCGGCGCCGGGAAGACCACCCTGACCCGCGGCCTCGGCGAGGGGCTCGGGGTGCGGGGGGCCGTCACCTCCCCGACCTTCGTCATCGCCCGCGTCCACCCGTCCCTGGTCGGCGGGCCGGCCCTCGTCCACGTCGACGCGTACCGCCTCGGCGGCGGGCTCGACGAGATGGAGGACCTCGACCTGGACGTCTCGCTGCCCGAGTCCGTGGTCGTCGTCGAATGGGGCGACGGCAAGGTCGAGGAGCTGACCGATGACCGGCTGCACCTGCTCATCCACCGGGTGACCGGGGACACCGACGACGACCGGCGCACGGTCGTGCTGCGCGGGATCGGCACGCGCTGGGCCGGGGAGGAGCTCACGCTGATCTGAACGGCACGCAACTGGGGGCGCGTATCCGGACGCACGTAGATTCCGACAACGCGTCGGGAAGGTGTTGCATGGGTCCCGTGAGCCGTGGTGACATGGATGCACGAGCTGGTTAGGTGTACCTAACCTACGGGAGGCATGCATGGCGACGCCCGAACGCGCGGAACCCGGCCGGGACCACGTCTCGATGAGTGAGCTGCTCGCGTCCTGCGCGGCCGCCCGGGCCCTCTCCACCCCGCCACCGGCCGAACCCGAGGAGGAAGAGCCCGTACGGGACGAGGCCGCGTAGCCGGGGCTCAGGAGACGACGACGACCTTCGCGCCGATCACCGCGAACGTCCACATCGCGTTTCCGTCGGCCCGCTTCATCCGGATGCCGCCGGTCTTCCTGGCCGGGTCCGGGGACGGCGTCGAGCCGTCGACCGCCGCGCTGAATCCGACCGCCACGTCCTGCGCCGTCGCGAACCGCACCACGTGCTCGATCTGCACGCCGTCCGAACCGCGCACCGAACCCGAGCGCGAGCTCACCCGGTACGCGCCGGGCAGCGGGTCGACCGTGCTCGGCCACACCGTGAACGTCCGGGTCGCCTTGCCCTTGCCGTCCACGATCCACACCCGGCGGTCGGACAGCGCGTACACCACGCGCTCGCCGGTGCCCGAGCCCGCCGGGACCGCGAGGGGGTCCTTCGCGGGCTTCTTCGGGCCGCCGCTCGGCGAGACCGAGGGGGTCGTCGCGCCCGACGTCGGCGGCTTCACCGACAGGTCCGCCGGGGCGCTGGCCGAGGCCTGGTAGGCGAGGAAGCAGACCGCGGCGACGGCCGCCGCCGTGAGCCCGGCCACGAATCCCGAGCTGCTCCGTGCCACCGTGCCCACCTTTCGTACGAACGTATCGAAGGGTGACGGTAGCAGCCGCCGGACCGAGGTTCGGGGCAGCGTGCCCGGGAGCCGTAGGCTGTTCGCGTGCTGTTGCTCGCCATGGATACCGCCACCCCCGCCGTCACCGTCGCCCTCCACGACGGCGAGGCCGTCGTCGCCTCGTCCGGCCAGGTCGACGCCCGCCGCCACGGGGAACTCCTGCTGCCCGCCGTCGACCGCGTCCTCCAGGAGGCCGGACTCAAGCTCGACGCGGTCACCGCGATCGTCGTCGGCGTCGGCCCCGGCCCGTACACCGGGCTCCGGGTCGGCCTCGTCACGGCGGCGGCCTTCTCCTCCGCGCTCGGCGTGCCCGTGCACGGCCTGTGCACCCTCGACGGCCTCGCGTACGCCTCCGGGATCGACGAGCCCTTCGCCGTCGCGACGGACGCGCGCCGCAAGGAGGTCTACTGGGCGCGGTACGAGGACTCCCGCACCCGCGTGGGCGACGCGGCCGTCGACCGGCCCGCCGACATCGCCGAGTCCCTCGCCGGGCTTCCGGTGGTCGGCGCGGGCGCGCTCCTCTACCCGGACGCCTTCCCGGACGCCCGCGAGCCCGAGCACCAGTCGGCCGCCGCGCTCGCCGCCCTCGCGGCCGAGAAGCTGGCGAAGGACGAGGGCGGCTTCCTCGAACCGCTGCCGATGTACCTGCGCCGGCCCGACGCGCAGGTGCCGAAGAACTACAAGGTGGTCACCCCCAAGTGACGGCCGTGCTCCGTGAGATGCGCTGGTGGGACATCGAGCCCGTGCTCGCGCTCGAAGCCGAGCTGTTCCCCGAGGACGCCTGGTCGGAGGGCATGTTCTGGTCGGAGCTCGCGCACGCCCGCGGGCCGCACGCGACCCGCCACTACCGGGTGGCCGAGGACGAGTCCGGCCGGCTCGTCGGGTACGCCGGGCTCGCCGCCGCCGGCGGCCTCGGCGACGTCCAGACGATCGCCGTCGCCCGCGACCAGTGGGGTACGGGTCTCGGCGCCCGCCTCCTCACCGACCTCCTCCAGGCCGCGACCGCCTTCGAGTGCGAAGAGGTCCTCCTCGAAGTCCGCGTGGACAACACCCGGGCCCAGAAGCTCTACGAGCGCTTCGGCTTCGAGCCGATCGGCTTCCGCCGCGGCTACTACCAGCCCGGCAACGTGGACGCGCTCGTGATGCGACACACCGTTCAAGGAACAGAGACTGATTCAGATGGCTGCTGACGAACCGCTCGTACTCGGCATCGAGACCTCCTGCGACGAGACCGGCGTCGGCATCGTCCACGGGACCACGCTCCTCGCCGACGCCGTCGCCTCCAGCGTCGACACCCACGCCCGCTTCGGCGGCGTCGTGCCCGAGATCGCCTCCCGCGCCCACCTGGAGGCCATGGTCCCGACGATCGAGCGCGCCCTGAAGACGGCCGGGATCTCCGCGAAGGACCTCGACGGCATCGCCGTCACCGCGGGCCCCGGCCTCGCGGGCGCCCTGCTCGTCGGCGTCTCCGCCGCCAAGGCGTACGCCTACGCCCTCGGCAAGCCGCTCTACGGCGTCAACCACCTCGCCTCGCACATCTGCGTCGACCAGCTGGAGCACGGCAAGCTGCCCGAGCCGACGATGGCCCTGCTCGTCTCCGGCGGGCACTCCTCGCTGCTGCTCTCCGCCGACATCACCTCCGACGTGCGGCCGATGGGCGCCACCATCGACGACGCGGCCGGCGAGGCCTTCGACAAGATCGCCCGCGTGCTCGACCTCGGCTTCCCCGGCGGACCGGTCATCGACCGGCTCGCCAAGGAGGGCGACCCGGCGGCCATCGCCTTCCCGCGCGGCCTCAGCGGCTCCCGGGACCCCGCGTACGACTTCTCCTTCTCCGGCCTCAAGACGGCCGTGGCCCGCTGGATCGAGGCCAAGCGGGCGGCCGGCGAGGACGTGCCCGTACGGGACGTCGCCGCGTCCTTCCAGGAGGCGGTCGTCGACGTGCTCACCCGCAAGGCCGTCCGGGCCTGCAAGGACGAGGGCGTCGACCACCTGATGATCGGCGGCGGCGTCGCCGCCAACTCGCGGCTGCGGGCCCTGGCCCAGGAGCGCTGCGAGCGCGCCGGGATCCGGCTGCGGGTGCCCCGGCCCGGCCTGTGCACCGACAACGGCGCGATGGTCGCGGCCCTGGGCTCGGAGATGGTCGCCCGCAACCGGCCGGCCTCCGACCTGGAGCTGTCGGCGGACTCGTCCCTGCCGGTGACGGACCCCCACGTGCCCGGTGCGTCGCACGCCCACGACCACGACCACGTGCACGAGGTCAGCAAGGAGAACCTGTACTCGTGAGGCTCACGCTCATGTGGGAGGCCCGGGCCGCCCAGGGCCGGGGCGCCGAGCTCCTGGAGTGGGCGCGGGAGCGGGCGCGGGTCCTCGCCCGTGAGCCGGTCCGCCGGGAGGTCCTCCGGGCCCCGCAGGACCGGGTCCTCGTCCTCACCTGGTGGGAGGCGGACGCGTTCGACGCCGAGCTGCCCGAGCTGCCGGAGCCGGACGCGGAGCTGATCACCCGGCCGGTCCACCGCTGGCGCTTCGAATCGGTCGAATAAGCGATTTCGGCTCGAAAATAGAGCAACCTTTCGACCGCTTCGGGCATCCCACAGCGCGTGAAGAAGACGATCGCGCTGTGGGCGGCCCTGACCGCCGTCGCCCTCCTGGTGACCGGCTGCACGGCGGAGGAGCCGTCCGCGGCCGCCGCACCCCTCCCCGAGCGGACGAGCGCACCCGCCGCCACGCCCTCCGCCGAGGACGAGGCCCCCGGAGCCGCCGCTGCCGCCGCGTACCGGAAGTGGGGTCTGAAGCCCTTCGCCGCCCCGCCCGCCCCGCCCGCCGTCAAGCCGGTGGTCCGCGCGCCCGGCGGGCCGGTGCCCGTCATCGGCGACGTCCCCACCCGCGAGAAGATCGTCTTCATCACGATCGACGACGGGGCCGAGAAGGACCCCGGCTTCGTCCGGATGATGAAGGACCTCAAGGTCCCCTTCACGATGTTCCTCACGGACGCGTCCATCCGCGCCGACTACCCGTACTTCGCGCCGCTGATAGCCCAGGGCAACGGCCTCGCCAACCACACCCTCACCCACCCCAACCTGCGCACCCTCTCCGCGGAGGCCCAGCGCCGGGAGATCTGCGGCCAGCAGACGAAGCTCAAGCAGCGGTACGGCACGACACCGCGGCTCTTCCGGCCGCCGTACGGCAACTGGAACGAGGCCACGCGCGCGGCGGCCGGGGAGTGCGGTCTCGACGCGATCGTGCTGTGGCGCGAGTCCATGCAGATCAAGAACATGCAGTACCAGCGCGGCGACCGGAAGCTGCGCCCCGGCGACATCATCCTGGCCCACTTCCGGGGCCCGTCCGAGCTCAAGGGCCGGACGATGACCGAGATGACGGCGACGATGCTGCGGAAGATCCAGGAGCAGGGCTTCACGGTGGCCCGCCTGGAGGACTACGTCTAGAAGATTCTCGCGGCGCGGTGTCGATGCGGGCCCCGCCCGTTCGACGTATGTGTGGACGGCGGGGAACGGCCCCGCCCACCGCACCCCCGAGGAGTCGTCATGCCCCGCTACCTGTCCCTCGTGCGCATCGAGGAGAACACCATCGACATGGAGAGCGCCGACCCCGGCTTCGAGCAGCGCATGGGCGCCCTCTTCGAGGAGATCACCAAGGCCGGCGCCATGGTGGACACGGCCGGACTCAAGCCGACCGCCGAGGCCACCCGGATCACCTGGTCGGACGGGAAGCTGTCGTTCACCGACGGCCCGTTCACCGAGACCAAGGAGGTCGTCGGCGGCTACGCGATGCTCCAGTGCAAGGACATGGCCGAGGCCGTCGAGTGGGGGAAGCGGTTCCTGGCCGTCCACCCGCCGCACTGGAAGGTCGGCCTGGAGGTCCGCGAGGTCGAGGAGATGCCGGAAGGCTGACCCGCGCTGTGCTGTCATGTGAGACGTGACGGTGGTGGAGAGCACGCTTGAGACGGTCTTCCGGATGGAGTCGGCGCGGATCATCGCCACCGTGGCGCGGATCGTCCGTGACGTCGGCATCGCCGAGGAGCTCGCCCAGGACGCCCTCGTCTCCGCCCTGGAGCAGTGGCCGCGGTCAGGAGTCCCGGAAAGACCGGGAGCCTGGCTGACGGCCGCCGCGAAGCACCGCGCCGTCGACCTCGTGCGGCGGCGCGAGACGTACGCCCGGAAGCTCGCCGAGGTGGGCAGGACGCTCTCGGAGGAGTCGTACGACCCCGAGCCGTCAGGACCGGGCGACATCGACGACGACGTGCTCCGGCTCGTCTTCACCACCTGCCACCCGGTGCTCTCCGCCGACGCGCGCGCCGCGCTCACCCTGCGGCTCGTCGGCGGACTGCGGACGGACGAGATCGCCCGCGCCTTCCTCGTACCGGAGGCGACGGTCGCGGCGCGGATCACCCGCGCCAAGCGGACGCTCGCGAAGGAGGGCGTGGAGTTCGAGGTGCCGTACGGGGCGGACCGGGCCGCCCGGCTCGGCTCCGTCCTCGAAGTCGTGTACCTGATCTTCAACGAGGGGTACGCGGCGACCGCCGGCGACGACCTCCTGCGGCCCGGCCTGTGCGAGGACGCGCTGCGGCTCGCCCGGGGCCTGGCCGCCCTGATGCCCGGCGAGAGCGAGGCACACGGCCTGTCCGCCCTCCTCGAACTCCAGGCCTCCCGCATCCCCGCCCGCACCGGCCCCGACGGGCGGCCGGTGCTCCTCGCCGACCAGAACCGCAGCCGCTGGAACCGGCTCCTGATGCGCCGCGGGTACGCGGCCCTCGCCCGCGCCGGGGACGGCCGCTCCTACGGGCCGTACGCCCTCCAGGCCGCCATCGCCGCATGCCACGCGCGGGCCGCCTCGTACGACGAGACGGACTGGGCGACCATCGCCGCGCTCTACGGCCGGCTCGGCGCCCTCATGCCCTCCCCGGTCGTCGAGCTGAACCGCGCGGTCGCCGTGTCGATGACCGAGGGCCCCGCCGCGGCCCTCGCCCTCGTCGACGCGCTCACCGACGAACCGGCCCTGGCGCGCTACCACTTGCTCCCGAGCGTCCGCGGCGACCTCCTGGCCCGCCTCGGCCGTACGGAGGAGGCCCGCGCGGAGTTCGCGCGGGCGGCCGCGCTCACCAGGAACGAGAGCGAGCGGGAACTGCTGCTCGGGCGCGCGGGCGAGGCGACGGGGGCCCGCGCCGAGGAGTCCCGGCGCGGCGCGCCTTAGAGTCCTGGGCATGTCCCCGCGTACCCCGCTCCCTCCGCCGCCCCCGCCCGCCGAACTCCGGAGCTGGCCCGACCGGGAGGCGCTGCTCGCCGACCGGGCGCTGGCCCTCGACGAACTCGGCAGGCGGCTGCTCGGCGTCGGGCGGCTCACGCTGTTCCTGGTCTGGTTCCTCCTGCTCCAACTGGGTTGGGGGCTCATCGGCGTGCTGCTCATCGCGCTCGGCGCGCCGTACTCCGACTTCATGATGGTGGTGACCGGGGTCATCGCGGCGGTCCCCGGCCTCGGGATCTTCGTGACGGCCGTGTGGCTGACCGTCCGCAGCCTGCGGCGCGACCGGACCGTCCGTGAGCGCCTCACCCCATGGGCGGCCCTCGACCGGCACGGTCCGACGGACGCCCGGCTGCTCGCCCCCGTCCTCAGCGTCGTCTGGCTGCTGCTGTCCTTCGCGATGTGCGGGGTCGGCCTCTGGATGGGCTTCGCGGTCCCGGCGGGCGCCGGCCGCAACGACGGCTACGGCCTGGTCGCGTACGGCATGGGCGTCGCCCTGATCCTCTGGATCACGGGTCTGACCGGCCTGGCGAAGGCCGTCGGCCACTACCGCTTCGCGGTGCGGCTCAACGGCCCCCGCCGGCCGGCCGGCCGATCAGCATCGTCGGGGCACCCGCGACCCGAGTGAGCAGCACCGTCGCCGCGTTGGGGCCCTTCGGCTTCACCTTGCGGCGGATCTCCTCGGGTTCGACCGCCGAGCCGCGCTTCTTCACGGTGAGGGTGCCGACCTCGCGCTCCCGCAGCAGGGCCTTCAACTTCTTGAGGTTGAAGGGGAGTTCGTCGGTGATCTCGTACGCGGCGGCGTACGGGGTCTCCCTCAGCTCGTCCGCCGTCACGTACGCGATCGTCTCGTCGATCAGACCGCCGTCCAGCTCCTCCGCGACCTCGGCGACGAGGTGCGCGCGGATCACGGCGCCGTCCGGTTCGTACAGATAGCGGCCGACCGGGCGGACCGCCGGATCGGGCAGCCCCCGGCCGGTGAGCCCGGCGCCGGAGGGCAGCAGGGTGGCCCGGCGGGCGCCCGGTTCCGTGCCGAACCAGAGCACGGCCTCCTTCACGTCCCCGCCGTCCGAGATCCACTCCGCCTCGGCCTCCTCGGGCACCGCCTCGTGCGGGATGCCCGGCGCCACCTTCAGGGCGGCGTGCGGCGCCCGGCGGGCCGCGTCGATCGCCCAGGACAGCGGCGGGGAGTACGCCTCGGGGTCGAAGATCCTGCCCCGGCCGCCGCGCCGCGCCGGGTCGACGAAGACCGCGTCGTACGGGCTCGTGTCGATCTCGGTGACGTCCGCGCACCGGACCTCGATCAGCTCCCCGAGCCCGAGCGCGGCCGCGTTGGCCCGTACCGCCTCGGCGGTCAGCGGGTCCCGGTCGACGGCGAGGACGGAGATCCCGGCGCGGGCCAGGGCGATCGCGTCGCCGCCGATCCCGGAGCAGAGGTCCGCGACGCTCCGGACGCCGAGCGCCTTCATCCGGGCCGCCCGGTACGTGCCGACCGAGGCGCGGGTCGACTGCTCGACGCCGTTGGGCGTGAAGTACATCCGGTACGCGTCCTCCGCACCGAACTTCGCCACCGCCCGCTGCCGCAGCCGCGCCTGGCCGAGCGCCGCGGTGACGAGCTCGGCGGGATGGTCGCGGCGCAGCCGGGAGGCGACCGCGAGCTCCTGCGCGGGGTCGTAGTCGCGCAGGGCGGCGAGGAGCGTCTGCCCCTCGGGGGCGAGCAGGGCGGCGAAGGAGGCGAGGTCGGTCACCCGTCCCATTCTGGGGCCTGGGAGGGTGTGGGCCGGTCGGGGGACGGTGGGGCCGTACGGCGGTGTCGCGGCCCGGAAGGGGCTCTCGCGCTGACAGGATGCGGCGCCATGCAGCTCGTACGACAAAAGGACCAGATGATGACATACGGTGCGCATCACTCCCGCATGACGGCCAAGGGTGCGCACCGCTCCCGCCGGACGCTCGGGGCGGCGCTCGCCGTGGCCGCCCTCGCCTCCGCCGCCACGGCCTGCTCCGGCAGCGCCGAACCCGAGCGCGGCGCGCCCGCCCCCGCCGCCGAGAAACAGGCCCCCGCCGCCGGCGCCCTCAACGCGTACGTCGCGAGGGTCCGCGCGCAGCGGGCCGCCCGCGTGCTCGCCGCCAGGAAGTGGGGCCTCGCCAAGCCCCCGCTCGAAGCGCCCGCCCCGCCCGCCGTCAAGCCGAAGATCACCACCCGCAAGGGCTTCGAGACCGACGGCGAAGGCCTGCCGCCCGTCTTCACCACCGTGCCCACCAAGCAGAAGGTCGTCTTCCTCACGATCGACGACGGCGCGGAGAAGGACCCCCAGCTGCTGAAGATGATGAAGGAGCTGCGGATCCCCTACAGCGCCTTCCTCAGCGACTACGTCGTCAAGGACGACTACGGCTACTTCGCGAAGATGCAGAAGTCCCAGGAGTCCGGCGTCGCCCTGAACAACCACACCCTCCACCACCGGTACCTCCCCGCACTCTCGTACAGCGAGCAGAAGCACGAGATCTGCGGCATGCAGGACGTCATCGAGAAGCAGTTCGGCAAGCGGCCCTCGATCTTCCGCCCGCCGTACGGCAACTACAACGAGGACACCCTGGTCGCCGCGAAGAGCTGCGGCGTCAAGGCGGTCCCGCTCTGGGCCGCCGAGGCCTTCCCCGACCACATGGAGTGGCGCGAATGGGACCGGGACCTGCACCCCGGCGACATCGTGCTCACCCATTTCCGGGGCAAGGAGGACTGGAAGGGCACGATGCCGGACATGATCCGGCGGGTGATGAACGTGATCACGTCCAAGGGGTACGCGGTCGCGAAGCTCGAGGACTACGTGTGAGGCGGTTCGCCGCGCTCGCCGTGACCGGCGCGCTCCTCGCCCTCCCGGCCTGCGCCGCCCCCGTCGACCCGATCGAACGGCTCGTCCGGAAGGCGGCGGAACGGGTGAGCCCCCACCCCTCACCGGTCCAGCGGGTGGGGGCGGCGGTCGGCGCGAAGACCTGCGAAGGGGCCGGCGGACCTCGTACGGTCACTCGTACCGTCACGCGTACCGTCACGCCACGGAGCGATGAATTGGCACTCCGCTTGACCGAGTGCTAATCGCGGTCATAGTCTCGGCCCTGGCACTCCCCACTGGAGAGTGCCAACACAGCGACGGGCAGGTCCGGCACCCGCGACGACGGATCCACCTGGTCGCCACCTCAGACAGTTAACCCCGTGAGATCTCCGAAGGGGGAGGTCGGATCGTGACGACCACCAGCTCCAAGGTTGCCATCAAGCCGCTCGAGGACCGCATTGTGGTCCAGCCGCTCGACGCCGAGCAGACCACCGCCTCTGGCCTGGTCATTCCGGACACCGCCAAGGAGAAGCCCCAGGAGGGCGTCGTCCTTGCCGTGGGCCCGGGCCGCTTCGAGAACGGCGAGCGCCTGCCGCTCGACGTCAAGACCGGCGACATCGTGCTGTACAGCAAGTACGGCGGCACCGAGGTGAAGTACAACGGCGAGGAGTACCTCGTCCTCTCGGCTCGCGACGTGCTCGCGATCGTCGAGAAGTAATTCGCCGAAGTATCTGAACCAGATGCTTTGAGCTGCGCCCCTTGACCCCGCACCGGGCGTCCGGGGGCGCAGTTCGTTCCACGACATTCCGAGAGGGCTGAACCGCTCCCATGGCGAAGATCCTGAAGTTCGACGAGGACGCCCGTCGCGCCCTTGAGCGCGGCGTCAACAAGCTTGCCGACACGGTGAAGGTGACGATCGGCCCCAAGGGCCGCAACGTCGTCATCGACAAGAAGTTCGGCGCCCCCACCATCACCAACGACGGTGTCACGATCGCCCGCGAGGTCGAGATCGAGGACCCGTACGAGAACCTCGGCGCCCAGCTCGTGAAGGAGGTGGCGACCAAGACCAACGACATCGCGGGTGACGGCACCACCACCGCCACGGTGCTCGCCCAGGCCCTGGTCCGCGAGGGTCTGAAGAACGTCGCCGCCGGCGCCTCCCCGGCCGCCCTGAAGAAGGGCATCGACGCCGCCGTCAAGGCCGTCTCCGACGAGCTGCTCGCCACCGCGCGCCCGATCGAGGACAAGTCCGACATCGCCGCCGTCGCCGCGCTCTCCGCGCAGGACCAGCAGGTCGGCGAGCTCATCGCCGAGGCGATGGACAAGGTCGGCAAGGACGGTGTCATCACCGTCGAGGAGTCCAACACCTTCGGCCTGGAGCTCGACTTCACCGAGGGCATGGCCTTCGACAAGGGCTACCTGTCCCCGTACATGGTGACCGACCAGGAGCGCATGGAGGCCGTCCTCGACGACCCGTACATCCTGATCAACCAGGGCAAGATCTCCTCGATCCAGGACCTGCTGCCCATCCTGGAGAAGGTCATCCAGGCCGGCGCCAGCAAGCCGCTCCTGATCATCGCCGAGGACGTCGAGGGCGAGGCCCTCTCCACCCTCGTCGTCAACAAGATCCGTGGCACCTTCAACGCCGTGGCCGTCAAGGCCCCCGGCTTCGGCGACCGCCGCAAGGCGATGCTCGGCGACATGGCCACCCTCACCGGTGCCACCGTCATCGCCGAGGAGGTCGGCCTCAAGCTCGACCAGGCCGGCCTGGACGTGCTCGGCACCGCCCGCCGTGTGACGATCACCAAGGACTCCACCACCATCGTCGACGGTGGCGGCAACGCCGAGGACATCGCCGGTCGCGTCGGCCAGATCAAGGCCGAGATCGAGTCCACGGACTCCGACTGGGACCGCGAGAAGCTCCAGGAGCGCCTCGCGAAGCTCGCCGGCGGCGTCTGCGTGATCAAGGTCGGCGCCGCGACCGAGGTCGAGCTCAAGGAGAAGAAGCACCGTCTGGAGGACGCCATCTCCGCGACCCGCGCCGCGGTCGAGGAGGGCATCGTCTCCGGTGGTGGCTCCGCGCTCGTCCACGCCGTCAAGGTCCTCGAGGGCAACCTCGACAAGACCGGCGACGAGGCCACGGGTGTCGCGGTCGTCCGCCGCGCCGCCGTCGAGCCGCTGCGCTGGATCGCCGAGAACGCCGGCCTCGAGGGCTACGTCATCACCTCGAAGGTCGCCGAGCTCGACAAGGGCCAGGGCTTCAACGCCGCGACCGGCGAGTACGGCGACCTGGTCAAGGCCGGCGTCATCGACCCGGTGAAGGTGACGCGCTCCGCCCTGGAGAACGCCGCCTCGATCGCCTCCCTCCTCCTCACCACCGAGACCCTCGTGGTGGAGAAGAAGGAAGAGGAGCCGGCGGACCACGGCCACGGCCACGGTCACGGCCACTCCCACTGAGTCAGCCGACTGACAGCCGAGGCCCGCTGAGGCAGCCCGGCTGACAGCCGAGGCCCGGTGCTCCCGTCGCGGGAGCACCGGGCCTCACTGCTTGCCTGGAGCCTGTCCGGCGGATCAGGGCCGTATGGGCCCTAGGCCTCCACTGCCCCGAGCTGCCCCATCAGACCGAGCAGGTCGTACTGCCACCAGCCCTCGACGGCCTTGCCGTCCTCCCGGAAGCGGTGGACGACCATCCCGGTCATGCTCACCTCCATGCCGGTCGGCTGGATCCCCATGAAGTCGCCGACATGGGTGCCGTTCCAGGTCCAGCGGGTGCAGACCCGGTCACCGTCGGCGATCTGGTCCTCGACGGTGAACGTGAAGTCGAACGCCGCCCGCCACATCTCGGCCTCACGCCGCAGCGCGTCCATCCCGACCGCGTCGCTCGGATTCGTCGGATCGTGGTCGTGATACCCCTCGGCGAACACCTCGTCGAGCGGCGGCAGCTCCCCGGGCATCGAGACCAGCTCGAAGAACCGGCGCGAGGCCGCCTTGTACATCTGCTCGTCCCGGACGACGTCCAGATCGGTGAAGGTCGGCATCTCGTCACAGAGCGCGACCATCTCCTTGAAGATCCGGTCGGTCTCGGGAAGCTGCGAGTTCCGCATGGCCATGTCGTACGAGGCGAACTCCACGATCTCCACGACGTGCGAGGAGTCGGAACGGTCCTTCCCGACGATGCTGTGCGTCGCGGTCCGCTTGCCCTTGGTCTGCTCGACCCACCGGTCCATGAGCCGGTTCAGGTCGTCGACCCGGCTCGTCTTGCAGTCGATGATCTGCACGAATGTCATGACGCCTCCCGACCCAGGTAGGACCTCTCCAGTCTAGGTCCGGGCGCCGGGGATGCCCTGGCGGCCGCTAGCTTGATCTTTAACCTGTGCGGCGAGGCCGTGGGGTCGTCGACTTCTTGTTCCGGGACGTGGCGGTGTCGGTTTTGCGGACTGTGTGGACGT
>NZ_JBVJWR010000033.1:21189-67002 GCF_055602235.1 Streptomyces sp. NPDC037410 | reverse complement strand
TAAAGTGAACACCCCCCCCCTCCCCCCCCCCCGCCCCCCCCCCCCCCCTCCCCTCCCCCCCCCCCCCCCCCCCCCCCCCCCCCCCCCCCCCCCCCCGGGACCACCGGCGTGCAGCCGCTCCCCGACCCCCGGCACCCACGGCTCGGCGTCCAACGAAGGCGCCGACCGCGCCAACGCCAGCAGCGCCTCCATGTCGCACCCGGCAAGCACCTGCTCCGCCTGCGCGGCCACCGCCTCCGTCGCCGCGGCCTGCCGCTCGGCGACCGGGACGAGCCCGAGGTGCCGCGAAGGCGTGGCCACGGCAGGGGCCCGACGCAGCACGCCGAGCACCGGCACGCCCGACTCCCCGAGCGCCTCCCGCAGGAGGTGTTCATGCCGGTCCGTCGCGACCTTGTTCAGGATCACGCCCCCGATCCGCACCTCCGGGTCCCAGGACGCGAACCCGTGCACGAGCGCCGCCACCGACCGCGACTGCGAGGACGCGTCGACGACGAGGACCACCGGCGCCTTGAGCAGCTTCGCGACCTGCGCGGTGGACGCCAGCTCGCCCTGGTCGGCGGCGCCGTCGTACAGGCCCATGACCCCCTCGACCACGGCCAGGTCGCAGCCGCGCGCCCCGTGCAGGAAGAGCGGCGCGATCAGCCCCGTACCGCACATGTACGCGTCGAGGTTGCGGCCCGGACGGCCGGTAGCGAGCGCGTGGTAGCCCGGGTCGATGTAGTCGGGGCCGACCTTGTGCGGGGAGACGGCCAGACCACGGCCGGCGAACGCGGCCATCAGGCCGGTCGCGACCGTGGTCTTGCCCGCGCCGGACGACGGCGCGGCGATGACGAGACGTGCTACCACTCGATGCCCCGCTGGCCCTTCTGACCGGCGTCCATCGGGTGCTTGACCTTGGACATGTCGGTGACGAGATCGGCGAAGTCGACGAGCTCCTGCGGCGCGTTGCGGCCGGTGATGACGACGTGCTGCTGTCCGGGACGGTCGCGGAGCACCTCGACGACCTCCTTGACGTCGATCCAGCCCCAGTGCAGGAGGTAGGCGAACTCGTCGAGGACGTAGAACTTGTACGTCTCCGCGGCGAGGTCCCGCTTGACCTGCTCCCAGCCCTGCCGGGCCTTCTCCTCGTGCGAGATCTCGCCCTCGGCGACCTCGCGCTGGATCCAGGACCAGCCCTCGCCCATCTTGTTCCAGGTGACCGTGCCGCCCTTGCCGGTCTCGCCGAGCGCCTTGAGGGCGTTCTCCTCGCCGACCTTCCACTTGGCGGACTTGACGAACTGGAACACCCCGATCGGCCAGCCCTGGTTCCAGGCGCGCAGCGCCATGCCGAACGCGGCGGTCGACTTCCCCTTGCCGACGCCGGTGTGCACCATCACCAGCGCCCGGTTGCGGCGCTGACGGGTGGTGAGACCGTCGTCGGGCACGACGGTCGGCTGTCCCTGCGGCATTAAGCGGCCCTCCTCGTTGAATGTCCTGCTGCCTGTACGTCTCTGACGAGGCCGGCGATCGAGTCGGCGCGCAGCTCGTCCAAGGTCACGGCGGTGCCGCCGAGTTCGCGCGCCAGGTTCCCCGCGAGCCCGAGCCGCACCGGCCCGGTCTCGCAGTCCACGACCACGCTCGCGGTGCCGTCGGCGGCGTGCAGCCGCGCGGCCCGGGCGGCGAGCGCCACCGGATCTCCGGCGGCCCGCCCGCCGGTCGCCCGCCCGTCGGTCACGACGACGAGCAGCGGGCGGCGCGAGGGGTCGCGGAGCCGTTCGACGCGCAGCACGTCATGGGCCTTGAGCAGCCCGGCGGACAGCGGCGTACGGCCTCCGGTCGGCAGCTTCTCCAGGCGGGCGGCGGCCGCGTCCACGGAGGAGGTCGGCGGCAGCGCGACCTCGGCGTCCCGGCCCCGGAAGGTGACCAGGCCGACCTTGTCGCGCCGCTGGTACGCGTCGAGCAGCAGCGAGAGCACGGCGCCCTTCACGGCGCTCATCCGCTGCCGCGCCGCCATGGAGCCGGAGGCGTCCACGGCGAACAGCACCAGGTTCCCCTCCCGGCCCTCGCGGGTCGCCTGCCGCAGGTCGTCCCTGCGGATCACGAGACCGGGCCCGGACCGGCCGCGCGCCCGCTGGTGCGGGGCGGCGGCCTGGACGGTCGCGGCCAGGTGCAGCTTGGTCAGCGCGCCCCGGGGCCGGGTCGATCCGGTGGTACGGCCGTGCTCGGTGCGGGCCCGGGAGCGGCGCCCGGCGGCGCCCTCGCCGAGACCGGGCACGCTCAGCACCTTCGTACGGAAGGGCTCACCGGCCCGGACAGCGGCACGCTCACCGGCACCGGAGCCCTGCGGGGCCCCGTGCGGTGCGGGGGCGTTCTCCGGGGCCTCGTGCGGGGCGGGCACGTCCTCCGGGGCCTCGGCGGACTCGGGCGCGGGACCGTCGGGCCCCTCGCCCTGCGGCGGAATGCCCCCGCCACCACCGGGACCTCCGTCCCCCGGCCCGTCCGGCTCCGGATCGTCGTCCGGCTCGTCCCCCTTGAACTGCTCCAGGGTCTCGTCGAGCTTGTCCTCGTCGAGGCCGGGCGCGTCGAACGGCGAGCGCCGGCGCCGGTGGGGGAGGGCCAGGAGCGCGGCCTGCCGCACGTCCTCCGAGGTGACCTCGGTCCGCCCGGCCCAGGCGGCGAGCGCGGTCGCGGTCCGGGCCATCACGATGTCGGCGCGCATGCCGTCCACCTCGAACGCGGCGCAGGTCGCGGCGATCTGGAGCAGCACCGCGTCCCCGAGGGTCACCTGGGGCAGCAACTCCCGGGCGGCGACGATCCGTTCGCGCAGGGCGAGCTCCTCGCCGGCCCAGCGGGCGGCGAACGCGGCCGGGTCGTCCTCGAACGCGAGCCGCCGCCGGACGACCTCGACCCGCTGCTCCGGGTCCCGCGAGGCGGCCACCTCGACGGTGAGCCCGAACCGGTCGAGCAGCTGGGGGCGTAGCTCGCCCTCCTCGGGGTTCATGGTCCCGACGAGGAGGAAACGGGCGGCGTGCCGCACGGAGACGCCTTCGCGCTCGACGTGGGAGGCGCCCATGGCGGCGGCGTCGAGCAGATGGTCGATCAGGTGATCGCTCAGCAGGTTGACCTCGTCGACGTAGAGGATCCCCCGGTGGGCGGCGGCGAGCAGCCCCGGCTCGAAGGCCTTCACTCCGTCGGCGAGCGCCTTCTCGATGTCGAGCGCGCCGACGAGCCGGTCCTCGGAGGCTCCGACGGGCAGCTCGACCATCCGGGCGGGACGGGAGGTGCCGGGCGCGTCGCCGTGCGGCCCGTCCGGGCAGCCCGGGTCGGGGGAGGCGGGGTCACAGCTGAACCGGCAGCCCGCGACCACCGGGACCTCCGGCAGCAGCTCGGCGAGCGCGCGGACGGCAGTGGACTTCGCGGTGCCCTTCTCGCCCCGCACGAGCACCCCGCCCACAGCCGGGCTGACGGCGTTGAGCAGCAGCGCGAGCCGCAGATCGTCCATGCCGACGACGGCGGTGAACGGATAGCGGGTACTCATCGGGTGATCGCTCCTTCGCTTCGGGTGTCTGCGGGTCCTGGGGTCCTCACGGCGCACCCGGCGGCACGAACGGCAGCCCCTCCGGAGCGCCCCGCTCGATCAGCCGCAGCAGCGCGTCCGTGTCCGCGTGTTCCTCGATCAGGTCACCGAGCCGGTCGAGCTGCTCCTCGCGCAGCGCGCCGAACGACGTGTCAGGCGCCGGTACGAACCGGCGTCCCGCCGCCGCCGCGACCTCCCGCAGGAACGCGCGGCGGAAGCCGTCGCTCTCCAGCGAGCCGTGCCAGTGGGTGCCCCACACGGAGCCGACCCGGCAGCCGTCCAGGAACGGCTCCCCGCCGTCCACGGACGCCACACCGTGGTGGATCTCGTACCCCTCGACCCGTTCGCCGAGCGCCTCGCCGACGGGCCGGGCGAGGGTCTTCTCGACCCCGAACCGGATGCGTACGGGCAGCAGCCCGAGCCCGTCGACGACGCCGGCCTTCGACTCGACCTCGTCCTCGATGCGCTCGCCCAGGACCTGGAAGCCGCCGCAGATGCCGAGCACCGGCCGGCCCTCGGCGGCGCGCCGGACGAGGGCGTCCGCGAGTCCCCGCTCGCGCAGCCAGGCGAGGGCCTTGACCGTGCCGCGCGTGCCCGGCACGACCACGAGGTCCGCGTCGGCCAGCTCCTCCGGTCGGTCCACGAACCGCACGATCACGCCCGGCTCCGCCGCCAGCGCGTCCACGTCGGTGAAGTTCGACATCAGCGGGACGGCGCAGACCGCGACCCGCAGCACGTCCGCGCCGACCGGCGGCGCGACGACCGACTCGCGGACCGTGCCCCGCAGGGAGACCCTCCCCCAAGTTCTCGGCTTCGCTCGAACAGGGGGGACCCCCATGCCGTCCTCCTCGTCGATGCCGAGCCCGTGCGCGTACGGCAGGACGCCGAAGGTCCGGCGGCCGGTGAGGCCGTGCAGCATGTCGAGGCCCGGTTCCAGAAGGGTCACGTCGCCGCGGAACTTGTTGACCAGGTAGCCCGCCACGAGCGACTGGTCCTCGGGCGAGAGCAGCGCCGTGGTCCCGAAGAACTGGGCGAAGACCCCACCCCGGTCGATGTCCCCTACGACGACCACGGGCAGCTTCGCGGCCCGCGCGATGCCCATGTTCACGATGTCCGTGCGCCGCAGGTTGATCTCGGCCGGGCTGCCCGCCCCCTCGCAGATCACGGCGTCATACGTGCCCCGCAGCTCCTCCAGGCACGCCAGGACCGGCTCGAAGAGTTCCTTCTGCCGTCCTCCGTGGTAGCCGCGGGCGCTCAGCTCGCCGACCGGCTTGCCCATGAGGACGACCTGGCTGGAGCGGTCGCTGCCGGGCTTGAGCAGCACCGGGTTCATGAGCGCGGTCGGCTCCACCCGCGCGGCCTGCGCCTGCATGGCCTGCGCCCGGCCGATCTCGGCGCCCTCCCTCGTGACGAAGGAGTTCAGGGACATGTTCTGTCCCTTGAACGGCGCGACCTTGACGCCCTGCCGGACCAGCCACCGGCAGATGCCGGCCGTGACGACGCTCTTGCCCGCGTCGGACGTGGTCCCGGCGACGAGCAGCCCCCCACCCCTCATGCGTTCCTCCGCTTCAGCGCGCTCGCGATCATGCGGCCGCCCACGCAGACGGCCAGGGTCAGTCCGGTGACCCGGCGGGACAGCCGGACCGCGCGGTCGATGTCGGCGACCTCGACGGGCCGCCCCTCCCCGTTGAGGACGGGCCGGTGCTCGACCCGCCCGGCGTACGAGAGGGTCCCGCCGAGCCGTACGCCGAGGGCGCCCGCGAAGGAGGCCTCGACGGGCCCCGCGTTGGGGCTCGGGTGCTTTCCGGCGTCCGCCCGCCAGGCCCGTACGGCTCCGCGCGGGTCGCCGCCGGCGGCGGTCGCGAGCAGGGCGGTCAGCCGGGCCCCGGGCCAGCCGGCCACGTCGTCGAGGCGGGCCGAGGCCCAGCCGTACCGCCGGTAGCGGGGGGACTTGTGGCCGACCATCGCGTCGAGGGTGTTCACCGCGCGGAAGCCGACCAGGCCCGGCACGCCCGCGACCGCTCCCCAGAAGAGGGCGCCCACGACCGCGTCGGAGGTGTTCTCGGCGACGGACTCGACGACCGCGCGGGCCATCGCCGGACCGTCGAGGGACTGCGGGTCGCGCCCGCACAGGTGCGGCAGCCGTTCCCTGGCCGTCTCCAGGTCGCCCGCGGCGAGGGCGCCGCCGATCGCCTGGGCCTCGCGCCCCAGGGTCGTACCGCCGACGACGGCCCACACGGCGGCGGCGGTCAGGGCGACGGATCCGGCGCGGCTGCCGCGTACCGTACGGGCGGCGAGGGCGCCGGCCGTGACGGTGGCACCGGCGCAGACGGCGGTGTGCAGGGCGCCCCAGCCGCGGTGGTCGTGCCACAGGGTCCGCTCGACCCGGCCGGCGGCCCGGCCGAAGGCGGCGACGGGGTGTCCGCGGCGGGGGTCGCCGACGAGGCGGTCGACGGCGAGCCCGAGGGCCGCGCCGTACGCGAACACACCGGTGGCTCGGGAAGGTCTCGGCCTGCGGCCGGGCATGGCGCACTGTCCTCACTCAGGGTCCGCGCCCTGGGTCGACGAAACCGGCGGCGAGAGTTCCTGACTTCCGGACCCTTCGGATCCGGTCACAGTGGCGGGACCGCGCCGGATTCGCACCGGACTTCCTCTCCTGCCGCCGTATGGCCCCGGCAGTCCACCACGGCCCGAGAACACCCGTCAACTCACCCTTGACCTGCACCGTGTCACTGTGCGAAGCGCCACAAACACGACGGCCGGGCGGCCCGCACACGAGGTGCGGACCGCCCGGCCGGAGGCGCGGGGGAGACCGTCAGGCGACGATCAGGTAGATGCCGTACGCCACGGCCGCCAGGCACAGGGCGAAGCAGGCGTAGGCGCCGGTGCGGGCCAGGGCGGCGGAGCCTCCCTGGGCGGCGGAGCCTCCCTGGGCGGCGGCCTGCTCCTGCTTGGAGAGGCCGATGACGCCGAGGGTGAAGAGGCCCACGAGGGCGACGGTCGCCACGAGGCTGACTCCGAAGACGGAGCCGAGGGCTACCCAGTCGATCTTCATGCTTGGTTCCAGTTCCTTAGACCGCGGCGGCGGGGGCCGGGGGAGCGGCCGGGTCCGTGGGGACCGGCGCGGGGATGGTGGTCTTCAGGTCCTCGTCCGCGACGGCGGCGACGGTACCGGCCGGCGGCGGGGTGACGGCCGCGATCGCGGTGGTCACGACGCCCTCCGGCTCGGCGTCGGCCTCGTTGACGTTGGTGTGGTCGACCGGCTGGCGGCGGGAGACCAGCCAGATGCCGGCGCAGGAGGCGGCGAGGAAGGCGGCGACGACGTAGACGCCCCAGTCGCCCTGACGGGCGACGTACTCGGCGCCCGCGCCGACCAGGCCGGCGGCCGGAAGGGTCAGGCCCCACGCGACGAACATGCGGGTGGCGGTCGACCAGCGGACGACACCGCCCTTGCGGCCGAGACCCGCGCCCATCACGGCGCCGGAGACGGAGTGCGTGGTGGAGAGGGAGAAGCCCAGGTGGGAGGAGGCCAGGATGACCGTGGCCGCGCTGGTCTGGGCGGCGAAGCCCTGCTGCGGCTGGAGGTCGGTGAGGCCCTTGCCCATGGTGCGGATGATGCGCCAGCCGCCGAGGGCGGTGCCGAGCGCGATCGCCGTACCGGCGGAGACGATGACCCAGACGGGCGGGTTGGAGCCGGGGGCGAGGGTGCCGCCGGCGACCAGGGCGAGGGTGATGATGCCCATCGTCTTCTGGGCGTCGTTGGTGCCGTGGGCGAGGGAGACGAGACCGGCGGAGGCGATCTGGCCGACGCGGTAGCCCTTGGCCGTGTCCTTCTCGGAGGTCTTGGCGCCGATCTTGTACGTCAGCTTCGTGGCGAGCGTCGCGGCGATGCCGGCGACGATCGGCGCGGCGACGGCCGGGATGAGGACCTTGCTGACGACGACCTCGCCGTTGACGCCGCTGACGCCGATCGAGGCGACGGTCGCGCCGATGAGGCCGCCCATCAGGGCGTGGGAGGAGCTGGAGGGCAGTCCGACCAGCCAGGTCACCAGATTCCAGAGGATCGCGCCGACGAGCGCGGCGAGGATCACCTCGGGCTGGATGCCGTCCTCGTTGACCAGTCCTTTGGAGATCGTCTTGGCGACCTCCACGGACAGGAACGCGCCGACGAGGTTCAGCACGGCGGACATGACCACCGCCGTCTTCGGCTTGAGTGCACCGGTCGAGATGGTCGTGGCCATCGCGTTCGCGGTGTCGTGGAAACCGTTCGTGAAATCGAACACGAGAGCTGTCACGACCACAATGGCGAGCAGCAGCGTGATGTGTTCCATTTACCCAGGCAATCGTTCGACGTCAGTGTTTCGTTGAACGTAGGCAACCTGAGTGAACGGAAGATGAACTGGGTCGGGCGACGTGGTGTCCCTAACCGGTGTCAAGAGGTTCCGCTTCTCGCTCCGGGGCGCCCGGTGTCCACGATGCGGTCACCCCGGAACCACGGACATCCCAGTTCTCCCGGGGCACATGCGACCTGTCCCGCTTCCTCCCCCGACATCCCGTTCCGCTCCCTGGACACGACCATCCGCACGGGGGACCCCGCGAAGGAGACCCACGTCACTCCCCGGGGCGACCCCTCCGCTTCCGCCCGGCCGGGTCCGTCCGGTGGCAGCCCCACCCCGCCCTGCCGACACTGGGAGCGTGCGCCCGGCTACAGCGACGGCAGCGGCCGTCACCACACTGATCGGTGTCGGCGCGGCCGTGATCGCGGCCGGCCGGTACGCCAGCGACGTCGCCCTCAAGGCGCCGTCCGGACGACCACTGCCCGGAGACCCGGGACTCACCGTGCACGCCACGGGACCCGAACGGATCACCCTCACCCGCAGCCTCGCCTCCCTGCGCCCCGGCACGTACGGGATGGAGGCACCCGGCCTGCACGCCGTCCTGGGCCCCGTCCTCGACCGCGTCCCGCACTCCGCCGACACCGTCGTCCGCCGCCTCGAACGCGTCGAACTCGGCGTCGTCGCGTCCGGCGCCCGCGTCCGGCTCACCCCCCAGCTCCACCGGGGCACCCCGATCAGCGCCCTCGGGATCGCCCACGAGGACGTCGAGATCCCCGGCGAGCTCGGCCCCCTGCCCGCCTGGCTCGTGGCCGCCCCCCGCACCACCTGGGTGATCGCCCTGCACGGCCTCGGCACCACCCGCGAGCACCCGCTGAACCTCGTCCCCTTCTACAACCGCCGCAAGATCCCCGTCCTCGTCCCCGCCTACCGCGGCGACGAAGGAGCGCCGCCCTCCCCGGACGGCCTCGCCCACCTCGGCGACTCCGAGTGGCGGGACGTCGACGCCGCCATCCGCTACGCCGTCCGCCGCGGCGCCCGGCAGGTCGTCCTGCACGGCTGGGGGACCGGCGCCTCCATGGCCCTGCGCGCCGCCGCGGAATCGGGCGTCCGCGACCGGATCGGCGGCCTCGTCCTCGACTCCCCGGTCCTCGACTGGGAGGCCACCCTCCGCAACCTCGCGGCGGCCCACCACGTCCCCGGACCCCTGCTCCCGCTCGCCGTCCGCGCCGCCCAGGGCAGGACCGGCCCGCACGGCGACCTCCTGCGGACCGTCTCGGAGCCGGGCGCCCTGCGCGTCCCCGCCCTCCTCTTCCACGGCCCCGACGACACCATCGCCCCCTGGGAACCCTCCGTCGAACTCGCCGCCCGGCTGCCCGGCACCGTCAGCCTGCGGACCGTGCGGCAGGCCCCGCACGCCGCCATGTGGAACGCCGACCCGGTCCCCTACGAGGAGGCCCTCCGCCGCTTCCTCACCCCGCTGCTCTGACGGCACTTCTGATTCCGATTGGGCTTTCGGGCCGTCAGCGGGAAGACTGCCCCCGTGACGTCTCGAAAGCCCGATGAACCATTGGCGCGCAACTCCAGACTCCGACTCGTCCGCCCGCGGGCGCTGGCCACCGCCCGACGGGCCGTGACGACCCGGCGCACCCGGCCGGCGCCGCGGCCGCCCGAGGGCACTCCGCCCCGCGCGGAGCTCGCCCGCCAGGCCCGGCACGTCCTCGCCGACGCCGTACGGATCGCCCGCTGGGCCGCCGTCGAGCACGGCGCCGAGGCGCCACCGCGCACCGGCCCCGGCGCCCGACCCGCCCAGGAACGGGCCGCGGCCGCACTGGACCTGACACCCGGCCAGATCCGGGCCGGCTGGGACCGCGCCCGGCTCGCCGGACTCGTCGAACTGCACGGCGACACCGCCCGCCCCGGCTGGCGGCTGCGCGCCTGGGACCGCGACGACTCCGCCGTCCTGCGCGGCTGGGTCGCCCTCTTCGACGCCTGGTCCCTGGTGCACCCGGCCCCCGAGGGGGTCGCCCCGAGCGCCGTCGCCGAGGTCGTCGAGGCCGTCCCGCAGGTGCTCTCGCTGCTCCAGCTCTCCCAGGGCCCGGTCCTCGTCCCGGCCCTCCTCGACCTCCTCGGCCAGCGCGTCGAGGAGCTCCGCGAGGAGCGCTGCGAGCTCCCCGAGACCGAACAGGCCCCCGAGACGGCGGACGCCCCCGCCCTCGATGGTCTGCCCGCCCTCCTCGACTGGGCCCTGGAGGGCCTGGCCGCCGTCGGCGCGCTCACCCTCGACCCCGGCACCGAGGAGCGCCACGCCACCCTGACCCCGCTCGGCAACTGGGCGGTCTGGGTCAAGCTGGAGCAGATCTGCGTCGCCGCGCAGAGCCCCGCGGGCAACATCGAGCAGTCCGCCGAGGACATGCTCCGCGGCTGCGCCCGGCTCACCCCGGGTCCCGCCCGCGACGAGTACCGCGCCTGGCTCGCCGCCCGCACGCTCTCCAGCGCCGTCGCCGAACTCCTCGCCGTCGCCCGCGGCGAGGACGCCCTGCTGCGCGGGCTCGCCTTCGAGGCGCTCCGCGTCGTCGGCGCACCCGCCGAGGCCGAGGTGCGGGCCACCGTCGCCGAGCCCTCGCTCCGCCCGTACGCGCTGCTCTGGCTGGCGGAGTACGAGGGGGCCGACCCCGACGACGCCCAGGAGGTGCTGACCCGCGAGGAGTCGACCTGGCTCTGGGTCGACACCGCGGCGGCCGTCGCCGACCACGGCGAGAGCGAGCTGCTCGTCCGGCACCTCGACTCCGCCGTGCAGGGCACCGTCCCGGCGCTGCTCGACGAGGTCCGCGCCGTCGGCCACCCCCGCACGGTCCAGGTCCTGGTCGCCCTGGCCGCCGCCCACCCGGACCCGGCCCTGGCGAAGGCGGTCCGCCGAGCAGCCTTCCAGGTCCACACGGGCGGAGCCTGACCCCGACCGGACCCGGCCCAGCGGCACCGGCCCGCCCGCGCGGGGCCTGCGCGGCGTCCCCGGCCCGGCCCCGGCCCGCCCGCCGGGCCGTACCGGCCCCGCCAGGCCGGCCCCCGGTCCTACCCCGCCGCCCCCGGCGCGTACGTGCCGAAGCTCCACACGTTGCCCTCGGTGTCCCGGGCCGTGTAGTCCCGGGAGCCGTACTCCTGGTCCGTCGGGGGCATCACGATCTCGACGCCCCGCGCCACCGCGCGGGCGTGGTGCTCGTCGACGTCGTCCACGCGGACGTACACCGCGGCCGGCCCGCCCCCGGCCATCAGCCGGTCGAACGCGCTGCCGCTGCCCTTGCTGCCCAGCATCACCATGCCGTTCCCGCAGGAGAGCTCGGCGTGCATCACACGGCCGTCCTCGCCCTCGAACACGGCCTGCGCGGTGAAACCGAAGCCCTCCGTGAGCTGCTTGATCGCGGCCTTCGCGTCCTCGTACCGCAGCGCCGGACAGATGTCGGGGGTCCCAGCCATCCCGACCACTTCCTCTCGATGTGACCTGGATCTCAGTCTCGCAGTCGCCACCGACAACTCAGCGGAAGGTGTTGCACCGGGCCATGTCACCGGTCCGGTAGCCCTCGTGGAACCACTGCTGCCGCTGCGCCGCCGAGCCGTGCGTCCAGTTCTCCGGCGTCACCCGGCCCTGGAACCGCTCCTGGATCCGGTCGTCGCCCACGGCCGCCGCCGCGTCCAGGCCGTCCCGGATGTCCTCGTCGGTGAGCCGGGTGAGCAGCGGCCGGCCCGTCTTCTCGTCGGGGGTGGTCGTCGCGTGCCGCGCCCAGACCCCGGCGTAGCAGTCGGCCTGGAGCTCGACCCGCACGGCGTTGGAGTTCGCGCCGGTCCGCCCGTCCTGGGCGCGGCTCAGGGTCCCCATCAGGTTCTGGACGTGATGGCCGTACTCGTGCGCCACCACGTACGCCTGGGCGAAGGGCCCGCCGGTGGAGCCGAACTTCGTCCGCAGCTCGTCGAAGAAGCCCAGGTCCAGAAAGACCTGCCGGTCGCCGGGGCAGTAGAAGGGCCCCACCGCCGAGGTCGCCGGGCCGCACGCGGTGCCGACCCGGTCGGTGAACATGACGGTGGCGGCGTTCCCGTAGGTGCCGCCCCGGCGCGCGTACTCGCTCCGCCAGTAGTCCTGGACGCTGTTGACGACGGCGACGATCCGGCAGTCCTGGCGCGTGTTGGCGTCCGAGCCCTTCTTGCAGCTCTGGTTCACCTGGGCCGCCGACGAGGAGCTCGCGACCGGCGCGTCACCGCCGGAGGAGAGCCCGAGCTGGTCGGGACCCACCCCGAAGAGCACGCCCAGGACCAGTGCGATGAGGCCGATGACGCCGCCGCCGACGGTCGCCCTGCCGCCCGGGATGCGGCTGCCGCGGACGTCCCGTACCTCCGAGGTGTCCAGGTCGGCGTCGTCGTCGAACTGCACGGTCCACCACCCTCCGCGTCGCTGTCGCGGCGGTGGCCGCCGCCCTGCGCCGAGTATCGAATGATCTAGACCTGTTCGCCCCTTTTCCGGTGCATCAGCGGGAATGTGAGAAGGATCCCGCTTCGTCCGTCATGCCTCGCGCGGCCGAAAACCAGTTGCAGACGCCCGTTAGACTGGCCGCATGGCCACTCTCCTTTGGGTGCATTAGCGGCGCCGAAGCCCGCCACCAGTCGTCCTTCCGCCGTTTCCCACCGCCCTGGAGTCTGTCCGTGATCACCGCTTCCGGCATCGAGCTGCGCGCCGGCGCCCGAGTCCTCATCGAGTCCGCTTCCTTCCGTGTCGCCAAGGGCGACCGCATCGGCCTGGTCGGCCGCAACGGAGCGGGCAAGACCACGCTCACCAAGTGCCTCGCCGGCGAGGGCCAGCCCGCCGCCGGCGCCATCGCCCGCTCCGGCGAGGTCGGCTACCTCCCGCAGGACCCGCGCACCGGTGACCTCGACGTCCTCGCCCGCGACCGCATCCTCTCCGCCCGCGGCCTCGACGTCCTCCTCAAGAAGATGCGGATGAACGAGGAGCGCATCGCCACCGGCTCCGGCGCCACCCGCGACAAGGCGATGCGGCAGTACGAGCGCCAGGAGACCGAGTTCCTGACCAAGGGCGGGTACGCGGCCGAGGCCGAGGCCTCCACCATCGCGGCCGCCCTCAACCTGCCCGACCGGGTCATGGGCCAGCCGCTGCACACCCTCTCCGGCGGTCAGCGCCGCCGCGTCGAGCTCGCCCGGATCCTCTTCTCCGATGCCGACACCCTGCTCCTCGACGAGCCCACGAACCACCTCGACGCCGACTCCATCGTCTGGCTGCGCGACTACCTGAAGACCTACCGCGGCGGCTTCATCGTCATCTCCCACGATGTCGACCTCGTCGAGACCGTGGTCAACAAGGTCTTCTACCTGGACGCCAACCGCTCCACGATCGACGTCTACAACATGGGCTGGAAGCTCTACCAGCAGCAGCGCGAGGCCGACGAGAAGCGCCGCAAGCGCGAGCGCCAGAACGCCGAGAAGAAGGCCGCCGCGCTCAACTCGCAGGCCGACAAGATGCGCGCCAAGGCCACCAAGACCGTCGCCGCGCAGAACATGGCCAAGCGCGCCGAGCGCCTGCTCTCCGGCCTAGAGGCGGTCCGCGCCTCCGACAAGGTCGCCAAGCTCCGCTTCCCCGAGCCGGCGCCCTGCGGCAGGACCCCGCTGACCGCCGAGGGCCTCTCCAAGTCGTACGGCTCGCTGGAGATCTTCACCGATGTGAGCCTCGCGATCGACAAGGGCTCGCGCGTCGTCATCCTCGGCCTCAACGGCGCGGGCAAGACGACCCTGCTGCGCCTCCTCGGCGGCGTCGAGCAGCCCGACACCGGCGAGGTCACCCCGGGCCACGGCCTCAAGCTCGGCTACTACGCCCAGGAGCACGAGACGCTCGACCCCGAGCGGACCGTCCTGGAGAACATGCGCTCGGCCGCGCCCGACCTCGACCTGGTCGACGTGCGCAAGACGCTCGGCTCCTTCCTCTTCTCCGGCGACGACGTCGACAAGCCGGCCGGCGTGCTCTCCGGCGGCGAGAAGACCCGGCTCGCGCTCGCGACCCTCGTCGTCTCCTCGGCGAACGTGCTGCTCCTCGACGAGCCCACCAACAACCTGGACCCGGCCAGCCGCGAGGAGATCCTCGGCGCGCTGCGCACGTACAAGGGCGCCGTCGTCCTCGTCACCCACGACGAGGGCGCCGTGGAGGCGCTCGACCCGGAGCGGATCATCCTGCTCCCGGACGGTGTCGAGGACCTGTACGGCGCGGACTACGCGGACCTGGTGGCCCTCGCCTGACCTCCGGAGAGCCTTGGGTGATCATCTCGGGCTGGATCATTCGGCTCATGGGTGATCCTTCATCTGAGTGAGGGTCTCTGGTACACCCCGGCGCGGTGCTCTGCCGAATCCTTCCGGCAGACCCGCGCCGTACGTGTGTTCCCGCTGCCTCGCTGACCTGGCACTTCCCGCATCGCACGGCGTGGAGGCGCCTTTCCGCTCGTGCGGAATATCGGCTTCCGTTCGTGATGGCGGCGTACTCGTCCACAAACCCGACGGGACGGACCTTGCCGAATGGGTGGCCAGGACGGACGGGAGGGGTGATCATGAGAAGTCCAGAGCGCACTTCCCATGAGGAGGCACGGGTGGCCGAGACTCTGAAGAAGGGCAGCCGGGTGACCGGCGCCGCGCGCGACAAGCTCGCGGCAGACCTGAAGAAGAAGTACGACTCCGGTGCGAGCATCCGGGCGCTGGCCGAGGAAACCGGCCGCTCCTACGGATTCGTCCACCGGATGCTGAGCGAGTCCGGAGTCACGCTGCGTGGACGCGGCGGAGCGACACGGGGCAAGAAGGCGGCCTCGGCCTGACATCGGGGCGGCTCGATCTGTCCACCGGGACCTCCCGGTGGGCACCCGGTCGGCCCTGCGGTCGGCCGGGTGGTTACTGTGCAGTCACTTAGCATCTCGAATGCAGTGCTGCACCGGAACCGGAGGCGCCCCATGACTACGCTCGACGACTCTGAGCTCGTATTCGACAAGGACGGTGTACGGCTCACCGTCGAGGACGCCGTTGCCACGGTGACCCTGACCAATCCGGCGAAGCGCAACGCCCAGTCTCCCGCTCTGTGGCGGGCGTTGACGGAAGCCGGCCGGTCGTTGCCCGGCAGCGTGCGGGTCGTCGTTCTGCGCGGCGAGGGCAAGTCCTTCTCCGCCGGACTCGACCGGCAGGCGTTCACGCCCGAGGGCTTCGACGGCGAGCCGTCCTTCCTGGAGATGGCGCGCGGGGCCGATGCGGACCTCGACGCGCTCATCGCCGAGTACCAGGAGGCGTTCACCTGGTGGCGCCGCAGCGACCTCGTGTCGATCGCGGCCGTCCAGGGCCACGCCATCGGCGCGGGCTTCCAGCTCGCCCTCGCCTGCGACCTGCGGGTCGTCGCCGAGGACGTGCAGTTCGCCATGCGCGAGACCAGCCTGGGCCTCGTCCCGGACCTGACCGGGACGCACCCGCTCGTCTCGCTCGTCGGCTACGCCCGCGCGCTCGAGATCTGCGCCACCGGCCGCTTCGTGCACGCGGAGGAGGCCGAACGCATCGGTCTCGCCAACCTGTCCGTACCCGCCGAGGAGCTCGACGCGGCGGTACGGGACCTCAGCGCCGCCCTGCTCGCGGCGCCCCGCGACGCGGTCAACGAGACCAAGGCGCTGCTCCAGGGCGCCTCCGGCCGCTCCTACGAGGAGCAGCGCACCGCCGAACGCGCCGCCCAGGCCCGCCGCCTGCGCGACCTGGCGGGCCTCGGCGACTGACGCGCGCGATCAGCGCAGTTCCGACACCAGTACCGTGACCGCGGTCGCCCCCTCGGCGGCCGCGGTCGCGGCGCTCCGGGCCGCGCGGGCCACGTCCAGCGGGCGGTGCCCGGCCGTCACGGCGAGCTCCACCCGCACCTCGTCCGGGCCCCGGCGCACCGGCGGCCCCCAGACGTCCGTCACCCCCGCCACGCCCTCGACCCGCAGGACCGCCAGGGCCACCGGGTCGTCCGTCGCCGGAGCGGGCCGCCCCGGCGGGGGAGCGGCCGGACCGGCCGTCGGCGGCTCCGCGTCGAGCAGCTCCGTCACCCGCAGGTCCACCGCCGTCACCCGCAGCCCGAGACCGTCCCGCGCCGCCCCGAGCAGCGCCGCCCGCAGCTCCTCGGCCAGTTCCGGCAGCGGACGGCCCGCCAGCGCCCCGAAGTCCGCGGTGATCCGCAGGGCACCGGGCTCCGCCTGCTCGTCCGGCCCGACCCGGAGCCGGCCTGGCACCACCCCCCGTACGGCCGCGGCGGCCGGGCCGAGGAGACCGCGTGCCGCGCGCTCGGCGATCCACGCGCCGTCCCCGGCCGCCCCCAGCGGCAGCAGCCTGCCCGGCGCGAGGTGCTCCCGTACCGCCGCCGTCCAACCCTCAGCCGTCGTCATTCCCCCAGCCTGCCGCATCCCCGGAGCGGATTCGGGCAAGCGACCTTAATGTGGGCGAGTAACCCCGAAACATGACAGAAGGGGCTCACTCTGATGACGGACACCACTCACTCCGGAGGCCCCGCGGCGGACGAGCCGCGCCGTACCTCCGTGACCAAGCGGGGCGGCGGCGCGGCGGCGACCCGGGGGCGGACGACGATCGCCGACGGTGTCGTGGAGAAGATCGCCGGTCTCGCCGCGCGTGACGTCGTCGGCGTCCACGCCATGGGCAGCGGCATCTCCCGGACCTTCGGCGCCGTCCGCGACCGGGTCCCCGGCGGAGGCGGCGCCAAGGCGAACGTCACCCGAGGGGTCAAGGCCGAGGTCGGCGAGGTGCAGACCGCGCTCGACCTGGAGATCGTCGTCGACTACGGCGTCTCCATCGCCGACGTCGCCGGCGACGTCAGGGAGAACGTCATCGCCGCCGTGGAGCGGATGACCGGCCTCGAGGTCGTCGAGGTCAACATCGCGGTCAGCGACGTCAAGCTGCCCGAGGAAGAGGAAGAGCAGGAGGAGCCCCGGCTCCAGTAGTCGTCGCAGCCCCGGCGACACGGGCCGGGGGCCAGGGAAAGGGGCTCGGTAATGAATATGGCAGTGGTCGGCCTGGTGGCCGGCATGGCTCTCGGCTTCGCCGGATACTTCGGCGGCTTCGGGGCGTTCCTGCTGGTCGCGGCCCTCGGGGCGATCGGCTTCGTGGCGGGCCGTTTCCTCGACGGCGACCTCGAGGCGGGCGATCTGTTCCGGGGACGCGAGCGCGGCGACCGGCGGCGGTGACCGGGGGTGGTGACGGATTTGGCGGACGGCGCGGTACGGGACGGGGTGCGGGACCGGGGGGCGACCACCGTCGCCGACCGCGTCGTCGCGAAGATCGCCGCGCAGGCGGCCAGGGAGGCGCTCGACGCCGTCCCGGAAGGAGGATCGAAGCCGCACGCCTCCGTCGTCGTCCACCGGGAGATCGCCCACGTCTCGGTGAGCCTCGACCTCGACTACCCGTCCGACGTCGGCCGCCAGTGCGGGGCCGTCCGGAGCCGGGTACGCACGCGCGTGGAGGAGCTCGTCGGCCTGGAGGTCCACGAGGTGACCGTCCACGTCGAGCGCCTCCACTCCGCCCACACCCGCCACACCACCCCGAGGGGCCGCCTCGCATGACCACGACCCCGGAACCGGACCCCTCGGCCCACCCGCGCTCCGAGCCGGACCCCTCGGCACCCCCGCGCTCCGAGCCGGACCCCGGCCCTGAACCCGCCCCCGATCCCGCAGCCGGCCCCGTCCCCGCCGCCCGCGTCCGCCGTTTCTGGGCCGTGCGGCGCATCCCCGCCGCCGTCCTCGCGGCCGTCGTGCTCGGCGGCACCGGGCTGCTGCTCTACGACGTCGCGGCCGTACGCGCCGACCGCCCCGCCATGGCCTGGCGGCGCAAGCTGGCCGACGGGCTCGCGACCCGGCCGCTCGACGACGGGGCGATCGTCGCCGGCGCGGCCGTCGCCGCCGTGCTCGGCCTCTGGCTCCTGGTCCTGGCCGCCACCCCCGGGCTGCGCGGCATCCTCCCGATGCGCCGCGAGCACACCGACGTGCGGGCGGGACTCGACCGCAAGGCCGCAGCCCTCACCCTGCGGGACCGCGTCATGGAGGTCTCCGGGGTCCAGTCCGCCCGGGTGCGCGTCGGCCGCGCCAAGGTCGCCGTCCGGGCGGTCTCCCACTTCCGGGCCCTCGACCAGGTCCGCGCCGACGTGGAGACGGTGCTCGCCACCGGTGTCGACGAGCTCGGCCTCGCCCACCCGCCCGCGCGGACGGTACGGGTGGCGAGGCCGCCCCGGAAGGAAGGGAAGGCCAAGTGACGGTCGTCCTGCGGCGCGTCAACCGCGCCCTGCTCGGTCTCGCCGGGCTGCTCCTCGTGGTCGGCGGCGGCGCCGTCCTCGCCGCCGCCCTCGACCTGCCCGTACCGTCCTGGTGGCCCTGGTCGGGCCCCGACGACGTGCTGCTGTCCACCTCCGAACGGCAGCACTGGCGCGCCGAGAGCTGGTGGTGGCCGGTGGTCATCGCCGTCCTCGGGCTCGTCGTCCTGCTCGCCCTCTGGTGGCTGCTCGTCCAGTTCCGGCGGGCCCGGCTCGCCGAGGTCCTCGTCGACACCGGCGACGGCGAGGCGGCGGTGCTGCGCGGCCGGGCCCTGGAGAGCGTCCTGGAGGCGG
The DNA here is from genome assembly GCF_055602235.1 of Streptomyces sp. NPDC037410. Classification (NCBI taxonomy): domain Bacteria; kingdom Bacillati; phylum Actinomycetota; class Actinomycetes; order Kitasatosporales; family Streptomycetaceae; genus Streptomyces; species Streptomyces sp. NPDC037410. The sequence goes on along the minus strand of NZ_JBVJWR010000033.1, from coordinate 48,452 downwards.
ACGCCGCCGCACAGGACGGCGTCGCCCGCGCCAAGGTCGCCCTCACGGGCCGCCGCGGCGCCCCCCGGACCAGGATCGCGCTTCTCCTGGAGCCGTACGCCTCCCCGGGCGACGCCCTGACCACCCTCAGCACCCGGGCGCTCGCCGACGCCCGCACGTCGACGGGCCTGCCCACGCTGCCCACCGAGGCGCGCCTGCGCGCGGTGAAGCACCGCGCCCGCCGGGTCGCCTAGGGCCTGTCCGGCGGATCATGGGGAGACCCCATGCACCAGACGCCGCGGCCTATCCGACCCTGATCCGCCGGACAGGCCCCAAGCCCTGGGTCAGAACCCGGAGCGTGCCCCGCCGTCCACCGGCAGCATCAGACCCGTCAGGTACGAGGCGGCCGGCGAGAGCACGAAGGCCGCCGTGCGGCCGAACTCCGCCGGGGTGCCGTAGCGGCGCAGCGGGATCGTGAGCTCGTTCGCCGCGCGGGAGGCTTCCGCGTCGCCGGAGAGCGCGTCCAGGGAGCGGACCCGGTCGGTGTCGATGCGGCTCGGCAGCAGGCCGACGACCCGGATCCCGCGCGGGCCCAGGTCGTTGGCGAGGGACTTGGCGAAGCCAGCCAGGCCGGGGCGCAGCCCGTTGGAGATGGTCAGGCCGGGGATCGGCTCGTGGACGGAACCGGACAGGACGAAGCCGATGACCCCGCCCTCGGCGAGCGTCTCGGCGGACGCGCGGGCCAGCCGTACCGCCCCGAGGAAGACCGTGTCGAAGGCGGCCGCCCACTCCTCGTCGGTGTTGTCCGCCGCGAAGCCGGGCGCCGGGCCGCCGACGCTGATCAGGATGCCGTCGAAGCCGCCGAAGCGGGCCCGCGCCTCGGCGATCAGCCGCGCCGGGGTCCCCGGGTCGGTGTTGTCGGCGGCGACGCCGGCCGCGCCCTCGCCCAGCTCGGCCACCGCGTCGGCGACGGTCTTCTCCTCGCGCCCGGTGATCAGCACCTTCGCGCCCTCGGCGAGCAGCGCCTCGGCAGAGGCCCGGCCGAGCCCCCGCGTCGCACCCGTCACCACGTACACACGGTCCTTCAGTCCAAGATCCATGGCCCCTATCCTGCCGGGTCCCCTGCGGCGAGGTCGAGAGCGGTCCCCACGAGGCCGATATGGCTGAACGCCTGCGGGAAGTTCCCCAGCTGGCGGCGCGCCACCGGGTCGTACTCCTCCGCGAGGAGCCCCACGTCGTTGGTGAGGGCGAGGAGCCGCTCGAAGAGCTCGCGCGCCTCCTCGGTGCGGCCGGTCAGCCGCAGCGCGTCCGCCAGCCAGAACGAGCAGACGAGGAAGGTGCCCTCCTGCCCGGGGAGTCCGTCCAGGGCCGTCGAGTCGGGGCTGTAGCGGCGCAGGAAGCCGCCGTGCGACAGCTCCGCCCGTACCGCGTCCACGGTCCCCACCACCCGCGGGTCGTCCGGCGGCAGGAAGCCGACCCGGGGGATGAGGAGGGTCGCGGCGTCCAGCTCGGACGAGCCGTACGCCTGGGTGAAGGTGTTCCGCTCGGGGTCGTAGGCCCGCTTGCACACCTGGGCGTGGATCTCGTCCCGCATCGCCCGCCAGCGGTCCGCGTTCCCCGGCAGCGAGGGGTCGGCCTCCAGGGTGCGCACCGCGCGGTCGGCGGCGACCCAGGCCATGACCTTCGAGTGGGTGAAGTGGCGGCGCGGCCCGCGGACCTCCCACAGGCCCTCGTCGGGCTCCCGCCAGGTGGACTCAAGGAAGCCGAGCAGGCTCAGCTGGATGTTCCAGGCGTGCCGTTCTTCCGGGGTCCCGGCCTCACGCGCGCGGTGGAGGGAGTCCATGACCTCGCCGTACACGTCGAGCTGGAACTGGTCCACCGCGGCGTTCCCGGTGCGGACCGGTGAGGAGTCGGCGTAGCCGCGCAGCCACGGCAGGCTGGTCTCCGGCAGCCGGCGCTCCCCGGCGGGTCCGTACATGATCTGCAGGTCGGCGGGGTCGCCCGCGACCGAGCGCAGCAGCCAGTCCCGCCAGGCGCAGGCCTCCTCCTCGTATCCGGCGGCGAGCAGCGCGCCGAGGGTGAGGGAGGAGTCGCGCAGCCAGCAGGCGCGGTAGTCCCAGTTCCGCACGCCGCCGAGCTCCTCCGGCAGGGAGGTGGTGGGGGCGGCCATGATCCCGCCGGTGGGGGCGTACGTGAGCGCCTTGAGGGTGATCAGGGAGCGCACCACGGCCGCCCGGTACGGGCCCTGGTAGGTGCAGCGGGACGCCCACTCACGCCAGTCCGCGAGGCACTGGTCCAGGGCCTCGAAGGGGTCGACGAGCTCCGGGCGCGGCTCGTGCGAGGGGTGCCAGGTGAGGACGAAGGCGACCTTCTCGCCGGCGGCGACGCTGAAGGCGGACTGGGTGGAGAACTGCTGGCCCCAGGTCTTCACGTGCGGCTCGCTGCGCAGCCAGACCGAGTCGGGGCCGGCGATCGCGACCCGGTGGCCGTCGTCCCTGCGCACCCAGGGCACGATCGAGCCGTAGTCGAAGCGGAGCCGCAGCACGGAGGTCATCTCGACGCTGCCGCTGACCCCCTCCACGATCCGCATCAGGTCGGGGGCCCTGTCCCGCTGCGGCATGAAGTCGATGACCTTGACGGTGCCCGTACGGGTCTTCCAGTAGGTCTCCAGGACGAGGGTGTCCTCGGCGTAGTGGCGGTCGGTGCAGGTGGTGGCGCCCTTGGGCGCGATGGTCCAGTGGCCGTTGTTCTCGTCGCCGAGGATGGCGGCGAAGCAGGCGGCGGAGTCGAAGCGGGGCAGACACAGCCAGTCGACCGACCCGTCGCGGCCGATGAGCGCGGCGGTCTGGAGATCGCCGATGAGGGCGTAGTCGTCGATACGTTGCGTCACGCTTTGGGCTGTTCCCGGAAGCGGCGGCGGTCAATCAGCGGGCCGGAGCGGCCTCTGCCTCCGCCGTGTCCGGCTCGGCGGATCCGGGGACGTCGGAGGCGGTCTGCGCCGCCCGGTCGCGCTTCTCCCGGCGCACTAGGATCACCCAGCCGACGGGCACGCCGGCGGCGAAGAGCCACCACTGCACGGCGTACGCCATGTGGGGGCCGATCGAGTCGTGGTCCGGCTCGGGGATCAGCTCGGGGGTGCCGCCCGCCGGCTCGGGCGCGCTCTGCTCCAGGTAGCCGCCGAGCACCTCGCGGCCGATGAGCTCGGCCTGCTGCCGGCTGCTGATGAGCATGACCTGGCGGTCCGGCAGGCCCTTCAGGTCCTTGATGCCGCTGGCGCCCGTCGTCTCGTCGGCCTTGAGGCGGCCGGTGACGGTGACCTCGCCCTTGGGGGCGGGCGGCACGGGCGGGAAGGAGTGCTGGTCGGCGGCGGCCGGGATCCAGCCCCGGTTGACCAGGACGATCCGGCCGTCGCGCAGGACCAGCGGGGTCAGGACGTGCACGCCCACCCGGTCGTCGGAGGAGGTGCGGCGGCGGACGACGACCTCGTGGGCGGTGTCGAAGGTGCCGGTGGCGGTGACCTGGCGCCAGTAGTCGGCGCGCGGGACGGTGTGACCGGGGGCGGTGAGCTGCTCGACCGGGAGCGGCTTCGCCTTGAGGTTGTCCGCGATCAGGGTGTTCTGGGCGACCCGGTGTTCGTGCCGGTGGAACTGCCAGAAGCCCAGCTCGATCATCGTGGGGATGAGGACGAGGGCGACGAGGGTGAGGATCACCCACTGCCGGGACAACAGGAAGCGGTACACCCCACGACCGTACAGCCCGGGTCGCGGGGTGCTCGCACGGGGGGTTCGGCTCGGTTCGCCCGACCGCCCGGGAACGTTTCCTCACACCCTGTCGACGATGCCCACCCTCCCCTCGGCGCGGGCGCAGTGGCCGCCGCAGTACCAGCTGCCCTCGACCTCGACGCCCTGTCCGATGATCTGGACCCGGCAGTGCTCGCAGATGGGCGCCATGCGGTGGATGGCGCAGGAGAAGCAGTCGAAGACGTGCACCGCGCCCTGCGCGTGCACCTCGAAGGACATGCCGTAATCGTTTCCGCAGACCTCACAACGTGCCATGCGCCACAGGGTGGAGCGCCCGGCGGGCGCGCGCAGCGCGGCGCGCCCGCCGGGCCCGGGGTGTCACCCGTCTGCCGGGGTCACGTCCCGCAGGAGCTGGGTGTAGGCGGCCTCGTCGACGACCGGGGTGCCGAAGGACCGGGCCTTGAGGGTCTTGGAGGTGGCGGAGTCCGGGTCGTTGGTGACCAGGAGGCTGGTCAGCCGGGAGACGCTGGTGGCGACGTGCAGGCCGGCCTCGGCGGTGCGGTCCTCCAGGAGCTCGCGGTCGATGGAGGTGTCGCCGGAGAAGGCGATCCGCATGCCCTGCTTGAGTGGTTTGTCCGACTCGTAGCGCCCGGGGTTGGGGTGCGGGCACGGCGGCCGCTTCCGCGAGGGGCGCCAGCCACCCGCCCGGTACGAGGACTGCTGGCCGATCCGCGGCTGCGCGGGCGCCGAGGCCCACTCGGTGAGCGGCCGGCACTCCAGGAGCGGCAGCCGTACGTTCCGCTCGGCCGCCGCGTGCAGGCTCGGCCGGAACGCCTCGGCGAGCACCCGCGCGTCGTCGAGCGCGTTGTGCGCGCGCTGCTGCACGACGCCGAAGTGCGCGGCGAGCGACTCCAGCTTGTGGTTGGGCAGCGGCAGCGACAGCTCCTTGGCGAGCGCGATCGTGCACAGCCGCTGGCGCACCGGCGCCGCGGACTCCGCGCGCGCGTACTCCCGGGCGATCATCTGCCAGTCGAACATCGCGTTGTGCGCGACGAGCACCCGTCCGTCGAGCCGCGCCGCGAACTCCGCCGCGATCTCCGGGAAGAGCGGTGCGCCCTCCAGGACGTCGCTGGTCAGTCCGTGGATCCAGACCGGTCCTGGGTCGCGCTCGGGATTGACGAGGGTGTACCAGTGGTCCTCGACGTTCCCCTGGGCGTCCAGCCGGTAGACGGCAGCCGACACTATCCGGTCGTCACGGGCGAGTCCGGTGGTCTCCACGTCGACGACCGCGTACCCCTGCGGGTAGGCGGCCGGCCACATCGCTGCTGTCGTACGGTCGTCAAGCACGGTCACTGAGAATACGGCCCCCGACCGACAGCCCCGTCCCCGGTGCTCTGAATGTCCGTTATGTCACCCCGAGGTCCCCGCTGTGTCGCCTGAGGCCCGCGTGAGCAGGCCGTCCACAAGGGCCCGTACGGAGTCGGTGAAGAGCCGCTCGGTGTCGATCGGCGCCGCAAGCGCGCGGGCGAGGGACCCGTCCGCCTCGGCGTCCTCGACCCGCCACAGCTCCTCCTCCGCGGGGGACTGGGCGGGGGCCCGCTCGCGGTTGCGCTCCACCAGGACGTAGCCGACGACCTGGAACTGCACCGCGCGGACGGCCCGGGCGGCCTCCGCCCCGCGCAGCCCCGCCGCGTGGGCCTCGTGGACCAGGGCCCGCTGGGCCGGCAGGAACATGCGCTCGGTCAGCCCCCGTTCGTGGACCATCGCCACCAGGTGCGGGCGCTCGCGCAGGGCGCGGCGCAGCGCGCGGGCGACCGAGACCATCCGCTCGGCCGGGGTCGCCCCCCGGGGTCGGATCGTGCCGAGGTCGGCGACGGTGCGGGCGGCGAGCGCGTCGAGGAGCGACTCGCGGTTGCCGACGTGCCAGTAGATCGAGGTGACCGCGGTGCCGAGCTCGGCGGCGAGCCGGCGCATCGTGAGCGCGTCCGGGCCGTGCTCCCTCACCAGGGCGGCCGCCGTGTCCAGGACCTCGTCGCGGGTCAGCGCGGAGCGTGCCATCGGATCCCCCAACTCCTCTGCGTGCGGCCCTCTTTACCCTGCGCGGTGCTCGGTGTAACAGTGTTACAGGCCGATACGTTCCCGAAGGGCGGTACGTCATGGCACGAGTACGGTACGGGGCGCGCAGCGACGCGGAGGCGGCTGCGGCCCGCGAGCGGTCCGCCAGACTCCCCGACATCTGGTCCACCGGCGTGGTCGCCGTCTGGGAGACCGACCCGGACGTCGTGGCGGCGGTGCTGCCGCCCCCGCTGAAACCCACCGCGCGCCCCCTCGTGCGCGCCAACATCAGCAAGGTCGACCTGCCCGGCTATCCGCTCGGCGCCGGCTCGGTGGCCGTGGCCGCCGCCCACGGCGACCGCGAGGGCTGGTACCCGCTGGTCATGCCGATGACCCACGAGCGGGCCCTGATCGGCGGGCGCGAGGTCTTCGGCGAGCCGAAGAAGCTGGGCGAGGTCACGGTCGAGCGCGACGGGCTCGTCGTGCGCGCCGCGCTCGCCCGGCACGGCATCGCCTTCGTGGAGGTGCGCGGGGCGGTCGCCGGACCGCTGCCGCTGCCGGAGCCCGTCGAGAAGACCGACTTCTACTTCAAGTTCCTGCCCGGCGTGGAGGGGACCGGCTTCGACGCCGACCCCGTCCTCGTGCACTGCGTCCGCAACGAGAAGGTGCGGAGGCTGGAGCGGATCACCGGGGACGTGGTGCTGCGCGAGTCGATGTACGACCCGGTCGCCGACCTGCCCGTGCGCCGGCTCGTCGAGATCACGATCGGCGAGAAGACCACCGACCAGAAGGGCACGGTCGCCGAGCGCGTCTCCGCCCGGGACCTGCTGCCCTTCGTCCACCAGCGGTACGACGACCCGCTCCAGATCCTCGACGGACCCCCGGAAGGACGTGCCTGATGGAGCTGCGCGAGGGGCAGGTCGCCGTCGTCACGGGCGCGGCGAGCGGCATCGGGTTCGCGATGGCCCGCCGCTTCGCCGCCGAGGGCCTCGCCGTCGTCCTCGGGGACGTCGAGCGCGGCGCCCTGGAGGAGGCCGCCGACGAGCTGATGGCGAGCGGGGCGCAGGTCCTCGCCCGGACGGTCGACGTCTCGGACCCCGACCAGGTCCGGGCCTTCGCGGACGCCGCGTACGACACCTTCGGCGCCGTCCACGTCCTCTGCAACAACGCGGGCGTCGGCTCGGGCGCCGAGGGCCGCATGTGGGAGCACGAGCCGAACGACTGGAAGTGGGCCTTCTCCGTCAACGTCTGGGGCGTCTTCCACGGCATCCAGGCCTTCGTCCCGCGCATGCTCGCCGGCGGCGAACCCGGCCACGTCGTGAACACCTCCTCGGGCGACGGCGGCATCGCCCCGCTCCCGACCGCCTCCGTGTACGCGGTCACCAAGGCGGCCGTCGTCACCATGACCGAGTCGCTCTACGCCCATCTGAGGGCCGAGCACGCGCGCGTGGGCGCCTCCGTGCTCTTCCCCGGCCCGCACATGCTCCGCACCGGACTGTGGGAGTCGCACCGCAACCGGCCCGAGCGGTACGCCAAGCAGCGGCCGCGCCGGACCCCGTACCGCAGCCTCGACCAGTACGAGGCCGCGATGAAGGCGGCCGGGCGCGAGATCGCCTTCACGCCGGTGGAGGACGTCGCCGAGCACGTCGTCGACGGCATCCGCGCCGACCGCTTCTGGATGCTGCCGGAGAGCGAGCACAGCGACCGGCAGATCACGGCGCGCTCACGGTCCATGCTCGACCGCGCCAACCCGTCGTACCTGGAGAGCTTCATCCTCGACTGACGCCCGAGGGGGCTGCACGATGAGCTATGAGGACCCGTATCTGATCATCTCCTCCGACTGTCACGCCGGGCTGCCCACCGAGGAGTACCGGCCCTATCTCGACCCCCGCTTCCACCGCGACTTCGACGACTTCCTGGCGGGGCGCGAGGCCCGCCGCCAGGCCATGACCCGGCTCGGGGTGCGCAACGAGGCCTTCGCCGACAAGTGGTTCCGCGACAACGAGGAAGGCCTGCGCGGCGGTTGGGACCCCGCCCAGCGCATCAAGGAGCTCGATGGCGACGGGGTGGCCGCCGAGGTCGTCTTCCCCGACGCGGACGCCGTCGACAGCCAGACCGCCGCGCCCTTCGGCGTCGGCCTCGGACTCTCCGGCGACCAGGACCCCGAGCTCGGCATGGCGGGCGCGAAGGCGCACAACCGCTGGCTCGCGGAGTTCGTCTCGGCGAACCCGGCCCGGCACTGCGGGGTCGCCCTCCTCCCCGTCACCGCCGACGTCCGCGAGGTCGTCGCCGAGATCCACCGCGCCAAGGAGTCCGGGCTCGGCGCGCTCATGATCCCCTCCATGTGGGTGGACAAGGCCCCCTACCACGACCGGCGTTACGACCCGGTGTGGGCGGCGGCCGCCGAGACCGGCATGCCGGTCGTCACCCACTCCGGGGCGGCGCCGCGCGAGGAGTACGGCGACCACCTCGGGATCTACGTCTCCGAGGTCACCTGGTGGCCGGCCAGGCCGCTGTGGTTCCTGCTCTGGTCGGGCGTCTTCGAGCGCCACCCCGGCCTGCGGTTCGGGGTCGCCGAGTCCGGCTGCTGGTGGCTGCCGAACCTGCTCTGGTTCATGGACCGGCTCTATCTGGGCGCGCACGGCGGCAAGAAGCTGTCCCCGTTCGCCGAGCTGAAGCGGCCGCCGAGCGAGTACCTGGACCGGCAGGTCTTCGTCTGCGCCACCAACACCAAGCGGCGCGAGCTGGCGCAGCGGTACGAGATCGGCGTCGACAACATCCTGTGGGGCTCGGACTTCCCGCACCCGGAGGGCACCTGGCCGGACACGCGCGCGTGGCTGCGGAAGACGTTCCACGACATCCCGGTCGCGGAGACCCGGCGGATGCTCGGTCTCGCCGCCGCGGAGGTTTTTGGATTCGATATCCAAATACTGGATCCGATATCCCTTCGGATCGGCCCCACCCCCGCCGACCTCGGCCAGCCCGCCGACCAGACCGCCGTCGAAGCCTCCTGGGCCCGCTCGCGCGAGGTCGGCCGGCACTGGCTCACCGACCACGAGTTCCCGGTCCTGGGGGTGAACCCGTGACCGACCGCTACACCGTCGTCTCCGCCGACTGCCACGCCGGCGCCGACCTCCTCGACTACAGGCCGTACCTGGAGAAGAAGCACCACGACGACTTCGACGCCTGGGCGGCGACCTACGTCAACCCGTACGAGGACCTCCTCGCCGACACCGCCGACCGCAACTGGAACTCCCGGCGCAGGCTGCGCGAGCTGGAGGCCGACGGGATCGTCGCCGAGGTCGTCTTCCCGAACACCATCCCGCCGTTCTTCCCCAAGGCCTCCCTGATGGCCCAGCCGCCCACCCGCGCCGAGTACGAGCGGCGCTGGGCCGGGCTCCAGGCCCACAACCGCTGGCTGGCCGACTTCTGCGCGGACGCCCCGGGGCGCAGGGCGGGCGTGGCGCAGATCCTCCTCAACGACGTGGACGCGGCGGTCACGGAGATCCGCCGCACCCGCGAGGCCGGTCTCACCGGCGGCATCCTGCTGCCCGGCGTCCCGCCGGGCTCGCCCGTCCCGGAGCTGTACTCCGAGGCGTACGACCCGATCTGGGCGGTCTGCGCCGAGCTCGACGTCCCGGTCAACCACCACGGCGGCTCCGCCTCGCCGCCGCTGGGCGACGAACCGGCCGCCCGGGCGGTGTTCATGGTGGAGACCACCTGGTTCTCGCACCGGGCCCTGTGGCACCTGATCTTCGGCGGCGCGTTCCGGCGCCATCCGGGGCTCAAGCTGGTCCTGACCGAGCAGGGCTCGGGCTGGATCCCCGGCGTGCTCGACATGCTGGACTACTACCACCGGCGCCTGGTCTCGGCCGCGACGCAGGCCGCCACCGCCGAGTCCAAGTTCGGCGCCGGCCTCGCCGCGTCCATGGGCAAGGGCCCCGGCGAGGTCTGGCGGGACAACTGCTTCGTCGGCGCCAGCTTCATGCGCCCCCACGAGGTGCCGCTGCGCGACCGGATCGGCCTCGACAAGATCATGTGGGGCAGCGACTACCCGCACGACGAGGGCACCACCCCGTACTCCCGGGAAGGCCTCCGCATCGCCTACGCGGGACTGCCCCGGGAGGAGGTCGCCGCCATGGTCGGCGGGAACGCGGCCCGGGTCTACGGCTTCGACCTCGCCCTCCTCGACCGCCTCGCCGCCGTCCACGGCCCGGCCGTCGAGGAGATCGCCGAGCCCCTGAAGGAGGTCCCGGCGGGCGCCACCAGCCCGGCCTTCGCGAAGGGCGGGTCGGTCCGGGTCTGGTGACCCACCGGGTGCGACCCTCCAGAAGTGACTGAAGCCCCCGCACACGACGAGGCCCACGGCGGCGGCCTCGGCTCCCGTCTCAACTGGCTCCGGGCGGCCGTGCTCGGAGCCAACGACGGCGTCGTCTCCACCGCCGGCCTCGTCGTCGGCGTCGCCGGAGCCACCGAGTCCCAGGCGGCCCTGCTCACGGCCGGCCTGGCGGGGCTGCTCGCCGGTTCGATGTCGATGGCGGCGGGGGAGTACGTCTCCGTCTCCACCCAGCGCGACTCGGAGAAGGCGGCGCTCGCCCAGGAGAAACGCGAACTGCGCGAAGAGCCGGAAGCGGAACTGGCGGAACTGACCGGCCTGCTCGCCGCCCGCGGCCTCTCCTCGGATGTGGCCCGCGAGGCCGCCGAACAGCTCACCGCCCGCGACGCGCTGCGCGCCCACGCGCGCGTGGAGCTCGGCATCGACCCCGACGCCCTCACCAACCCCTGGCACGCCGCCGCCGCCAGCTTCCTCGCCTTCACCGTCGGCGCCCTGCTCCCGCTCCTCGCGATCGTCCTCCCGCCGGCCTCCGCCCGCCTCTGGGTCACGGTCGTCTCCGTCCTCGCCGCCCTCGCCTTCACCGGCTGGTGGAGCGCCCGCCTCGGCAGCGCCCCCACGGGCCAGGCGATCCTGCGCAACGTGGCGGGCGGCGCGCTCGCGATGGCGGTGACCTACGGCGCGGGCTCGCTGCTCGGCGCGGCCGGGGTCTAGCGGAGCCTTGTCGGAAGGTGCCAAAGCTTGCTGACAAGCTGTCTCACTTACTTGTAAGTAATCACGTCTAGCCGAGCCCGGTCCCCGCCTCTACCGTCATCGGCATGCCGCCGAACCTGCCCGATGTCGTGCTCTGGTCCATACCGGCGTTCGTCCTCCTCACCGTCCTGGAGATGGTCGTCCACCGGGTCCACCCCGACGAGGACGCCGCCGGGTACGAGGCGAAGGACGCCGCCACCAGCATCGGCATGGGCCTGGGAAGCCTCTTCTTCGACGCGCTGTGGAAGATCCCGGTCGTCGCGATCTACACCGCCGTCTACGAGCTGACCCCGCTCCGCGTCCCCGTCCTCTGGTGGACGATCCCGCTCATGCTGCTCGCCCAGGACTTCCTCTACTACTGGCAGCACCGGGGACACCACGTCATCCGCGTCCTGTGGGCCTGCCACGTCGTCCACCACAGCAGCCGGAAGTTCAACCTCTCCACCGCCCTGCGCCAGCCGTGGACCGGTGTGACGGGCTGGCCGTTCTACCTGCCGCTGATCGCCCTCGGCGTCCACCCGGCGGCCCTCGCCTTCTGCTACTCGGTCAACCTCGTCTACCAGTTCTGGATCCACACCGAGCGCATCGACAAGCTGCCCCGCCCCTTCGAGTACGTCCTCAACACGCCCTCGCACCACCGCGTCCACCACGCCTCCCAGGGCGGCTACCTGGACCGGAACTTCGGCGGCATCCTCATCGTCTGGGACCGGATGTTCGGCTCCTGGGTCGCCGAGACCGAGCGGCCCGTCTACGGCCTCACCAAGAACATCGGGACCTACAACCCGCTGCGCGTCGCCACCCACGAGTACGCCGCCATCGCCCGCGACCTGCGCGCCGCGCACGGCTGGCGCGAGCGCGCGGGACGCGTCTTCCGCGGCCCCGGCTGGCAGCCGGCCCCGACCGGCGTCACGAACCCGCCCGCCCCGACGGAGGCCGCCGCGTGAGCACGCTCGCCCTCTCCCGCCCGACCGCCTCCCGCGCGCTGCTCGCCGCCTTCGGACTCGCGGCCGCCGTCGACCTGGTCTCCCTGCTCGCCGGAGCCGACCTCGGCCACCAGATCGCCAAACCGCTCCTGATGCCGCTGCTCGCCGCGTACGCCGTCGCCCTCGGCGCCCCCCGGCTGCTCACCGCCGCGCTCCTCCTCGGCTGGGGCGGCGACGTCCTCCTGCTCTCCGACGCCGACGGGGCCTTCCTCGTCGGCATGGGCTCCTTCGCCGCCGGACACGTCTGCTACCTGGTCCTCTTCGGACGCGGGCGTACGTCCCCGGCACTCGGCGTCCTGTACGCGGCCGCGCTCGCCGGCACCGTCACGCTCCTGTGGCCCGACCTCCCCGCCGGCCTGCGGATCCCCGTCGCCTGCTACTCGCTGCTGCTGACCGCGATGGCGTACCGCTCCAGCGCCCTCGGGCTCCTGGCCGGCCTCGGCGGCGCCCTGTTCCTGCTGTCCGACACCCTCATCGCCACCGGCGTCGCCGCGTGGCCCCAGCTGCCGGCGCCCGACTTCTGGGTCATGCTGACCTATGTCGCGGCGCAGTACCTCCTGACGGCGGGAGCGCTCCGCGCGATGTACGGTGAACGTCGTACAACCGTCTGACAGCAAGGACCGCTCCCCATGCGCGCCACCACCATCCATGCCCCGTTCGACATGCGCGTGGAGGACGTGCCCGACCCGGTGATCCAGGAGCCGACCGACGTCGTCCTGCGGGTCCTGCGCGCCTGCATCTGCGGCAGCGACCTGTGGGCCTACCGCGGCGAGTCCGCCCGGCAGCCCGGCCAGCGCATCGGCCACGAGTTCCTCGGCATCGTCGAGGCGGCCGGCTCCGACGTCACCGGCTTCGCCGCCGGCGACCTCGTCGTCGCCCCCTTCGTCTGGTCCGACGGCAGCTGCGAGTACTGCGCCGAGGGCCTCCAGACCTCCTGCCCGCGCGGCGGCTTCTGGGGCTCGGTCGGCTCCGACGGCGGCCAGGGCGAGGCCGTCCGCGTCCCCTTCGCCGACGGCACCCTCGTCAAGCTCCCCGCGGACGCCGCCTCCGACGACCGGCTCCTGACCGCGCTGCTCGCCCTCTCCGACGTCCTGGGCACCGGACACCACGCGGCCCTCGGCGCGGGCGTCACGAAGGGCTCCACGGTCGCCGTCGTCGGCGACGGGGCCGTCGGCCTCTGCGGCGTCCTCGCCGCCAAGCGGCTCGGCGCCGAGCGGATCATCGCGCTCGGCCGGCACACCGCCCGTACCGACATCGCCCGCGCCTTCGGCGCCACCGACGTCGTCGCCGAGCGCGGCGAGGCCGCCGAGGCCGCCGTGCGCGAGCTGACCGGCGGTCAGGGCGCGCACGCCGTGATCGAGGCGGTCGGCACCGAGCAGTCGATGCGCACGGCCGTCGGCATCACCCGCGACGGCGGCTCCATCGGCTACGTCGGCGTCCCGCACGGCAGCGGCACCGGCCTCGACCTCTCCGTCATGTTCGACCGCAACATCGCGCTGCGCGGCGGCGTCGCCCCGGTCCGCGCCTACATCCCGGAGCTCCTCCCGGACGTCCTGTCCGGCGCGATCGACCCGTCCCCGGTCTTCGACCTGACGGTGGACCTGAACGGCGTCCCGGCGGGCTACCGGGCGATGGACGACCGCACGGCCCTGAAGGTCCTGGTCAAGCCGTAACGGCACCGGGACGGGCACCCTTGCCGGGTGCCCGTCCCGTACGACCCCGGTCAGGCCCCGAGCCACTCCGGCGCGTCCGCCCCGGCGACGCCCGGCGGGCGCGACCAGTCCGTCGGGCCGCCCCCGTGCGCGACCGGCGACAACGCGTGCCGCAGGCGCCCCAACGGCCCCTCCGACTCCGCGAGGTACCGCTCCGGCGCGTACCGCGGCAGCGAGCCGCTCAGCCAGTGCCCCGTCTGCGCCAGCGCGAGCCGTACGAGACGGCTGCCGCCCTCCGCCCGCTGCTCCGTCAGCGACCGCAGCACCGCCGCCGCCAGCAGGTACCCCGTGCCGTGGTCCAGGGCCTGCGCCGGCAGCGCGCCCGGCTCCTCCGCCGATCCCTCCACCGCGGCGATCCCCGTCGCCACCTGCACCAGGGAGTCGAAGCCCCGCCGCTCGCCCCAGGGCCCGTAGTCGCCCCAGGCGGAGAGGCGGGCGGTCACCAGACCGGGCCGCTCCAGGTCGAACCGGTCGAGCGCCCCCGGCCGGAATCCGGTGACCAGCACATCGGCGGAATCCAGGAGTTCGTCGAAGGTGCGCCGGTCCGACGCCCGGTCCAGGTCGAGCGCGGCCGTCCGCTTGCCGACGCCCGTGTCCGCGTGCTGGTCGGGCAGTTCGGGGTTGCCGGGCGGGTCGATCCGCAGGACGTCCGCGCCGAGCAGCGCGAGCGTCCGCGTCGCGACGGGCCCGGCGATCACCCGGGTCAGGTCGAGGACCCGCAGCGGCCGCCCGCCCACGGCCCGGGGCGCGGCCCCGTCCAGCCGCTCCCGGGTCAGCAGCGGCCGCGCCGCCACCTCCCGGCCCTGCTCGCAGGCCGCCCACTCCTCGGGCGTGCGCAGGGCGACGGCCAGGCCCCCGGCCGCGTACACCGCCGTCTCGACCTCGACGGCCTTCCGCTCGGCGATCGCCGCGGCGACGGCCTCGACGGAATCGGAGACATCGAGCGCGGCGAGCAGCGCAGCCCTGTGGTGCGGATAGTTGGCGTGCGTACGGACCCACCCGTCGGCCGCCCGCCAGAACCGCGACAGCGGCGCGAAGTTCACCGGGGCCCGCCCGTCGACCCGCAGATGACGCTCGCTCACGAAGGCGGTGGCGACGGCCCCGTCGTCCACCCGCACCGGCCCCGGCAGCCCCGCGTGCTCCACCGCGGCGAGCGAGCAGACCGCGACCGTCGCACGCGCCAGGTCCATCACGGGCAGCCGCGCGGGCAGCAGCCCGGAGACCCCGCCGTACGCCACGCGGTCGACGAGGGCGGGATCGCCGCCGAGTGCCGACCACAGCAACTCCGTACCTGTACGCACTGTGTTGTCCATGACGGCAGTGTGGCACTGAGTGCCACCCCATGGGCATGGCGAAGGCCCTGGTGTGGCGCACCACACCAGGGCCTCACGCACGGGTACCGCTTACTTCACGGCGGCCAGCGCGTCGATCAGACCGGCTCCGTAGAAGCCGTTCTTGTTCTTGCCGCCCTCGCAGACGGCGTCGATCTTGCCGTCGCCCTCGATGTCGTACGGGTTGGTGCAGGCGAGGTCGTCGGCCTGCGCGTACAGCAGCGCCTTCAGCGCCGCCGGGCTGGCGTTCGGGTGCGTCGACTTCAGCAGCGCGAGCACACCGGCGGTGTGCGGGGACGCCATCGACGTACCGGCCTTGTAGTTGTAGCCGCCGTCGACCGTGGTCGACAGGATGCGGCCGTTGACCGCCGGGGCGTCCGGGGTCTGGTACTCGGTGCGGTCACCGCCGGGGGCGGCGACGTCGATCACGCCGAGACCGTAGTTGGAGTAGGACGCCTTGAGGTTCTTGGCGCCGGTCGCGGAGACCGTCACGACGCCCGGCAGCATCGACGGGTAGTCGAAGCACTCCGTCGGGTCGATGTCACGGGTGACCGCCGTGGTGTCGTTCGGGCTGGTCGTGTCCGTGATCGTGTCGGCCGCCAGGTCGAACTTGGAGTTGCCGGCGGCGGCGACGTTGACCGTGCCCTTCTTCTCCGCGTAGCGGGTGGCCCGGGTGACCGCCTCGATGAGGGCCTTCTGGTCCTCGTCGTTCTTGCAGGCGAACATCCACGGGTCGGTGTAGTAGCTGTTGTTCGTGACGTCGACGCCGTGCTCGGCCGCCCACACGAAGCCGCAGACCACGGCCTCGGTGTAGAAGAAGCCGTCGGGGGTCGACACCTTGATGCCGGCGAGCTTCACGCCCGGCGCGACACCGGTGATGCCGATGCCGTTCTTGGCGGCGCCGATGGTGCCCGCGACGTGCGTGCCGTGGTCGCTCTCGCCCTTCTTCGGGCGCCACGAGCCAGGGGTGGTGTCCGGCTTGCCGGACACGCAGTTGGCGGAGGCGGCGGCGTCGAAGTTCGGCGCCAGGTCCGGGTGGGTGTCGTCGACACCCGTGTCGATGATGCCGACGGTGACCTTGCTGCTGCCGAGCGTCTTCGCGTGGGCCTTGTCGGCCTTGATCGCCGGCATGTCCCACTGCAGGGGCTCCAGCGGGTCCTGACCGTCCGTGGCGGCGGCCGCGGCGGCCTTCGCCTCGGCCGGGGACAGCGTCTGCGCGCCCTCGTCGACGGAGTCGTCGGACTGGGCGGAGAGCGGGGCGGTGCGGGTCGAGCCGGCCGACACCACGCCGTCCGCCTGACGGATCGTCTTCGCGAACTCGGGGTTCTGCGAGTGGACGACTATCACGCCTATCTGGTCGTACGAGATGACCACCTCGCCACCGGCGGCGGCGATCGCCTTCCGCACCGAGCCGGCGGTCCAGCGGCCACCCTCGACGTTGACGACGTACGAGAGCTTCGGGCCGCTGAAAGCGGCCACGGTGGCCGGAGCGTCGCTCAGTTCCGCGGCGGAGGCGGCGCCGGGGGCAAGGAAGCCGAGCGAGGCCGTGAGCGCGAGACCGACCGGCAGAGCGAGAGCTCGGCCGCGCCTCGATCCCAGATGAGCCATGGGTTCTCCACATCATCCGTATGTACTGTCCGCGCGCGGGTTTGCGCGTGGACAGGTGCATGACGAGTGAAGCTATCGCTGATCTTCCCGAACCTTCAATGAGTTGAGAAGACTTCATGAAGATCTGTTCAAGAAATATCGCCGCGTGAACCGCTTCGCTTCCGGCTCCGTGCCGTTGGGCAGGGGAGGAGCTCCACTCGGAGCCCCGCTTCCCGCACCCCTGGTGAGGCCCCCTTGACCCAGCCGTCCGCCCCCGCGTCACGAGGAGAGTCCGTGGCTACCGAAGCACCGCCGCCACCCACGAACGGCACGGAGACCGACCACGGTCCCGCGTCGCCCACCACGGAGCAGTTCATCGAGGTGCAGGAGGGCGCGGAGTTCGGCGAACTGCGCCGCACGCACCGCTCCTTCGCCTTCCCCCTCACCCTGGCCTTCATCGCCTGGTACCTGCTGTACGTGCTGCTCACCAACTACGCGGGCGGCTTCATGGGGACCAAGCTCTTCGGCAACATCAACGTGGCCCTCGTCCTCGGCCTCGGCCAGTTCCTCACCACGTTCCTCATCGCCTGGCTCTACTCGCGGCACGCGGCGAACCGGCTCGACCCCAAGGCCGAGGCCATCAGAACCCGTATGGAGGGCGACGCATGAGCACCCCCGTCCTGCTCGCGGCGGGCAACGCCACCACCGAGCACCGGCCCCTGATCATCGCCCTGTTCGGCGCCTTCGTCGTCGCCACCCTCGTCATCACCGTCTGGGCCGGCCGCCAGACCCGCAGCGCCGCCGACTTCTACGCCGGCGGACGCCAGTTCACCGGCTTCCAGAACGGCCTCGCGATCTCCGGCGACTACATGTCCGCCGCGTCCTTCCTCGGCATCGCCGGAGCCATCGCCCTCTTCGGCTACGACGGCTTCCTGTACTCGATCGGCTTCCTCGTCGCCTGGCTCGTCGCCCTGCTCCTGGTCGCCGAACCCCTGCGCAACTCCGGCCGGTTCACCATGGGCGACGTCCTCGCCTACCGGATGCGCCAGCGGCCCGTCCGCACCGCCGCCGGCACCTCGACGATCGTCGTCTCGATCTTCTACCTGCTCGCCCAGATGGCGGGCGCGGGCGTCCTCGTCTCGCTGTTGCTCGGCATCACCAGCGACGGCGGCAAGATCGCGATCGTCGCCCTGGTCGGTCTCCTGATGATCGTGTACGTGACGATCGGCGGCATGAAGGGCACCACCTGGGTGCAGATGGTCAAGGCGGTCCTGCTCATCGCGGGCACCCTCCTGATCACCTTCCTCATCCTCCTCAAGTTCCACTTCAACATCTCGGAGCTGCTCGGCGCCGCCGCCACCAACAGCGGCAAGGGCGACGCCTTCCTTGAGCCCGGCCTCAAGTACGGCGCCACCGCCACCTCCAAGCTGGACTTCCTGTCGCTCGGCATCGCGCTCGTCCTCGGCACGGCCGGCCTGCCGCACATCCTGATCCGCTTCTACACGGTGCCGACCGCCAAGGCCGCCCGTAAGTCCGTCAACTGGGCCATCGGCATCATCGGCGCCTTCTACCTGATGACGATCGTCCTCGGCTTCGGCGCCGCCGCCCTCCTCAAGAACAGCGACATCATCGCCTCCAACAAGGCCGGCAACACCGCCGCCCCGCTCGCGGCCCTGGAGATCGGCGGCGGAGCGGACTCCACCGGCGGCTCGATCCTCCTCGCCGTCATCTCCGCCGTCGCCTTCGCGACCATCCTCGCCGTCGTCGCCGGCCTGACCCTGGCCTCCTCCTCGTCCTTCGCGCACGACATCTACGCCAACGTCATCCGGCGCGGGAAGGCCACCGAGCAGGAGGAGGTGAAGGCCGCCCGCTGGGCGACCGTCTTCATCGGCATCGTCTCGATCGCCCTCGGCGCCCTCGCCCGCGACCTCAACGTCGCCGGGCTGGTCGCCCTCGCCTTCGCGGTCGCCGCCTCGGCCAACCTGCCGACGATCCTCTACTCGCTCTTCTGGAAGCGCTTCACCACCCGGGGCGCCCTGTGGTCGATCTACGGCGGCCTGATCTCCGCCGTCGTCCTCGTGCTCTTCTCGCCGGTCGTCTCCGGCAAGCCCACGTCGATGTTCAAGACGGTCGACTTCTACTGGTTCCCGCTGGAGAACCCCGGCCTCGTCTCCATCCCGCTCGGCTTCCTGCTCGGCTGGCTCGGCTCGATCCTCTCCAAGGAGGAGCCGGACAAGGGCAAGTACGCCGAACTGGAGGTCAAGTCCCTCACCGGCGTCGGAGCGCACTGATCCGCATACGGCTGGTGACCACCGGACGGCCGCGTCGTAGAGTTCTACGACGCGGCCGCGTCCGTCCTCGTGACAATCGGCCCTGCTCGATGTCCGAGCACTCACGTAGGCTCGACACCATCACGCATCCGGAATCCGGGGAGGGGGCCCACAGTGCTCATCGACACCTACGGCCGTGTGGCCACTGACCTGCGCGTCTCGCTCACGGACCGATGCAATCTGCGCTGCACGTACTGCATGCCGGAAGAGGGCCTCCAGTGGCTCGCCAAGCCGGACCTCCTCACCGACGACGAGATCGTCCGGCTGATCCGCATCGCCGTCACCGACCTCGGCGTCACCGAGGTCCGCTTCACCGGCGGCGAACCGCTGCTCCGCCCCGGCCTCGTCGGGATCGTCGAGCGCTGCGCCGCCCTGGAGCCCCGCCCCCGGATGTCCCTCACCACCAACGGCATCGGACTCAAGCGCACCGCCGCCGCCCTCAAGGCGGCCGGCCTCGACCGGGTCAACGTCTCCCTCGACACCCTGCGGCCCGACGTCTTCAAGACCCTCACCCGCCGCGACCGCCACCAGGACGTCCTCGACGGCATGGCCGCCGCCCGCGAGGCCGGCCTCACCCCGGTCAAGGTCAACGCCGTCCTGATGCCCGGGCTCAACGCCGACGAGGCCCCCGACCTGCTCGCCTGGGCGGTCCAGGAGGGGTACGAGCTCCGCTTCATCGAGCAGATGCCCCTGGACGCCCAGCACGGCTGGAAGCGCGACGGCATGATCACCGCCGGGGACATCCTGGAGTCCCTGCGCACCCGCTTCACCCTGACGCCGGAAGGCTCCGAGGAGCGCGGCTCCGCCCCCGCCGAGCGCTGGAAGGTCGACGGCGGACCCCACACGGTCGGCGTCATCGCCTCGGTCACCCGCCCGTTCTGCCGGGCCTGCGACCGCACCCGGCTCACCGCCGACGGCCAGGTGCGCACCTGCCTCTTCGCCACCGAGGAGACCGACCTGCGGGCCGCGCTCCGCTCGGACGCCCCGGACGAGACGGTCGCGGAGATCTGGAAGAAGGCCATGTGGGGCAAGAAGGCCGGCTCGGGCCTCGACGACCCGAGCTTCCTCCAGCCCGACCGCCCGATGTCAGCTATCGGCGGCTGAGTCCCACTCGGCGAGGGGGACGACGTCCTTCAGGAAGCCCCGTACGCCCAGGAACTGGGAGAGGTGCTCGCGGTGCTCCTCGCACGCGAGCCAGGTCTTGCGCCGCTCCGGCGTGTGCAGCTTGGGGTTGTTCCACGCGAGGACCCAGACGGCGTCGGCGCGGCACCCCTTGGCGGAACAGGTCGGCTTCTCTTCACTCACTGGACCATTGATCATCCGATCATTGTCCAGCAACAGCGATGCCGGGCAGCCACGGGGGGAGCTGCCCGGCATCGGTCCGTCGCTCCGACGGGGGATGCGGAGCGCGTACGCAGTATGTCACGGCACATGGGGTGCGGTGCACCGGATCGTCATGATTGATCTGAGCTTCTCTTGAGGTTCGGTGCGTCGAGCGCCGGCCGCACCGGGGGCGGGACGAAGGTGGAGGGAAGGGACGGAGCCGTCTCGCGTCCCGCGTTGGCGACCACCACGGCGATGTAGGGGAGCAGGATGCCCAGACCCAGCGCCACGAAGGCCACGTGCCGCTCGACGTTCCACAGCACCGCCGCGGCGATCACGGAGAGCGTCCGCACCGTCATCGAGATGACATAGCGCCGCTGTCGTCCCCGGACGTCGTCGGCGAGCCCCTGCCGGGCCCCCGTGATCCGGAAGACCTCGGTCCCGCCATGCTTCGGCATCGCCGCTCACCACCCACCGGTCGTGCCGGACCCTCCCCGGTCCGGACCTCGCTCCACCGTACGCCCGCCGTCCCGGGCCGACGAGACCGGGGCACGTACGGCGCTGTCCGACATGCGCCGTATGGCCGATGGGCCGAGACTGGGCGCACATGCGCACTAGGAGGCGACGATGAGTTGGTTGTGGGCGATCATCGTGGGATTCGTCCTCGGCCTGATCGCGAAGGCGATCCTGCCGGGGAAGCAGCAGATCCCGCTGTGGCTGACGACCGTGTTCGGCATTCTCGGCAGCGTGCTCGGCAACGCGGTCGCGACCTGGATCGGAGTCAACGACACCAGGGGCATCGACTGGACCCGGCACCTGCTCCAGCTGATCGGCGCCGTCGCCGTCGTCGGCGTCGGCGACATGCTGTGGACCTCGGTCAAGGGCACCAGACAGCGCACCTGAAGCACGGCAAGAGGCCCGGTACGGCGCACCGCGCGCGTACCGGGCCTCTTGCCGTTGTCCTACTGGGCGGCGAACTCGATCGCCGCCAGGTTCTTCTTGCCGCGCCGCAGCACCAGCCAGCGGCCGTGCAGCAGGTCGTCCGCCGACACCTCGGCGTCCTCGGCGGCCACCTTCACGTTGTTCACGTAGGCACCGCCCTCCTTCACCGTGCGCCGCGCCGCCGACTTGCTCGCCACGAGACCGACCTCGGCGAACAGGTCCACGACCTGGCCGAGCTCGGACACGCGCGCGTGCGGCAGCTCCGACAGCGCGGCGGCGAGCGTCGGCCCGTCCAGCTCGGCCAGGTCGCCCTGCCCGAACAGCGCCTTGGAGGCGTTGATGACGGCCGCGCACTGCCCGGCGCCGTGCACCAGCGTCGTGAGCTCCTCCGCGAGCGCCCGCTGCGCGGCACGCGCCTGCGGCCGCTCGGCGGTCTGCTCCTCCAGCTCCTCCAGCTCCGCACGGGACTTGAAGGACAGGATCCGCATGTACGTCGAGATGTCCCGGTCGTCCACGTTCAGCCAGAACTGGTAGAACGCGTACGGCGTCGTCATCTCCGGGTCCAGCCAGACGGCCCCGCCCTCGGTCTTGCCGAACTTGGTGCCGTCCGCCTTGACCATCAGCGGCGTCGCGAGCGCGTGCGCCTCCGCACCCGGCTCCAGGCGGTGGATCAGGTCGAGGCCGGCCACCAGGTTGCCCCACTGGTCCGATCCGCCCTGCTGGAGCGTGCAGCCGTAGCGGCGGTACAGCTCCAGGAAGTCCATGCCCTGGAGCAGCTGGTAGCTGAACTCGGTGTAACTGATGCCCTGCTCGGACTCCAGGCGCCGGGCGACGGAGTCCTTGGTCAGCATCTTGTTGACCCGGAAGTGCTTGCCGATGTCGCGCAGGAACTCGATCGCCGACATCCCGGCGGTCCAGTCCAGGTTGTTCACCATGACCGCCGCGTTCTCCCCCTCGAAGGAGAGGAAGGGCTCGATCTGCGTGCGCAGCCGGTTCACCCAGTTCGCGACCGTCTCGGGGTCGTTCAGGGTGCGCTCGGCCGTCGGCCGCGGGTCACCGATCTGCCCGGTGGCCCCGCCGACCAGCGCCAGCGGCCGGTGACCGGCCTGCTGGAGCCGGCGGACGGTGAGCACCTGGACCAGGTGACCGACGTGGAGACTGGCCGCGGTCGGGTCGAAACCGCAATAGAACGTGACGGGACCGTCCGCGAGAGCCTTGCGCAGTGCGTCCTCATCGGTGGACTGGGCGAACAGCCCGCGCCACTTCAGCTCGTCGACGATGTCCGTCACGTCGTCCGTCTCCTCGTGATGCTCAGGGGAACAAGTTGTCGCGATCAGTCTATGGGGGTCAGACCCCCTTGCTGACCGAGCTCATGTTGAAGTCCGGCACCCGCAGGGCCGGCATCGCCGCCCGGGTGAACCAGTCGCTCCACTCGCGCGGCAGCGTCTTCTCCGTACGGCCCGCCTCCGTGGCCCGCGACAGCAGGTCCACCGGCGACTCGTTGAACCGGAAGTTGTTCACCTCGCCGACCACCTCGCCGTTCTCGACGAGGTAGACGCCGTCCCGGGTCAGCCCGGTCAGCAGCAGCGTCGCCGGGTCGACCTCGCGGATGTACCAGAGGCAGGTCAGCAGCAGACCGCGGTCCGTCGAGGCGACCATCTCCTCCAGGGAACGCTCGCCGCCGCCGTCCAGGATCAGGTTCCCCGCTCCCGGCGCCACGGGCAAGTGAGTAAGCCCCGCCGTGTGCCGGGTGGTGATCAGATGCGCCAGGCTGCCGGCCTTCACCCAGTCGACCGGCCCGACCGGCAGACCGTTGTCGAAGACGGAGGAGTCGTCGCCGGAGGAGTGCGCGATCACGAACGGCGAGGACTCGAGGCCCGGCTCGTTCGGGTCGCTGCGCAGCGTGAGCGGCAGCGGGGAGAGCGTCTCGCCGAGCCGGGTGCCGCCGCCGGGCTTGGAGAAGACCGTACGGCCCTCCACCGCGTCCCGGGCCGCCGAGGACCACAGCTGGTAGATCATCAGGTCGGCCACGGCGGTCGGCGGCAGCAGCGTCTCGTACCGCCCGGCGGGCAGCTCGATCCGCCGCTCCGCCCAGCCGAGCCGGGTCGCGAGCTCGGCGTCGAGCGCGGCCGGGTCGACGTCCTTGAAGTCCCGGGTCGCGCGCCCGGCCCAGGCGGAGCGCGCGCGGTCGGGGGACTTGGCGTTGAGCTCCAGGGTCCCGTTCGGCTGGTCGTGGCGCAGCCGCAGCCCCGTCGACGTGCCCACGTAGGTGGAGGTCAGCTCGTGGTGGGCGAAGCCGTACAGCTCACGGTCGCCGGCACGCGCGCGTGCGAAGGCCTCGCCGAGCGCCGGGGCGAAGTCGGTGAAGACCGCGGAGGAGGTCTCCGCCGGGGCGTCCGTGAAGTCGGGCGAGGCGGGCACGCCCTCCACCAGCGGCTGGGCGTCCTCGGCGGGCCCGGCGGCCCGGGCGGCGGCCTCGGCGGCCCGGACCAGGGGCTCCAGGTCCTCGACGGTCACGGCGGACCGCGAGACGACACCGGAGGCGGTGCCCTGGGCGCCGTCGACGGTCGCGATCACGGTGAGCGTCCGGCCCCGGGTCACGCCGTTCGTGGTGAGCGCGTTCCCGGCCCAGCGCAGATTGGCCGAGGACTCCTCGTCGGCGATGACGACACACCCGTCGGCACGGGACAGCTCAAGGGCCCGCTCGACGATCTCGTACGGCTTGCTGACGCGGCTCATCGACCGGCCTCCTGCGTGGTGTTGAGACTGTGCTTACCCGGGGGGCGACCCCCGGACCCCCGGCAAAGGTCGTGGCGGGCGTTCACCGACCGGCCTCCTGCGTCGTGTTCAGGATGTTGACGCCCCGGAAGAGGGCGGACGGGCAGCCGTGGGAGACGGCGGCGACCTGGCCCGGCTGGGCCTTGCCGCAGTTGAAGGCGCCACCCAGGACGTACGTCTGCGGGCCGCCGACCTGCTCCATCGAGCCCCAGAAGTCCGTGGTCGTCGCCTGGTACGCCACGTCCCGCAGCTGCCCGGCGAGGCGCCCGTTCTCGATGCGGAAGAAGCGCTGGCCCGTGAACTGGAAGTTGTAGCGCTGCATGTCGATCGACCAGGACCGGTCGCCGACCACGTAGATGCCGCGCTCCACGCCCCCGATCAGGTCCTCCGTGGACAGACCGCCCGGGTCCGGCTGGAGCGACACGTTCGCCATCCGCTGCACCGGGACGTGCGCGGGGGAGTCGGCGAAGGCGCAGCCGTTCGACCGGCCGAGGCCCGTGAGCTTCGCGATCCGCCGGTCCAGCTGGTAGCCGACGAGCGTGCCGTCCTTCACCAGGTCCCAGCTCTGCGCCTCGACGCCCTCGTCGTCGAAGCCGACCGTCGCGAGACCGTGCTCGGCGGTCCGGTCACCCGTCACGTTCATGATCGAGGAGCCGTACGCCAGCTTGCCCAGCTGGTCGAAGGTGGCGAACGAGGTGCCCGCGTAGGCCGCCTCGTAGCCGAGCGCCCGGTCCAGCTCGGTGGCGTGCCCGATGGACTCGTGGATCGTCAGCCACAGGTTCGACGGGTCCACGACCAGGTCGTACCGGCCCGCCTCCACGCTCGGCGCCCGCATCTTCTCGGCGAGCAGCCCCGGGATCTCGTCGAGCTCCTTGTCCCAGTCCCAGCCGGTCCCCGTCAGGTACTCCCAGCCCCGCCCGACCGGCGGCGCGATCGTCCGCATCGAGTCGAACTCACCGGTCGTCTCGTCCACGGCGACCGCCGTGAGCTGCGGGTGCAGCCGGACGCGCTGCTGGGTGGTCACGGTGCCGGCCGTGTCCGCGTAGAACTTGTTCTCGTGGACGGTGAGCAGCGAGGCGTCCACGTGCGCCACGCCCTCCGCCCCGAGCAGCCGCGCGCTCCAGTCGGCGAGCAGGGCGCTCTTCTCCTCGGCGGGGACGGAGAAGGGGTCGATCTCGTACGAGGAGACCCAGGTGCGCTCGGAGTGCACCGGCTCGTCCGCCAGCTCCACGCGCTCCTCGGAGCCGGCCGCCGCGATCACCTTCGCCGACAGCTTGGCCATGGCGACCGCCTGCGAGGCGACCCGCGCGGCCCCGTCCATCGTCAGGTCGACGCCCGACGCGAAGCCCCAGGCCCCGCCGTGCACCACCCGTACCGCATAGCCGAGGTCCGTGGTGTCCGAGGACCCGGACGGTTTGGCGTCGCGCAGCCGCCACGAGGCGCTGCGCACCCGCTCCAGGCGGAAGTCCGCGTGCTCGGCACCGAGCGCGCGCGCTCGGGCGAGCGCCGCGTCGGCGAGCGCCCGCAACGGCAGCGCGACGAACGAAGGGTCGATCTGATGGACCACGAGCGGCCTCGCTCTCGGCGATCGGAAGACAACGGTCTGAAACTGCCGGAAGTCAATCACGGGACGGGCCGCCGAGTCCGCGCATTGGCGTGCGACCCCGGCTCGTACCGCCCCCGAGCTGTAGGGATCCGACAGTGACACCCGTACGCCACTGTGGGAGGTCGATTCCTCATGTGGAAGGCGATACCGATAGGTTTTCGGCTACCAGACCGCTATCGAAAGGGTGATCCGTTGAGCCGCTCGGTTCTCGTCACCGGAGGAAACCGGGGCATCGGCCTCGCCATCGCCCGCGCGTTCGCCGAGGCCGGCGACAAGGTCGCGATCACGTACCGCTCCGGCGAGCCCCCGGCCGCCCTGGTCGAGCTCGGCTGCCTCCCCGTCAAGTGCGACATCACCGACGCGGAGCAGGTGGAGACGGCCTACAAGGAGATCGAGGAGAAGCACGGCCCGGTCGAGGTCCTCGTGGCCAACGCCGGCGTGACGAAGGACCAGCTCCTCATGCGCATGACGGAGGAGGACTTCACGTCCGTCCTCGACACCAACCTCACCGGCACCTTCCGGGTCGTCAAGCGCGCCAACCGCGGGATGCTGCGCGCCAAGAAGGGCCGCGTCGTCCTGATCTCCTCGGTCGTCGGTCTGCTGGGCTCCGCGGGCCAGGCCAACTACGCCGCCTCCAAGGCCGGCCTCGTCGGCTTCGCCCGCTCCCTCGCGCGTGAGCTCGGCTCGCGCAACATCACCTTCAACGTCGTCGCTCCCGGCTTCGTCGACACCGACATGACCGCGGTGCTCACCGACGAGCAGCGCGCGGGCATCGTGTCCCAGGTGCCGCTCGGCCGCTACGCGCAGCCGGAGGAGATCGCCGCCGCGGTGAAGTTCCTCGCCTCGGACGACGCGTCGTACATCACTGGAGCCGTCATCCCGGTTGACGGCGGATTGGGCATGGGTCACTGATCACCATGAGCGGAATTCTCGAGGGCAAGCGCATCCTCATCACCGGTGTGCTGATGGAGTCCTCCATCGCCTTCCACGCCGCCAAGCTGGCCCAGGAGCAGGGTGCGGAGATCATCCTCACCGCCTGGCCGCGGCCGACGCTGACCGAGCGCATCGCCAAGAAGCTGCCCCACCCGGAGAAGGTCAAGGTCCTGGAGCTCGACGTCTCGAACGACGAGCACCTCGCCCGCCTGGAGGGCCAGGTCCGCGAGCACCTGGGCGACCGCCTCGACGGCATCGTGCACTCCATCGGCTTCGCGCCGCAGGACGCGCTCGGCGGCAACTTCCTGAACACGCCGTTCGAGTCCGTGGCCACCGCCATGCACGTCTCCGCCTTCTCCCTGAAGTCGCTGACGATGGCGCTGCTGCCGCTGATGTCCGAGGGCGGTTCCGTCGTCGGCCTCACCTTCGACGCGCAGTTCGCCTGGCCGCAGTACGACTGGATGGGCCCGGCCAAGGCCGCCCTTGAGGCCACCAGCCGCTACATGGCGCGCGACCTCGGCAAGCAGGACATCCGCTGCAACCTGATCTCGGCGGGTCCGCTCGGCTCCATGGCCGCGAAGTCCATCCCGGGCTTCGGCGACCTCGCCGCCGTGTGGGACACCCGCTCCCCGCTGGCCTGGGACCTCGCGGACCCGGAGCCGGCCGGCCGCGGCATCGTCGCGCTGCTCTCGGACTGGTTCCCGAAGACCACGGGCGAGATCATCCACGTCGACGGCGGTCTGCACGCCATCGGCGCGTAACCACGCAGCACAGCAGGTAGAGGGGCGGGGGGGGGGGGGGGGGGGGGGGGGGGGGGGGGGGGGGGGGGGGGGGGGGGGGGGGGGGGGGAGGGGGGGGGGGGGGAGAGGGGGGGGAGG
>NZ_JBVJWR010000033.1:0-21179 GCF_055602235.1 Streptomyces sp. NPDC037410 | reverse complement strand
CCTCCTCCCCTCCCCCCCCCCCCCCCCCCCCACCCCCACCCCCCCCCCCCCCCGCCTCCCCCCCCCCCCCCCCCCCCCCCCCCCCCGCCCCTCGCCGTTCCGCAAGTCCTGCACGACTCGAAAAGTAGCCCGAACGACCCCAGACTGGGGCAGAGCGTGATGTTCTGCTGCTGACGGGGAGGAGGTACGGGCATGCGCGCGATACGTCACGGCTTCGGGGCGATCGCCATCGTCGCCGCCCTGATCACCGGAACGGCCGTGGCCGCCGAGATGCGGGCCGCTCCCGCCCCGTCCGACGGGCTCGCCGCCACCGCCCCGGCGACCGGGGACCCGGAGGACTTCGGAGCCTCCTGCCGCACCGTCGTCGAGGGCTCCCACGTCACCGCGCACTGCAGCAACCCGTACCCCCGCACCGACCGCGTCCGCCTCCACGTCGAGTGCGACCGCTGGTGGGACGTCGACAGCGACAGCACCCCCGTGGAGGTCGGCCCCGCCGACTACGCCCAGGTCACCGGCCGCTGCTGGAAGGAGGTCCGGTCCGCCTGGATCACCCACGAGCCCGCGGACCCGGCCCCTGCTCCCGCTGCCCCCGCCGCCCGGTCCGCTTCCTAGCCCTCTTGCCGGGATTCCTCCTGGGATTGTTCCCGGGTTCCCTCCGGTACGGAGCCCCTGAGGCACATGAAGGGGTAGCCGGCCGCCTCCGTGCCGGCCCGCTCGGCGTCGCCCGCGCGGATCGCGTCCACCAGGCGCGCGTGGTCCATGTGGTTCTCCGGGCGCAGCACCTGCCCCACGTCGTCGCGCAGCCACTCCCGCAGCAGATCGCCCAGGTCCGCGTAGAGCTCCGTCAGCACCTCGTTGCCCGAGGCGGCGACGACCGCGTGGTGGAAGGTCGCGTCGGCCGTCACGAACCGCTCCGCGTCCCCGGACTCCCACGCCTCCTCGCGGCGCCCGAGCAGGGCGTCCAGCTGCTTCAGGTCCCGCTCGGTGCGCCGCCCGGCCGCGAACCGCGCCGCCGCGGACTCCAGCGTGGAGCGCAGCTCGGCGACGTGCCGGGGGTCGGAGCCCGCGAAGCGCCGGTGCATGACGCCCGCCAGCTCGCTGGTGGCGGCGACGTACGTCCCGGAGCCCTGGCGGATGTCGAGCAGGCCGTTGTGCGCGAGCGCGCGGACCGCCTCGCGCACCGTGTTGCGGGCCACGCCCAGCTGCTCGACCAGTTCGGGTTCGGTCGGGATGCGTGACCCCACCGGCCACTCGCCGGAGGTGATCTGGTTCCGCAGCTCGGCGATCACCTGATCGGAGAGACCGGTGCGCCGGGGGTGACCGAGGGCCATGGAGCGCCTTCCCTTTCGTTCAAGATTGGACAACCAATCATCCCATGATTCTATGATGGGCCTCATGCCTGACGAGCCGAAGACCCTCGACCCCGCCGCAGCACCGGCGGACACCACCGCGCGACCGGCCCCCGCGCGCGTGGCCGGAGCGCCCGCCACCGCCGGCGATTCTCCCGCACAGGGCCCGGCACGCCGCCGGCTCCTCGGCCTCGTCGCCGTCGGACTCGTCCTGGCCGCATTCAACCTGCGCCCCGCCATCACCAGCCTCGGCGCCCTCCTCGAAGAGGTCAGCGCGGACCTCCACATGAGCGGCAGCGTCGCCGGCGTCCTCACCTCCGTGCCCCCGCTCTGCTTCGCGGTCTTCGGCATCATGGCCCCCCGCCTCGCCCGCCGCTTCGGCCCCGCCGCCGTCGTCTGCGCCGGCATGGCCGCGATCTTCACCGGCCTGATCCTGAGGCCCTTCGCGACCGGCACCCCCGCCTTCCTCGCCGCCAGCGCCCTCGCCCTCATGGGCATCGCCGTCAGCAACGTCCTGATGCCCGTCATCGTCAAGCGGTACTTCCCCGACCGCGTCGGCAGCATGACCGGCCTCTACTCCATGGCGCTCGCCCTCGGCACCTCCGTCGCCGCGGCCGCGACCGTGCCCATGACCGACGCCCTCGGCGGCGACTGGCGCCTCGGCCTCGGCGTCTGGGCGGCCCTCGCCGCGCTCGCCGTCCTGCCCTGGCTCCCGCTCGTGCGCGACCGGGACACTGCCACGGCGTCTCCGGCGCCCGGCACCTCGTCCCGGCCGGGCACGCGCCCGGCGCCCGGCACCTCCTCCCGGCCGGGCACGCGCACGGCGCCCGGGCCGGGCACCGCGCAGCCCGCTCGCACGGCGCCCGAGGTCGCACCGCGGGCCCGCGCGCCGCGCATCACCCGCAGCCGCACCGCCTGGGCGCTCGGTGTCTTCTTCGGCCTCCAGGCCACCGGCGCCTACATCACCATGGGCTGGATGCCGCAGATCTTCCGCGACGCCGGCGTCCCCGCCACCACCGCGGGCGTGCTCCTCGCCGTCACCATGGTCATGGGCGTCCCGCTCGCCTTCGTCATCCCCCGCCTCGCGACCCGGATGAAGAACCAGGGCCCGATCGTCGTCGCGCTCGGCCTGTGCGGACTCACCGGCTACACCGGACTCTTCCTCGCCCCCGCCTCCGGAGCCTGGGTCTGGGCCGTGCTCCTCGGCGTCTCCAACTGCTCCTTCCCGCTCGCCCTCACGATGATCGGCATGCGCTCGCGCACCGGCGCCGGAGTCGTCCGGCTCTCCGCCTTCGCGCAGAGCGTCGGCTACCTCATCTCGATCCCCGGGCCCCTCCTCGTCGGCGTGCTCTACCAGCACAGCGGCGGCTGGGGACTGCCCATCGCGCTGATGGGCGGACTCATGGTGCCGCAGATGATCATCGGAACCCTCGCGGGGAGGGACCGGACGGTCGAGGACGAATGCTGAGATGCGAGACTGTTCGCATGCCAGTCCTCGAACCCAACCCCCAGAACGGCCAGAAGAAGCTGCTCTTCGTGCTCGGCGCGATGCTCGGCATCACGGTCGTCATCGCCGTCATCGCCTCCTTCGCCTCCCCGTGAGGTGGGGGTAGCCCCCGCATCCCCTAGGGGGCGGGTCTCAGGGTGAAGTGGGTGGATCACCGGATGGGCCGGGGACCGCGCGATCCGTACGTTGGTGACGACGGCGAAAGCGCGGAACTCACCCACGGAGGCGGCCATGTCGGCCCCCACACACCCCGGCATCCGGACCACGACCGGCGGAGTCGACACCCGGCTGCCCTGGTGGGCCCTCGCCCTCCCCATAGCCGCGTTCCTCGCCCTCCTGCTCCTCATGACCGGGTCGGGCGGGACCGACGCGACCTCGGGTGAACAGGCGGTCGGCCAGGTCCTGGAGCACGTCTGGCAAACGCTCTCTCTCTGAGTCGCGGTGGCCTGATTCGTGCGAAGCTGTGGACCATGAGCGTCGACACACCCCGCAGGATCGTGCTGCTCCGGCACGCGAAGGCAGACTGGCCCGAGACCTCCGACCACGAACGACCGCTCGCCGACCGCGGCCGCAAGGACGCCCCGGTGGCCGGCCGCCGGCTCGCCGACAGCGGCATCGCCTTCGACCTGGCCCTCTGCTCGACCGCCGCCCGCACCCGCGAGACGTGGAAGCTGGCCGTGCACGAGCTCGCGCACCGCCCGAAGACCGTGTACGAGGAGCGGATGTACGAGGCCTCCCTCGGCGAGCTCATCGCCCTGGTCAACGAGACCCCGGACACCGTCGGGAACCTGCTGCTCATCGGCCACAACCCGGGGATGCACGCACTCGCCGACGCTCTGGCGGGCGAGTCCGAGGGCGATGTGCTGCCCCGGATGAACCGCACCGGCTTCCCGACCGCCGCCTTCGCCGTCGTCACCTTCAACGGCACCTGGAAGTCCGTGGAGCACGGCGTGGGCAAGCTCGTCGACTTCTGGACCCCGCACGCCTGATCCCGTACGCCTGATCCCGTACGCCTGATCCTTTACGCCGGATCTCGTACGCCTGATCCCGTACGCGTGACTCCGTACGAAGAAGGGCCCGGGCGTCGACCGACACCCGGGCCCTCCTCCGTACCCCCGCCGCTCAGTGCGGCAGATCGTCCTCGCCGAAGTCCGCCGCCTCGACCTCTTCGCGCGTGATGCCGAGCAGGTACAGCACGGTGTCGAGGAACGGCACGTTCACCGCCGTGTGGGCCGCCTGACGCACCACCGGCTTCGCGTTGAACGCCACCCCGAGCCCGGCCGCGTTCAGCATGTCCAGGTCGTTGGCCCCGTCGCCGATCGCGACGGTCTGCGCCAGCGGCACCCCCGCCTCCGTGGCGAACCGGCGCAGCAGCCGCGCCTTGCCCGCCCGGTCGACGATCTCGCCGGTGACCCGGCCGGTGAGCTTCCCGTCCACGATCTCCAGCGTGTTGGCGGAGGCGAAGTCCAGCCCCAGACGCTCCTTCAGATCATCGGTGACCTGCGTGAACCCGCCGGACACGACGCCCACCTGGAAGCCGAGCCGCTTGAGCGTACGGATCAGGGTGCGGGCGCCGGGAGTCAGCCGCACCTCGGCGCGGACCTTGTCGACCACGGAGGCGTCGAGACCCGCGAGCAGCGCCACGCGCGCGTGCAGCGACTGCTCGAAGTCCAGCTCGCCGCGCATCGCCGCCGCCGTCACCTCGGCGACCTTGTCCTCGCAGCCCGCGTGCGCGGCGAAGAGCTCGATCACCTCGTCCTGGATCAGCGTCGAGTCGACGTCCATGACCACGAGCCGCTGGGCCCGCCGGTGCAGACCGGCGGAGACGACGGCCACGTCGACGCCGATGCCGTGCGCCTCGGTGGCCAGCGCGGTTCGCAGCGGCTCGGTCTCGCAGCCGGAGACGGCGAACTCGACCGCCGTCACGGGGTACTTCGCGAGGCGGAAGATGCGGTCGATGTTGCCGCCGGTCTCCGCGATCCTGGCCGCTATGGCCGCCGTCTGCTCCGCGGTCAGCGGGTGGCCCAGGACCGTCACGTGCGAGCGTCCCTCGCCACGCGGCCGGTTGTCACCGGTGCCGGAGATGATCTCGGCCTGGAGCTTCAGGGACTCGGCCCAGCTGTGCACGGTGGCCCTGAGTTCGCCCGCCGGGGCGACGGTGGGCTCGGTGACGAGCGCGCACAGGACGAGGCGGCCGCGGGAGACCACCTGCTCGATGTCCACGACGTCGACGGAGTAGGCGGCGAGGGTGTCGAAGAGTCCCGCGGTGATCCCGGGACGGTCCTTCCCGAAGATCTTGACGAGAAGGGTGGGAACGTCTGAGGTCTGCGATGCGCTCATGGTGGTTCCACCGTATCGGGCACCCTGTGCCCCCCGACTGTCCGTCCCGCCCTGCGGACACCCGAGTGGTCGAGGAGTTGCTCCCGAAGGTCTTCACGCGGCCCGACTTTCCGAGACGGGACCGGGCCTGAAATAGTTCCCCAGGATGATTCGCCATCCCTGGACTCCCGAAGACGGGGGTACATCGGGGGACAAGTAGTGGGGCATGGAGTGCCAGAACTCGTACTGGAATTGAACGGCAGGACCTGGACGCTCGATCCGTCCCGGTCGTACACCCTGGGCAGGGACCCTCAGGGTGACCTGGTGATCGACGACGCCAGGGTCTCGTGGCGCCACGCCACCATCAGCTGGGGCGGCCGGAGCTGGGTCATCGAGGACCACGGCTCCACGAACGGCACCTTCCTCCAGGGCCAGAGGATCCACCAGGTGGAGATCGGCCCCGGCTCGGCCGTCCACCTGGGCAACGCCACCGACGGCCCGCGGCTGAATCTCGCCGCCGGCGCGGCCGCCGCGCCCCAGCAGCAGGCACCGCAGCAGCAGGTGCCCCAGCAGCAGGCCCCGGCCCAGCAGGCCCCCGCGCACCAGGCCGCCGCGGCCCAGGCCGACTGGGCCACGCACCAGGCGCCGCCGCAGCAGCAGGGCTGGCAGCAGCCGCCCGCCCACCAGCAGCCGCCCGCCCACCAGCAGCCGCCCGCCCACCAGCAGGCGCCGCACCAGCAGGTCCCGCACCAGCAGGGACCCGCCCAGGGACACCCCGGCGGCGCCGCGGGGGCACCGTCGCCCTATGGCGACCACCGCAGCCCGACGACCTTCTACCAGCTGGACCTCGGCCGCGTGATGCGCATCGGCCGTGCCCTCGAGAACGAACTGGTCGTCTCCGACCTCCAGGTCTCGCGGCACCACGCCGAGTTCCACGCGACGCCCGACGGCCGCTTCGAGATCCGCGACCTCGGCTCGCACAACGGCACGTACGTCAACGGCCAGCCGATCCCCAAGGGCGGCACCGCCCTCCTCGGCCCGCAGGACATCGTCGGCGTCGGCCACTCGACCTTCCGCATCGTCGGCGGCCAGCTGGAAGAGTTCGTCGACACCGGTTCGGTCTCCTTCTCGGCCCGCCACCTCACGGTCACCGTCGACGGCGGCAAGCAGATCCTCAAGGACGTCAGCTTCGGCGTCCCGGAGAAGTCGCTGATCGGCGTCATCGGCCCGTCCGGCTCCGGCAAGTCCACCCTGCTCAAGGCGCTGACCGGCTACCGCCCGGCCAACGAGGGCGACGTCCTCTACGACAACCGCAGCCTCTACAAGCAGTTCGCCGAACTGCGCCAGCGCATCGGTCTGGTCCCGCAGGACGACATCCTGCACAAGGAGCTGACCGTCCAGAAGGCGCTGCGCTACGCGGCCAAGCTCCGCTTCCCCGGCGACACCGCCACGGCCGAGCGCGAGGCCCGCATCGACGAGGTGCTGCGCGAGCTCAAGCTCGACATCCACAAGGAGAAGAAGGTCACCTCCCTCTCCGGTGGCCAGCGCAAGCGCGTCTCCGTCGCCCTGGAGCTCCTCACCAAGCCCTCGCTGATCTTCCTGGACGAGCCGACCTCCGGCCTCGACCCGGGCATGGACCGCGACGTCATGCAGCTGCTCCGCGGCCTCGCGGACGACGGCCGCACGGTCCTCGTCGTCACCCACTCGGTGGCCGAGCTGGGCCTCTGCGACAAGCTGCTCGTGATGGCGCCCGGCGGCTCCGTCGCGTACTTCGGCCCGCCGGACGAGGCGCTGAACTTCTTCGGCTACTCCACCTGGGCCGATGTCTTCTCCGCCTTCGAGAACTACCGCGACTACGACTGGGCGGGCCGCTGGAAGGGCTCGCAGCACTACCAGATGTACGCCGCGGACATCGACGCCATCGCCGCGCAGCCCGTACAGATGCCGCCGCAGGCCATGGCCAGGCCGCCGAAGCCGCAGGGCTGGGGCTCCCAGCTGTGGACCCTGATCCGCCGCTACGTGTCGGTGATCGCCTCCGACAAGGGCTTCATGGCCCTGATGGTGATCCTGCCGGCCGTCCTCGGCGCGGTCTCCGTCGTCATCCCCGCCGACTTCGGCCTGGGCAAGCCCACGCCGCCGTCCCGCTTCAACGGCGACGCCGGCACGATCATGCTGATCCTCGCGGTCGGCATGTGCTTCTCCGGCGCGGCGAACTCCGTCCGAGAGCTGATCAAGGAACGGGTCATCTACGAGCGGGAGCGCGCCGTCGGCCTGTCCCGCTCCGCGTACCTCATGTCCAAGGTCATCGTCCTCGGCCTGATCACCGCCTTCCAGGGCGTGATCATCTGCGGCATCGGCTTCTCCACCCGCGCGCTGCCCGAAGAGGGCCTGTTCATGCCGCCGGCCGTCGAGCTCTGCGTCCAGGTCATCGCCCTCGGCCTGACCTCGATGATGGTCGGCCTGGTCATCTCCGCCCTGGTGAAGACCGCCGAGAAGACCATGCCGCTGCTCGTCATGTTCGCGATCATCCAGGTCGTGTTCACCGGCATCCTCTTCCAGGTGTACGGCTCGCCCGGCCTGGAGCAGTTCGCCTGGCTCATGCCCTCCCGCTGGGGCATCGCCGGCGCCGGCACCACGCTCGACCTGGCCCACCTGATGCCGCCGTGGGACCACAAGGACCCCACGAACACCGACTCGCTGTGGGAGCACACGGTCGGCCAGTGGAGCCTCGACCTCGGCATCCAGCTGTTCATGGCCACCGTCTGCTGCGTCCTCGTGGCGCGGCTGCTGCGCCGCCACGAGCCCGAGGTCATGCGCAAGTAACCCTCGCGACGCCACGCCGAAGGGCGGCACCCCTCTCCGGGGTGCCGCCCTTCCGCGTGTCAGTACGCGCTGTTGACGTTGTCGATCGAGCCGTAGCGGTCGGCCGCGTAGTTGGCGGCGGCGACGATGTTGGCGACCGGGTCGTACTGGTCGAACTTGGTGCCGGCGATGTGGTACGCCTTGAAGGTCGGGTAGATCACCTGGAGCAGGCCCTTGGACGGGATGCCGTTGATGGCGTTGATGTCCCAGTTGTTGATGGCGTACGGGTTGCCGCTGGACTCGCGCATGATGTTCCGGTGCAGACCGTTGTAGGTGCCCGGGATGTTGTGCTTGTCCATGATGAAGAGCGCCTCGCGGATCCAGCCGTCGAGGTTGTTCGCGAAGACCGGCTTGCGGGCGACGGAACGGTTCGCGGCGGCCTTCTCGGCGGCGCGCTTCTTCGCGTCGGCCTTGGCCTTCGCCGCGGCCTCGGCCTTGGCGGCGGCCTTCGCCCGGGCGGCGGCCTTGGCCTTCGCGTCCGCGGTGGCCTTGGTCTTGGCGGCGGCCTTCGCCTTCGCGTCAGCCTCCTGCTTGGCCTTCAGGCTGATCGCGTCCTGCTGCTTCTCGAGGCTGTCGGCGAGCGCCTTGGCCTGCGGGCTGTTCGCGTTGTACGACCAGGCGACCTGCTGCGTGCCGGCCAGGGCCTGCGGCTCGGTCTCGGTGCCGCCGTTACCGGGGACGAGGGAGAAAGTCAGGGCTGCGGCGCTCAGAGCGACGACGCCGGCGATCGTGGCCTTGTGGGTCTTCTTCAGACCACGATAGTGGCCAGGGGTGTTCGCAGACATGCAGGACTACCTCTTCGAATCGCTGGGGGTCGCTCGGCCGGGGCGGCGCTGCGCCTGCTCGGCGGCGACGGGGGCAATTCTTAGCGGCAGCAAAATCCTGTGGCAAAGGTGTGACGTACGATCCCGGGTAGTGGATCAGGGGCTCGTGCACGGGCCACACAATGCCCCCTCTGGCCCGATTCTTCCCTCTAAAACGGGCATACGGGCACCCACTAGGCGGCTTCGTAAGTGATGTGGGTCCTATGCGCGGCCTCACATCGGGGACGTAACAAACTCACCATCAGTTGCGTCAGCAATGCGCACGGTGAGCTGTCTCCTCCGGAAGGAGGAGATGGAGGTCGCCGAACTCGTGCCAGAGGTACCGCTCCCGCACCGCCGCGGCGTACGCGCGCCACAGCGCGGGCCGCCCCGCGACCGCCTCCAGCATCAGCAGATGCGAGGCCTCGGGCTCGTGCAGCCCGGTGAGCAGCCCGTCCACGACCCGCACGCCACGCGCGGGCGTCACGACCAGCCCGGTCCACCCGGCCCCGGCCCACACGGGCCCACCGGGCCCCACGCCCGTGCCCTCTCCCGACCCACCGGCCCCCACGCCCGTCCCGGGCCCACCGGGCCCCACGCCCGTCCCCTCCTCACCGGGCCCGACGCCCGTCCCCTCTCCCGCCCTACCGGGCCCTGTACCGCCCGGCCCCGGCTCACCCGGCCCAGGCCCACCGGGCCCAGGCCCACCGGGCCCCGTACCCCCCGGCTCCAAGCCGCTGCCCGCGCCGCGGCCCCCGCGGCGGCCCGTCGTGACGGGCTCCGTCTGCCGGGACGGCCCGGCCGCCGCCGACTCCAGGGCCCGCACCACGGTCGTCCCCACCGCGATCACCCGGCCGCCCCCGGCCTTCGCCGCGTTCACCAGGGACGCCGTCGCCGCCGGGACCTCGAAGCGCTCCGGGTAGGGCGGCTCGTGCGCCTCCGCCGACGACACCCCCGTATGAAGGGAGAGGGGAGCGATCCGTACGCCCCGGTCGACCAGCTCCGCCACCAGACGGGCCGTGAACGGCCGCCCCGCGCTCGGCATCTCCGCCGAGCCCGACCCGTCGGGGGAGGGCAGCGCGAAGACCGTCCGGTACGCCGACAGGGGCTGGTCCCGATCCGTGTACCCGTACCGGATGGGCCGCCCGTAGCGTCCAAGGAGCCCCGGCACGTCCACGCTCACCCGCGCCCACCACAACCGCCCGCTCCCGGGCACCAGCGGCTCCGCGAGCACAAGCCGCGCCCCTCCCGGCAGTCGTACGACCGCACCCGTCGGCCCGCCCCCACGCGGGCGCGTACTGCCCGCCGGATCGGGCGTCCGCAGCTCCACGGCCCAGCGCCCGTCGTCCCCGCGGGTCGAGAAGTGCACCACCACCGGCTCCCCGCCCGGCTCAGGGCCAAGGCGTCCGGACACCGCCGCCGCGAGCGTCGTCGACGTGTTGACGACCAGCACGTCCCCGGCCCGCAGCAGCGACGGCAGCTCCCGGAAGGAGTGGTGCGACACCGCCTCGCCCCGCGACACGAGCAGCCGCACGTCGTCCCGGCCCCGCCCGGGCCCCCGCTGCTCGGCCGGCACCCGCGCCGACAGCTCCGCCGGCACCCGCACGGCCAGTGCCATCACGCCTCCAGGAAGGCCGGCGCGGCGTACCGGCCGCTCGCCGGCCGCTCGTCGAGCAGCCGCAGGAACACGGGCGCGACCTCGGCCGGAGCGGGCGTCCCCGACAGGTCCTCACCCGGCTCCGCGGCGGCCAGCATGTCCGTCCGCATCCCGCCCGGATCCACCCACCAGACCCGCAGCCCCGGCTCCTCCACCGCCAGGACCGCCGACAGCTGGTCGAGCGCCGCCTTCGTCGCCCCGTAAGCACCCCACGTCCGGTACGGCTCCGCCGCCGCGTCCGAACTCAGATTGACCACCGCCCCGGCGGGCGCCGAGCGCAGCAGCGGCAGCGCCTCCTGCAGCAGCCCCAGCGGGGCCACCACGTTGACCTCCAGGGCGGCCCGGAATCCGTCCAGCGGATGACGGTCGAGCGGCACCAGCGGCTCGACGCCCAGGATCCCCGCGTTGTTCACCAGCAGATCGAGCCCGCCGAGCTCCCGCGCCGCCGCCACGAGCGCCCGCCGGTGCGCCGCGTCCGTCACGTCCCCGGCCACCGCCACCACCCGTGCGCCACGCGCGCGTACCGCCGCCGCGCTCTCCTCCAGTACGTCCGCCGTACGGGCGTCAAGGACCAGGTCCCAGCCCCGCCCGGCGAGGCCCTCGGCCAGCGCCCGCCCCAGACCCCTCGACGCCCCCGTGACGATCGCGACAGCCATGACGCCCATCCCCTCTCCTACGGATCCTCCGGACGGCTCCACCCTCCGCCCCCACC
Organism: Streptomyces sp. NPDC037410; assembly: GCF_055602235.1. Taxonomy (NCBI): domain Bacteria; kingdom Bacillati; phylum Actinomycetota; class Actinomycetes; order Kitasatosporales; family Streptomycetaceae; genus Streptomyces; species Streptomyces sp. NPDC037410. The sequence goes on along the minus strand of NZ_JBVJWR010000033.1, from coordinate 9,970 downwards.
CCTGCCACCCGCCTCGTCCCCGGGCCCGGACCCCCGAGGGCACTTCGACCTAGGTCCCGGGACCTGCCCCGACCTCGTCCCCGGGCGGATACGGACCGTCACACCCCGCCGGTACGGTGAACACATGAGCCATCGACCGAGCTCCGGCCTGGCCGCCGTGAGCACCGCACTCCTGGCGATGAGCCGCCACCTGGAGGTCCGCGACGTCCTCAAGACGATCGTGGCCTCCGCCCGCGAGCTGCTCGACGCCGAGTACGCGGCCCTGGGCGTCCCCGACGACCACGGCGGCTTCGCCCAGTTCGTGGTCGACGGCGTCAGCGACGAGCAGTGGAAGGCGATCGGCCCGCTGCCCCGCCAGCACGGCATCCTCGCCTCGATGCTCCACAAGGCCGAGCCCGAGCGGCTCGCCGACGTCCGCGAGGACCCCCGCTTCGGGGGCTGGCCCGACGCCCACCCCGAGATGTCCGACTTCCTCGGCCTGCCCGTCCGGGACGGCGACGAGATCATCGGCGCCCTCTTCCTCGCCAACAAGCGCTGCCCGAAGGAAGAGGGAGGCTGCGGCTTCACCGCCGAGGACGAGGCACTCCTGGCGATCCTCGCCCAGCACGCGGCCATCGCCCTCACCAACGCCCGGCTGTACGAGCGCAGCCGTGAGCTCACCATCGCCGAGGAGCGCTCCCGCCTCGCCCACGAGCTGCACGACGCCGTCAGCCAGAAGCTGTTCTCGCTCCGGCTGACCGCCCAGGCCGCCGCCGCCCTCGTCGACCGCGACCCGGCCCGCGCCAAGGGCGAGCTCCAGCAGGTCGCCGCGCTCGCCGCCGAGGCCGCCGACGAACTGCGCGCCGCCGTGGTCGAGCTCCGGCCCGCCGCCCTCGACGAGGACGGCCTCGTCCACACGCTCCGCACCCAGATCCAGGTCCTCGACCGCGCCCACTCCGCCCGGGTGACCTTCGAGAGCCCGGGGACCCGGGCCCTGCCCGCCGCCCAGGAGGAGGCCGTCCTCCGGGTCGCGCAGGAGGCCCTGCACAACGCCCTGCGGCACGCGGACGCCGAACTCGTCGCCGTCTCCCTCACCCGCAGCGGCCAGGGCGCGCGGCTCACCGTCACCGACGACGGCAAGGGATTCGACCCCCGTACGGTCCGCCGCGCAGGCCGCCACCTCGGCCTGGTCTCGATGCGGGACCGGGCGAGCGGTGTCGGCGGCAGACTCACGGTGACCTCGGCCCCGGACCAGGGCACCACGATCGAGATGGAGGTCCCCGGTGGCTGACAAGCCCATCCGCGTGCTCCTGGTCGACGACCACCAGGTCGTCCGCCGAGGCCTGCGCACCTTCCTGGAGGTCCAGGACGACATAGAGGTCGTGGGCGAGGCCGCCGACGGCGCCGAGGGCGTCGCCAGGGCCGAGGAGCTCCACCCGGACGTGGTCCTCATGGACGTGAAGATGCCGGGCATGGACGGCATCGACGCGCTCAAGCGGCTCCGCGAGCTCGACAACCCCGCCAGGGTCCTGATCGTCACCAGCTTCACCGAGCAGCGGACGGTCGTCCCCGCGCTCCGCGCCGGCGCCCGCGGATACGTCTACAAGGACGTCGACCCCGACGCCCTGGCCGGCGCCATCCGCTCCGTCCACGCGGGCCACGTCCTGCTCCAGCCCGAGGTCGCGGGCGCGCTCCTCGCCGAGGACGACTCCCACGGCGGGGGTACGGGACGGGGCGGCACGCTCACCGAGCGCGAGCGCGAGGTCCTCGGCCTGATCGCCGACGGCCGCTCGAACCGGGAGATCGCCCGCGCCCTCGTCCTCTCCGAGAAGACGGTCAAGACGCACGTCTCGAACATCCTGATGAAGCTCGACCTCGCGGACCGCACCCAGGCGGCGCTCTGGGCCGTACGACACGGCCTCACCCGCTGACGCGCCCCCTGGCGCGCCGGGCGCACTACCGTTCAATAGGTCATACCGTCGTGTGTATATCCCCCGTTCGGCGTAACCCGGCGGGGGGTACGGCGTTCTCCATGGCGTGCTGCGGCGGACCGGCCGCAGCGATGACCAGGAGGAAGTACCAAGTGAAGAACCTCAAGAAGGCCGCTGCTCTCACCATGGTCGCCGGTGGCATCGTCGCCGCCGGCGCGGGTGTCGCCTCCGCCCACGGCGCCGAGGCCACGGGCAAGGCCCTCAACTCCCCGGGCGTCCTGTCCGGCAACCTGGTGCAGGCCCCGGTCCACGTCCCCGTGAACGTCTCCGGCAACACGGTCAACGTGATCGGCCTGCTCAACCCGGCCTTCGGCAACGGCGCCTACAACGGCTGACCGCCCCCCACACGAACCCCCGGCCCCTGACGATCCCCCAGGGGCCGGGGGTTTGCCGTGCCCGGCCTCAGAACCCCCGCTCCCGCTCCCTCTCCTCCACATACGCGTTGTACGCCGCGACCGTCGCCCGCCGAGCCACCCGCTCCACCGGCCGCAGCGCATCGCCCCGCGCCGCCAGCCTCTTCCTTGACGCGGCTCTCGCACCGCTCGGCGCCGGGGCGCCTCGTGGGCTTCGGGCCGCTGCGTCGGACTCCGTCCGCCGGGCGGAGGGCACTGCTCAGAGGCCCCGCTCCCGCTCCCTCTCCTCCACGTACGCGTTGTACGCCGCGACCGTCGCCCGCCGAGCCACCCGCTCCACCGGCCGCAGCGCATCGCCCCGCGCCGCCATCTCCGACGCGCTCACCGCACCCCCGTGCCCATGGTCGTACGCCATGTCCACGAGCAGACCGATCCGCTGCGCCAGCTCCAGGACCCGTACCGCACGTGGCGGATAGCCGGGGGCGAGGACCTCGCGGCCCGCCTCCGCCCGCGCCCGGTACGCCTCGCGCGCCGCGTCCGCCGTCGGCCCCGAGGCCGCCACGTCGAGCCGGGTCAGCACCGTCGTCGCGTCCCGCAGGGCCTCCGCCAGCTCCCGCTCCGCCTCGCCGAGCGAGGGCACGTCGGCGGGCGGGGCCTCCCGTACGGCCAGGCACCGCCAGACCACCGAGACGTGCACGTCACCCGCGGGACCCGCCTCGGAGACCTCCGGCACGAGACCGTACGGCGCGCCGAAGCCCACCACCGCCTCCTCCGCCTCCAACGCGCGCGCGTTGAAGTCGGGCGGTCCGCTGAGCCCCAGCGGATGCCCCGGCGCCGGCAGCGCGACCCGCCACCCGGTCACCCCGAGCCGCCGCAGCCGGCCGAGCGCGAGCGTCAGCCCCACCGGCCCCGCCTCACCCGGCAGCCCCTCGACGCGGTGCACCGCGTCCTCCCCGACAATCGCCGTCGCCGCCTCGTCCGGCGACACCGCCCCGGCCAGCAGGGCATTGCCCCAGGCGGCCAGACGTCCTGAGCGTGGTTCCGAAAGCATCCCCCCAGACTAAGGACTGAAAGGAAGCCCTACGGACCGGTCCGCTCCATCGATAACGTAGGTTTTCCCCTGGACGCCGCGCCCATCGGCGCAAGGCGACGACAAGACTCGACCGCAAGGGGAGACAACGCGCTCATGAGCGATGTACTGGAGCTGGTGGACGTATCCGTGGTCCGCGACGGACGGGCTCTGGTGGACGAGGTCTCCTGGTCGGTCAAGGAGGGCGAGCGCTGGGTGATCCTCGGACCCAACGGCGCCGGCAAGACCACCCTTCTGAACATCGCCTCCAGCTACCTCTTCCCCACCAAGGGCACCGCCCACATCCTGGGCGAGCAGCTCGGCGGCGTCGGCACCGACGTCTTCGAGCTCCGCCCCCGCATCGGCATGGCCGGCATCGCGATGGCGGAGAAGCTCCCCAAGCGCCAGACCGTCCTGCAGACCGTCCTCACCGCCGCGTACGGCATGACCGCCACCTGGCACGAGGACTACGACCCGGTCGACGAGGAGCGCGCCAAGGCCTTCCTCGACCGGCTCGGGATGAACGACTACCTGGACCGCAAGTTCGGCACCCTCTCCGAGGGCGAGCGCAAGCGCACCCTGATCGCCCGCGCGATGATGACCGACCCGGAGATCCTCCTCCTCGACGAGCCCGCCGCCGGCCTCGACCTCGGCGGCCGCGAGGACCTGGTCCGCCGCCTCGGCCGCCTCGCCCGCGACCCGTACGCCCCCTCCATGATCATGGTCACCCACCATGTCGAGGAGATCGCCCCCGGCTTCACCCACGTCCTGATGATCCGCCAGGGCAAGGTCCTCGCCGCCGGCCCCGTGGAGACCGAGCTCACCTCCCGCAACCTGTCGCACTGCTTCGGGCTGCCGCTCGTCGTCGAGCGCGTCGGCGACCGCTGGACCGCGCACGGCCTGCCCCTGAAGTGACCGGCCGGGGCACCGGCGACCCGCACAGCCGCCCGCGCCCTGTCCCGGAACGACCCCACCGCCCTACCATGACCACGTGGACATCGACGCGTGGGTCTGGTGGCTGATCGGCGCGGTGGGGCTCGGCATTCCGCTGGTCCTGACCGCGATGCCGGAGTTCGGCATGTTCTCCGTCGGAGCGGTCGCCGGGGCGGTGACCGCAGCCCTGGGCTTCGGCATCGTCACCCAGGTGCTCGTCTTCGTCGTCGTCTCCGTCGCACTCATCGCCGTGGTACGCCCGATCGCCGCCCGCCACCGCGACGGCAGACCCGAACTGGCCACCGGCGTCGACGCCCTGAAAGGCCGTCAAGCAATCGTCCTGGAACGGGTCGACGGCAACGGAGGGCGCATCAAGCTCGCCGGCGAGGTCTGGTCGGCCCGCACCCTCGACACCGGCCAGACCTTCGAACCGGGCGAACAGGTCGACGTGGTCGAGATCGACGGGGCGACCGCGGTGGTCATGTGACGTCATGTGACCGAACCTCGCCCATGACGCTCCGCCATCTGGGAAACTCGATCATCAGAAGAAACCCGGCAGACAACCGGCAGCGAAGGGCACGGGGAACACGATGTCAGCAGTCATCATCGTCCTGATCATTCTGGTGGTGCTCGTCTTCATCGCCCTGATCAAGACGATCCAGGTCATCCCGCAGGCGAGTGCGGCGATCGTGGAGCGCTTCGGCCGCTACACCCGCACGCTCAACGCCGGACTGAACATCGTCGTCCCGTTCATCGACTCGATCCGCAACCGGATCGACCTCCGCGAACAGGTCGTCCCGTTCCCGCCGCAGCCGGTGATCACCCAGGACAACCTGGTCGTCAACATCGACACGGTCATCTACTACCAGGTGACCGACGCCCGCGCCGCGACCTACGAGGTCGCCAGCTACATCCAGGCGATCGAGCAGCTCACCGTCACCACCCTGCGCAACATCATCGGCGGCATGGACCTGGAGCGCACCCTCACCTCCCGCGAGGAGATCAACGCGGCCCTGCGCGGCGTCCTCGACGAGGCCACCGGCAAGTGGGGCATCCGCGTCAACCGCGTCGAGCTCAAGGCCATCGAGCCGCCGACCTCCATCCAGGACTCGATGGAGAAGCAGATGCGCGCCGAGCGGGACAAGCGCGCCGCGATCCTCACCGCCGAGGGCACCCGCCAGTCCGCGATCCTCACCGCCGAGGGCGAGAAGCAGTCGGCGATCCTCCGCGCCGAGGGTGAGTCCAAGGCCGCCGCCCTGCGCGCCGAGGGCGAGGCCCAGGCCGTCCGTACGGTCTTCGAGGCCATCCACGCGGGCGACCCGGACCAGAAGCTGCTCTCGTACCAGTACCTCCAGATGCTCCCGAAGATCGCCGAGGGCGACGCCAACAAGCTCTGGATCGTGCCCAGCGAGATCGGCGACGCCCTCAAGGGCCTCTCCGGCGCCCTGGGCAACGGGGGCAGCGGCGTCCCCGGCTTCAACGTCAAGGGCGCGGCGACCGAACGGCGAGACGAACCGCCGGTTGACTGACGCGTACACGTAATTCGTGCATGATCAGTGCGAGCCCCTCGACCCTGACGACCTCAGGGCGGGGAGGCGAGCCACTGACCATGTAAGGAGATGGCGTTGTCCATCTGGGAAGCCCTGGCAGTCTTCGCCGCCGGCATCGGCGCCGGCACCATCAACACCATCGTCGGATCGGGAACGCTCATCACCTTCCCGGTCCTCCTCGCGACCGGACTCCCCCCGATCACCGCGAACGTCTCCAACGCCCTCGGCCTCGTGCCCGGTTCCCTCAGCGGAGCCATCGGCTACCGCCGCGAACTCAAGGGCCAGAAGGCCCGCGTCCTCCGCCTCGGCGGCGTCGCCCTCCTCGGCGGCCTCATCGGAGCGATCCTGCTCCTGGCCCTGCCGTCCACGGCCTTCGACGCCATCGTCCCCGTCCTCATCGGCCTCGCCCTCCTCCTGGTCCTCTTCCAGCCCCGTATCGCCGCAGCCGTGAAGCGGCGCCGGGAGCAGACCGGCACCGAGGCCCACCCCGACGGCGGCCCGACCCTCCTCGTCGGCCTCCTCCTCGCCAGCATGTACGGCGGATACTTCGGCGCCGCCCAGGGAGTCCTCTACCTCTCCCTCATGGGCCTGCTGCTCCACGACGACCTCCAGCGCATCAACGCCGTCAAGAACATCCTCGGCGCCCTGGTCAACGGAATCGCCGCCGTCTTCTTCCTCTTCGTCGCCGACTTCGACTGGACGGCCGTCCTGCTCATCGCCGTCGGCTCCACCCTCGGAGGCCAGCTCGGCGCCAAGGTCGGCCGCAAGCTTCCCCCCGCGGTCCTGCGCGGGGTGATCATCGCGGTCGGCATCGTGGCCATCCTGCAGCTGACCCTCGGCTGACCCCACACACGGAAGGGCCCGCCTCCCCACCGGGGGAGACGGGCCCTTCCGTACATCAGCGGATCACGCGGTCACACCGTCAAGCGGTCACGCGGCCGAGTCGGCCAGCCACGCCGGGAGCGCCGACCGCTCGCTCGCCCGCATCGCGAGCAGCATCGCGTCCGCCGGGGTCGGCTCGAACGGCTGGTGCAGCAGCGGCATCCCCGCCTGCTCCGGCGTCCGGTCCGCCTTGCGGTGGTTGTCCTCGGCACAGGAGGCGACCGTGTTCAGCCAGCTGTCCCCACCGCCCTGCGCCCGCGGCACGACATGGTCGACCGTCGTCGCCCGCCGCCCGCAGTACGCGCACCGGTGCTGGTCCCGGACCAGCACCCCCCTCCTCGACCACGGAGCCTGTCTTCGGAACGGCACCCGTACGTACCGGCAGAGCCTGATCACCCGCGGCACCGGAAGGTCGACGGCGGCACCTCGCACCCTCAGCTCGGGATGGGCCTGCTCGACGACGGCCTTGTCCTGAAGGACAAGCACCACCGCACGGTTGAGTGTGACCGTCGACAGCGGCTCGAAGCTCGCGTTCAGTACCAGCGTGTCCCGCATGTTGCCCACCTCCCGTGTGCCGGCCCCAGCCCCCACGCGGGGGCTCCGGGCTTGGATCAACGATGGCCGGGCCGGCCGGGTCGGACAACGCAATTTCCTGCGCAACAAAAGATGCCCGCTTCTGATCTCTCCAAGACCAGAAGCGGGCAAACAACTAACGAACGATCAGCGCTACGCGGGATTCTCGTACTCGCCCACCAGCTGGGCACGGCCCAGCGTGTGGAAGCGCAGGTTGAACCCGACCGCGGCCGGCGAGGCGCCGGCGTCCGGACCGAGCTTCTCCTGATCCACCGCGTACACCGTGAAGACGTACCGGTGCGGCCCGTCCCCCTTCGGCGGCGCGGCGCCACCGAAGTCCTTCGAGCCGTAGTCGTTCCGCGCGTGTACGGAACCCGCCGGCAGCCCCGCGAACGAGCCGGACCCGGCACCCGCCGGCAGCTCCGTCACCGACACCGGGATGTCGAACAGCACCCAGTGCCAGAACCCGCTGCCCGTCGGGGCGTCCGGGTCGAAGCAGGTCACGGCGAAGCTCTTCGTCTCCGCCGGGAACCCCTCCCAGCTCAGCTGCGGCGAGGTGTTCCCCGCCGCGTACACCTGAGCGTCCTTCAGGACCCCGCCCGGCGCGACGTCGTCGCTCACCACGGTGAACGCGGCCACCGGCGGATGGAAGTCGTGGGGGAGCGGCCTCTTGCCCTGGGACACGTCGAGTACCTCCGAATCGTCCGTCAACGCTGACGGTGCCGAGCCTAGAGCCAGTTGCGACGGCCGCCGACCTCGGCGAGCCACTGGTTCAGGTAAGCCGCCCAGTCGGTGGTGTGGAAGTCGTGCAGTCCCACCTTGAACGCACGGAACGAGTCGCTGCCCTCGGTGAACAGACCCGGCTTCTTGTCCATCTCCAGGACGACGTCCATCTCACGGTCGTCCGCGACGAAGCTGACCTCGACCTGGTTCAGGCCCCGGTACTGCTGCGGCGCGAAGAACTCGATCTCCTGGTAGAAGGGCAGCCGCTGCCGCGTCCCCCGGATGTGCCCGCGCTCCATGTCCGCGTTCTTGAAGCGGAAGCCCAGCTGGATGAAGGCGTCCAGGATCGCCTGCTGCGCCGGCAGCGGGTGCACGTTGATCGGGTCCAGGTCACCCGAGTCCACGGCCCGCGCGATCTCCAGCTCCGTCGTCACCCCGATGTTCATCCCGCGCAGCCGCTGCCCGGCGATCGTCGTCACCGGCGTCTCCCACGGGATCTCCAGACCGAACGGCACCACGTGCACCGCCCCGGCCTGCACCTCGAAGGCACCGCCCAGACGCACCTTCACGAACTCGATGTCCTGCTTGTACTCCTGGTCGCCGCCCTCGACCTCGACCCGCGCCTGGAGCCCCACGGAGAGCCCCTCGATCTGCTGCGCGACCGAACCGCCCTGGATGCGCACCTCGCCCTGGACGACCCCACCCGGGACGACGTTCTCCTCGGTGAGCACCGTCTCCACGGTGGCCCCGCCGGCACCCAGGCTCGCGAGCAGCTTCTTGAATCCCATGACTTCCACTCCTTCTCGGGTCCTGACCCCTACATACGCGCGACGACCGTAGCCGGTTCCCCGCCGGTCACCACTACGCTCGGACGCCATGAGCGAGAGCCCCGACCGTACGCCGCTCCCGCGGACCTTCTTCGACCGCCCCGTTCTGGAGGTGGCCCCCGATCTCCTGGGCCGCACCCTCGTCCGCACGACCGACGAGGGCCGGATGGAACTGCGCCTCACCGAGGTGGAGGCGTACGCCGGCGAGATCGACCCCGGCTCGCACGCCTTCCGGGGCCGTACCGCACGCAACGCCGTCATGTTCGGACCCCCGGGCCACGCGTACGTCTACTTCACCTACGGCATGTGGCACTGCCTGAACCTGGTGTGCGGCCCCGAGGGACACGCGAGCGGGGTCCTGCTGCGCGCGGGTGAATTCCTGAGCGGCGCCGACCAGGCCCGCCCCCGCCGCCGCTCGGCCCGCTCCGACCACGAGCTCGCCAAGGGCCCGGCCCGTCTGGCCACCGCCCTCGACATCGCCCTCTCCCTGAACGGCACGGACACCTGCGCAGGTCAGGACAGCCCGCTCGCCCTCCTCACCGGCACGCCGCCGGCCCCGGGCCGCATCAGCAGCGGCCCCCGCACGGGCGTCGGCGGCGACGGCGCCCCGCACCCCTGGCGCTTCTGGATCACGGAGGACCCGACGGTCAGCCCGTACCGCCCCCACTCGCCCCGCAAGCGAAGGCTTGACTCGCCGATGGCAAGCGACTAACGTGGCCCGAGCCGCTGGAACCGGGCCTGCTTGTTCAAGCACCCCGGAGCGGCCACCCACTACTCAGGATGACAACCCCGATCGGGGTTCATTTCGGCATTCCGAAATTCGTTTCGAATGACTCGATTATGAGCCGCCCGGGAAATCAGCTAAAGTAGTGACCACGCCGGAAGGGCCCGGAGCGAAAGCGAAAGGGACCGGAAAGCACCGAGGAAATCGGATCGGAAAGATCTGATAGAGTCGGAAACGAAGGAAGCGCCCGGAGGGCCTGGAAACAGGAACGAAGGAAGCGTCCGCACCTTGAGAACTCAACAGCGTGCCAAAAATCAACGCCAGATTAGTTGATACCCCGTCCATCTTCGGATGGTCGAGGTTCCT
>NZ_JBVJWR010000032.1:0-80663 GCF_055602235.1 Streptomyces sp. NPDC037410 | reverse complement strand
CCACCCCGAAGGGCTTCATCGTTCGACTTGCATGTGTTAAGCACGCCGCCAGCGTTCGTCCTGAGCCAGGATCAAACTCTCCGTGAATGTTTACCCGTAATCGGGTGAGACACTCGCGTTGAGCGGAACGAACCAGTCGGAATATGACCGGTCGTCCTCAGCGTCCTCGCTGTAGTGTTGCCACCCCGAAGGGTGGACTTTTTCAAAGGAACCTCGACCATCCGAAGATGGACGGGGTATCAACTAATCTGGCGTTGATTTTTGGCACGCTGTTGAGTTCTCAAGGTGCGGACGCTTCCTTCGTTCCTGTTTCCAGGCCCTCCGGGCGCTTCCTTCGTTTTCCAGCTTAGCAGATCCGATTTCCGTTTCTGCCACCCGCTGGAGCGGGCTGCTGGGGCAAGAATTCGCTATTCGCGCTTTCCGTTCCCGGCGGGGTTGAACATTACCAGGCTTTCTCGGCCCCCCTGACCACATCCCCTGCGAGCACGCAGAGGTGTAGACCACTGGGGTTAGGATCTGGCTTGATAGGTGCTGCCGACCCGCGACTCAAGGCCGCGTTGGGGTCAGGCAGGAGTACGACAGTACATCCCACCGTCAGTAGAGGCAAATCGTCCAGGTAGTCCCTAGCTCCGCAGAACGGGTACGTCTCGTGCGGAACCGGGACTTCCTATGACATACGCTTCAAAACAGTACGCCGTCCAGGACAGGTAGTGACGGCGAAACACGATCTCCGCCCCTGGGAGGCTTCCCATGACAAACGTGACGTCGCCGCTTGCCGGCCGCGCCATCGGTCTCGCCGCAGTTCCCGACCCGGTCTTCTCCGGTGCGATGGTCGGTCCCGGTACCGCCATCGATCCCGTACGCGAGCCTTCGGAGGCCGTCTCCCCGCTCGACGGGGTCATCGTCTCCATGCACCCGCACGCGTTCGTCGTCGTCGACGACGAGGGACACGGTGTGCTGACCCACCTCGGCATCGACACCGTGCAGCTCAACGGCGAGGGCTTCGAGCTCCTCGTCAGCAAGGGTGACCGGGTGACGCGCGGACAGGCCGTCGTCCGGTGGAACCCCTCCTCGGTCGAGGAGGCCGGCAAGTCCCCCATCTGCCCCATCGTGGCCCTGGAGGCCACCGCGGACTCGCTCTCCGGAGTCGTCGAGGACGGCGACGTGAAGGCCGGCGACCAGCTCTTCGGCTGGAGCTGAGCCGGTCTGTCGTCGTGACGACCGCGAGTTCGACATTCAACGCGGCGGCCGGGGCCGCCGCTCAATCGGAGACGGGTGAGATGGAGACAACGCTGCGAGGCGTCGGCGTCAGCCACGGAGTGGCGATCGGCGAGGTCCGGCACATGGGCACGGCGGTGCTGGAGCCGCCGGCCAAGCAGATCCCCGCGGACGAGGCGGAGCGCGAACAGGGGCGCGCCCGTCAGGCCGTGGAGGCTGTGGCCGCGGACCTGATTGCCCGGGGCAATCTGGCCGGCGGTGAGGCCCAGGCGGTGCTGGAGGCCCAGGCGATGATCGCCCAGGACCCGGAGCTCATCGCCGACGTCGACCGTCGGATCGCGGTCGGCAGCACGGCCGAGCGCGGTATCTACGACGCCTTCTCGCACTACCGCGAGCTGCTCGCGGGTGCCGGCGAGTACATGGCGGGCCGGGTCGCGGACCTGGACGACGTGCGGAACCGGATCGTCGCGCGGCTGCTCGGCGTGCCGATGCCGGGCGTGCCGGACAGCGACGAGCCGTACGTGCTGATCGCGCGGGACCTGGCGCCCGCCGACACGGCGCTGCTCGACCCGGCGCTCGTGCTCGGGTTCGTGACGGAGGAGGGCGGGCCGACCAGCCACAGCGCGATCCTCGCGCGGGCGCTGGGTGTGCCGGCGATCGTGGCGATGCCGGGCGCGGGTGAGCTGGCCGAGGGCACGCTCATCGCGGTCGACGGCTCGACCGGTGAGCTCTTCGTGGACCCGAGCGAGGAGAAGAAGGCGGAGCTGACGAAGGCCGCCGCGGAGCGCAAGGCCGCGCTGGCCACGTCCAGCGGTCCCGGCGCGACCTCCGACGGGCACAAGGTGCCGCTGCTCGCGAACGTCGGCGGTCCCGCGGACGTGCCCGCTGCGGTGGAGGCCGGTGCCGAGGGCGTCGGTCTGTTCCGTACGGAGTTCCTCTTCCTGGACGACAGCAAGCAGGCGCCGTCCGAGGAGAAGCAGGTCGAGGCGTACCGCAAGGTTCTCGAGGCGTTCCCCGAGGGCCGTGTGGTCGTGCGGGTGCTCGACGCGGGCGCCGACAAGCCGCTCGACTTCCTGACGCCGGCGGACGAGCCGAACCCGGCGCTGGGTGTGCGGGGTCTGCGGTCGCTCTTGGACCACCCGGATGTGCTGCGGACGCAGCTGAGCGCGCTGGCGAAGGCGGCCGAGGGGCTGCCGGTGTACCTCGAGGTCATGGCTCCGATGGTGGCCGACCGTACGGACGCGAAGGCGTTCGCCGACGCGTGCCGTGAGGCGGGGCTGCGGGCGAAGTTCGGTGCGATGGTCGAGATTCCCTCCGCCGCGCTGCGGGCGCGCTCGATCCTCCAGGAGGTCGAGTTCCTGTCGCTGGGCACCAACGACCTGGCGCAGTACACCTTCGCGGCCGACCGTCAGGTCGGTGCGGTGTCCCGGCTGCAGGACCCGTGGCAGCCGGCGCTGCTCGACCTGGTGGCGCTGTCCGCCGAGGCGGCCAAGGCCGAGGGCAAGAGCTGTGGTGTCTGTGGCGAGGCCGCTTCGGATCCGCTGCTCGCGTGTGTGCTGACCGGGCTGGGCGTCACCTCCCTTTCCATGGGTGCGGCGTCGATTCCCTATGTGCGGGCGACGCTCGCCAAGTACACGCTGGCGCAGTGCGAGCGGGCCGCGGCCGCGGCGCGGGCCGCGGACACGGCGCATGACGCGCGGATGGCCGCGCAGGCGGTGCTGTCCGGGGAGTGATCTCCCGGGGTGCTTGACGAAGGGGCTTTCCGTCACGTGGTGGCGGGGAGCCCCTTCGTCGTGTGCGGGGTCAGTGGTGGCTGGTCCAGTCGTCGTCGGGGTCGGGGGCGAGAGGGAGTCCGGCGCGGTACTCGACGCCGGGTTCCGGGGAGAGCGGTTCGCCGGTGCGGGCGTCGGTGCAGTAGGCGGCGAAGACCTCGGCCTCGGTGAGGGGGGTCAGGCCGCCGTCGGTGAGGCGCCAGCCGTGGAGCCGGTCGGGGGCGTCGGGGGTGGTGGTGCGCAGGACGACTCCGCCGGGTGCGGCGAGGGCGATGCCGGTGGCGAGTACCGCGGTGAACTCCGGTGCGGCGGCTTCGTCGGCGGATGGTGCGGTGCCGGTTGTCCGGAGGACGGCGAGGAGTTGGTCGTCGGCGGCCTGGACGCTGCAGACGAGGTGGTGGGTGCCCGGTCCCGCGGCCTGGAGGAGTCGGAGGAGCAGGCGGCCCGCCCGCGCGTAGGCGGCATTGCCGATGTCCTTGCCGCAGCGGGCGCAGTCTCCGGCGGTGGCGAGGACGGTGGTGGCGTACTCCCAGGTGGCCTGGCGGACGGCGGTGTCGACGAGTTCGGGGAGGAGGGTGGTGAGGGGTTGTCCCGTGTAGGTGACGCGGGCGCCGGTGGCGGCCAGGTGGGCGGTGAACCGGCTGCGGCTGGCGGGGTGGTCGGGGTCGGTGCCGGTCTCGGCGCACCAGGCCGCGTACTCCTCGGGGTCGAAGAGGGTGACGGTGGTGTGGCCGCCCTGGTTCGCGAGGGTCCGCAGGAGGGCCTCGATCTGGCGTAGGTAGGTGGTGTGGTCGTCGAAGGCGAAGGTGCGGTACTGCCGCATGGCGGCGAAGTCGTGCTCGTCGGCGAGGAGTCCGACGGTGCTGGGGACTTCGCGGCGCAGGGCGCGGCGGAGGTGTGCGGTGGTGGTGCCGGTGCGGGTCATGTCTCCCCCTGGTGACGCTCCGATCAGTGCTCACTCACCGTAACCTTCGCCACTGACAGTGACGGTTCGGTGAGGCGTCGGCGGACGAGACGGTTCTGTGCGGCGGTGGTGGCGACCAGGGCGGCGCCCAGGAAGGGCCAGGCGAGGGGGCCGGCGGAGATGAGACCGGTCATGAGGAGGGGGCCGGCGAAGCGCTGGGTGGACTGGGCGAGGCCGTGGACTCCGAGGTAGGCGCCCTGGGCGTCGTCGGGGGCGAGGGCGACGGAGATCTCCCAGGAGGCGATGGTGTGGACCATCTCGGCGAAGGTGAGGGCCACGGTGGCCGTGATCATGGCGGTGATCGCGAGGGTGCGGCCGCCGAGGGCGGAGACGGCGAGGGCGAGGGTGGCGATCGCGAAGAGGCCGGCCAGGGGGCGGAGCAGTCGGCGGGCGGCGTCGGTGGTGGCCCCGAAGCGGGAGAGGGGGACCTGGAAGAGCACGACGAGGGCGCTGTTCACGACCATCAGGAGCGGTGCGAGGCCGACGGGGGCCTCGGTGGCGTGGACGATCCAGAGCGGCAGGGCGACCTGGATGATCGAGTCGTGGAGGAAGAACACGGCGTCGCCGGTGGTGAAGGCGAGGAAGCCGCGGTCGCGCCAGGGGTTGGAGGGCTTGGCCGTGGGGGCCGGGTCGGTGGAGGCGGCGGCGACGCGTGAGGTCGCGGGGGCGGGGGGTTCGGCGCAGCGGAGCGTGAGGGCGGCCATCACGAGGTAGGACAGGGCGTCGCCGATGAGCAGGAGTTGGAAGGCGGTGGCGGAGCCGATGGCGAGTGCGGCGGCGGCGCCGAGGCCGCCGAGGGTCCAGCCGAGGTTGCCGGCGGTGCGGTTGATGGCCTGGTAGCGGACGCGGTCGGGGCCTGCGACGCGGGCCGCGTAGAGCTTGGTGAGGACGTTGGTGGCGCGGTCGGGCAGGGCGCCCGCGGCGGAGAAGAGGACGAGGAGCAGGTAGTCGTCGGTGGTGAGGAGGGCGAGGAGGGCGGCGGCGCGCAGGAGTTGGGTGCAGATGATGACGCGGACGAGGGGGAAGCGGTCGGCGAGGCGGCCGCCGAGGGGAGCGCCCGCGATGCCCGCCGCGCCGGAGAGGGCGATGAGGAGGCCGACCTGGCCGAGGCCGAGGCCGGTGACGTAGGTGAAGTAGAGGGCCATGGCCGTGGACCAGAGTCCGGTGCCGCACTTGTCGATGAAGCCGACGAGAAGCATGCGGCGGCCGTCCGTGCCACCGGGGATGCGGTCCTTGAGGGGCTGTCGGGTGGGTGGTGTGGTGCTGCGGCTCATGGGTCCCCCTTGCGAACTTCTTTGTATCGATACATAATTGATTACGTGGCAGAACAATATGCGATCGAAGGGGCGACGGCCAAGAGAATTGCCGCGTCCGTGGAGCGGGGCGTGACCGAGGGCGGGCTCGCCCCGGGCGACGCCCTGCCGCCGGTGCGGCGGCTCGCCGACGAGCTGGGGGTGAGTCCGGGGACCGTCGCGACGGCCTACAAGGAGCTGCGGCAGCGGGGGCTGATCGTCACGCGGGGCCGGGGCGGGACCGTGGTGGCGGACGTGCCGTCGGTGGCCTCCCGGCGTCCGCCGCGCGTGCCCGCCGGTCTGGTGGACCTGGCCGGCGGGCATCCTGACCCGGCCTTTCTTCCCGTACTGCGGCCCCCGGCGTCGGTCGCCCCGGTGTACGGCTCCCATCGCGGCGCGCCGCGGCTCGCGCACCTGGAGGCGCTGACCAGGGCGTGGTTCGAGCGGGACGGGGTGCCGGCCGAGCACGTGACCTTCGCGCACGGCGCCCTCGACTGCATCGCGCGGCTGCTCTCGACGGAGCTGCGGCCCGGGGACGCCGTGGCGGTGGAGGATCCCGGATTCCACCATCTGCTCGACCTGGTGCCCGCGTTGGGTCTACGGATGGTGCCGGTGGCGGTGGACGGCGAGGGGCTCGTACCGGACGCGCTGCGGACCGCGCTGCGGGGCGGGGTGCGCGCGGTGGTGTGCAGTCCGCGGGGCCAGTGTCCGACCGGGGCGTTCTTCACGCGCGCGCGTAGGGACGAACTGGTGGCGGTGCTCGGGGAGTTCCCCGAGGTGCTCGTCGTCGAGGACGATCACAACGCGGAGGTCGGCGGGGCCGCGGCGTACACCCTCGCGGCGGCCGGGCTCGAACGGTGGGCGCAGGTGCGGACCGTGTCCAAGCACCTCGGCATCGACCTGCGCTGGGCCGGGGTCGCGTGCGACGCGGTGACGCTGGCGCGGCACGACGGGCGGATGCTGATGACCTCGGGCTGGGTCAGTCACGTCCTGCAGGAGACGGTGGCCGGCCTGCTCTCCGACGCGGCCGTACGGGAGCTGGTGGCCGCGGGCGAGGAGGCGTACGCGGAGCGGCGCGCGGCGGTGATCGGCGCGCTCGGCGCGTACCGGATCCGTGCGGTCGGGGCCAGCGGCCTGAACGTGTGGGTGCCCGTGCGGGACGAGTCGGCGGTCGTGAACGGGCTGCGGACGCAGGGCTGGTGGGTCGCCGCGGGTGCGCGGTTCCGGATCGCGGCCCCGCCTGCCGTACGGATCACGACGGCGACGCTCGCGCCCGCGGACGCGCTGCGACTCGCGGCCGACTTCGCCGAGGTCCTGGGGGACGCCCAGGCGACGTACGGCGGTTGACCGAGCCCGGGGTGCGCTGGTGACGCGCGGACGCTCCAGGGAGGGCCGATGCCTTCCCCGGAGCGTCCGGTCGGTGTGGGGTCAGCGCGTGCGGAAGGCACCCCGCTGGGTCTGGGTGAGGGTGTTGCCCTGGGTGTCGGTCAGTTCGGCGCGCAGCGAGACGGTCTTGCCGGGGCCGGGGGTGCGGAAGCCTGCCTTGCCGTCGAGGACGGGGACGCGCGTCCAGGTGGTGCCGTAGTCGGTGGACATCGACACGGTCAGGGACCGGACGCCGGTCCCGGCGGCCGCGCCCTGGACGGTGACCGGGACCTGGAGCAGGGTCCCCGCCGGGGCGGTGCCGTCGAGGGCGAGGTCGGGGGCGAAGCGGACGACGCTCAGCGGCAGGGCCGTGGCGCGGGGCGTCGCGGCCGAGGTGAAGGTCCAGGAGGCGGTGACGCTTCCGGCCGACGCCGAGCCGTCGCCCCGGGTCGCCGAGGCGGTGAGCCGGTACGAGGCCTTTCCGGGGGTCGTCGTGAACTCGGCGCGGCCGGGCTCGCCCTGGCGGGTGCCGATCAGCACGCCGTCGCGTTGGAGCGTGGTGGTCGCGGTGCGGAAGCGCGGTGCGCTCGGGGTGTGGCCGTCGCCGTCGGCGAGCTGCGGGATGTCGAGCGCGAGCTTCTTGCCGTCGCGGACGCCGGCCGGGCGGGCGCCCGGCGCGGGGTCGAGGGCGGGGCCGAAGACGGCGTTGTCGAAGGTCTGCGTGACGGTCGCGCCCGCGTGGACCGCGATTCCGTTCGCCTCGTAGCGGTTGGGCGGGGTCTCGGGCGCGGCCGGGCCCGTGAAGGTGACGTCCCAGAGACCCCGCTCCGGGGTGACCTTCACGGTCGCCGTGGCGGGGAGCTGCAAGGACTGGGCGAGACCGACGGTGGGGCCCGCGCTGGGCTGGACGGAGACGAACCCGGTGCCGGTCGCGCCCTCGGCGGCCGCTCCCCGGATCTTCACGGTCGCCAGCTTGTCGGCCGCCGGGTGCCGGACGAGCCCGGTCAGGGCGCGGTCGGAGGTGAAGGTGTAGCCGAGCGCGTAGTCGGAGCGCGCGCCGGACCAGTAGGTGTCGAACCACTCCTTGACCGTGCCCGATTCGGCGGCCGGGCCGAGGTGGGCCACGCGCAGGCCTTCCCGGCCCATCATGATGTTCGCCGAGCGGGTGGTGCCCTCGTGGGTGACCTCGACGAACCCGATGCTGTTCAGGTAGCGGGCGCCGGACTCCGGCGGGCGGACGTCCACCGGGGAGGTCGTCCGGGCGTCGACGGTGACGGTCGTGTCGCCGTTCAGGTCCAGGCGGGGCTGGACGACCCAGTCGGTGCCGGTGGCCGGATCGGGACCGTACAGCGTGGAGTCGAGCAGGTAGCGCCCCTTGGGCAGGCGGACGGTGACCGTGCCGGACGCGTCATAGGGAGCGGCCTCCTCCTGCGCGCCGGGGCCCGAGATGCCGGTGACGTGGGTGCGGTAGCCGCCGGTGGCGGCGCCCGCGCGGTCGAGGTGCCGGATCGTCAGGGTGTACGTCTCGGGGGTGCCGGACGCCGCGACGGCGGTCGGGGGCAGGGCTGAGAGGGTCGTGCCCGCGAGGACCGCGGTGAGGGCCAGGGAGCGCAGGAGGGTGCGGCGGCCGGGGGTGCGGGGGCCCGTCGGGCGGGGTGCGGCGGCGGTGTCCGTCGTACGGCTGGGTGTCGAGGAATCGTTCATGCCCAGCACTGCTCGCGGCGGGAGGGGCGTTCCCGTGACCTGGGCCACATCGGCCTGGAGGTCGGTGGGGTCGGTGGGGTCGGTGAGGCGTGTGGTCCAGGTCACGGGAACCCAGGCGAACCAGCGTCCAGTGCCAGTTGTGGAATCACCTATGAGAGATCGTTTCCGCGCCGGGGACCCCACGGCGCTCGGAGAGGCGTACGACGAGCACGCACGCGTGCTCTACCACTACGCCTACCGGGTGTGCGGGGACCGGGCGGCCGCGGAGGACGTCGTGTCCGCCGCCTTCCTGGAGGCCTGGCGCTGCCGCGGGAAGGTGCACGCCGACGGCGGCAGCCTGCGGCCGTGGCTGCTCGGCATCGCGACCAACATCATGCGCGGCGCGGCCCGCGAGGCGCGCCGGCGGGACGCGGCGCTCGCCAGGATCCCCGAGCGCGGCGTCCTGCCGGACTTCGCCGACGACGTACTCGCCCGGATGACGGACGGGGAGCAGATCCGCGCCGCGCGCGCCGCGCTCGGCAAGCTCAAACGGCGGGAGCGTGAGGTGTTCACGCTCGTGGTGTGGGCGGGTCTGGACTACGCCGCGGCCGGGGAGGCGCTCGGCATCCCGGTCGGCACCGTCCGCTCCCGGCTGTCCCGGGCCCGTGAACGGCTCCGGAAGCTGGCCGAGGCCGAACTGCGCTCGGCCCGGCGCCGGGAGCGGTCCGCGGCCGCCGCGGTCCGTTCGACCGGGCGGGCCGTCCGTGGCGGCGGCGCGGGTGGGGCGGCGGGCTCGCCTCCCGCCGTCGGAGGGGCACTCCCCCACGCGGGACCTGCCTCGATGGCGGAAGCCGCACCCGAACACGTCGCTGTGCCCGAACCCCTCGCCGTACCTGGCGGCGCCCTCTCCGTCCGCTCGACCGTCCGCCCGGCCCTCGCGCCCCGACCCACCCCGGAGAACCAGGCATGAACGCCTTCGCCCCCCGCCCGCCGCACGCCGACGCGGACGAGCTCCTGCGTGCCGAGCTCACCGAGCTGCTGCCCCCGCCTCCGGCGCCCGAGCTGACCGCCGAGCGGAACCAGCACCTCAGGCACGCCGTCCTGCGGGCCGCTCTGGCCGCCGGGGACGGCGCGCGCGCCCGTCCGGCGCGCGCGGTCCGGCCGCGCCAGGGGCTCCGGCTCGGCTGGATCGTCGCGCCGATGGCCGCCTGCGCGGTCGTCGCCGGTGTCGCCGTGCTCGCGCCCCAGGACGGAACCACGGGGACCCCCGGTCGTATCTCCGCCGGACCGGCCGCCTCGCCCGAGGCCGTGAAGATCCTGTCCGGCGCCGCGCTCGCCGCGGCCGCCGCTCCCGCGCCGCACGTCCGGCCCGGTGAGTACGTCTACGTCAGGAGCCTCGTCGCCCACGCGGGGCGCGACGCGGCCGGCGGTGCCGCCGCGCTGCCGCCCGCTCATCGGCGCGAGGTGTGGCTGTCCGCCGACGGCAGCCGGCCCGGCCTTCTGCGCGAGCCCGGTGCCCCCGACACGGAGCTCGGCGCCGAGGCGCCCGTGTACGAGGTGGACCATCGGGGGGCCATGCCGCGGAAGACCACCATGGAGGCTGCGCCGCCGTCCGTCACCAACCCGACGCACGCTTACGTGGCGACCCTCCCCACGGATCCGGGAGTCCTGCTGCGCCTGATCCAGGACCAGACGCGCGCGGGCGGGGGCGATGCCGATCAGCGGGCGTTCACCGCGATCGGGACGCTGCTCGCCGAGACCTGGGCTCCTCCGAAGGTCACCGCCGCGCTGTACGAGGCGGCGGCGCGGATCCCCGGGGTGACCGTGCTGTCGTCCGCGAAGGACGCGGCCGGTCGCGAGGGCGTCGCCGTGGCCCGTACCTCCCACGGCGAGCAGACCCAGTGGATCTTCGACCGGACGTCGTCGGCGTTCCTCGGTGAGCGCACCGTCCTCACGGCGACGACCTCGGCGGGCCGTGCGGGAACGGTCCTCGGGGTCTCGGCGGTGCTCGCCAAGGCGGCCGCCCCGGCGCCCGGCGAGCTGCCGAAGGGCTGACGGCCGAAACGAGCGGGGCCCGCCGATCCGACCGGATCGGCGGGCCCCGCTCGTGTGCTCAGCATCGGCGGTTGGCCGCGAGGGTCTCGTAGAAGTGGAGGAGGCCGAGGTCGTCGACCGAGCCGGCGTTGACGGCCTTGGCCAGGGGGGTGCCCTGGAGGAGGCGCTTGACCGGGACCTCGATGCGCTTGCCCGTCAGGGTGTGCGGGACGCCCGGGACCTCGATGATCTCGTCGGGGACGTGGCGCGGGGAGAGTTCGCTGCGGATCGTCCGCTTGATGCGGTCGATCAGCTCCTCGTCCAGCGTGGCGCCCTCCACGAGGTGCACGAAGAGCGGCATCCAGTACCCGCCGTCCGGTTCCTCCAGGCCGATGACCAGGGACTCGCGGATCTCGGGGAGGCGTTCGACCGCCTCGTAGATATCGGCGCTTCCCATCCGGACGCCCTGGCGGTTCAGGGTGGAGTCGGAGCGGCCGTGGATGACGACCGAGCCGCGGTCGGTGATCGTGATCCAGTCACCGTGGCGCCACACGCCCGGGAACATCTCGAAGTAGCTGTCGCGGTAACGGCTGCCGTCGGGGTCGTTCCAGAAGTGGATCGGCATGGACGGCATGGGGTTGGTGACGACCAGCTCGCCGACCTCGCCGGTCAGGGGCTTCCCGGAGGGGTCCCAGGACTGCAGGTCGGTGCCGAGGCCCGCGGCCTGGAGCTCGCCGATGTGGACGGGCAGCGTGGGGACGGCGCCCGCGAAGCAGGAGCAGACGTCCGTACCGCCGCTGACGGAGGCGATCCACAGGTTCTCGCGGACCTCGTCATGGAGCCAGCGGAAGCCGTCGGGGGGCAGCGGGGAGCCGGTGGTGGCGACGCACTTCACGGCCGAGAGGTCGAAGTCCCGGCCGGGGTGGACGTCCGCCTTGGCGCAGGCCATCACGTACGCCGCGGAGGTGCCGTAGAGGGTGGCGCGGGTGCGTTCGGCGACGCGCCACTGGGCCGCGGTGTCGGGGTAGCCGGGACTGCCGTCGTACAGGACGACGGTCGTGCCGGTGAGGAGGCCGGAGACGAGGAAGTTCCACATCATCCAGCCGGTGGAGGTGTACCAGAAGAACACGTCCTCCGGGCCGAGGTCGCAGTGCAGGCCCAGCTGCTTGACGTGCTCGACGAGGATGCCGCCCTGCGACTGGACGATCGCCTTCGGCAGGCCGGTCGTGCCGGAGGAGTACAGGACCCACAGCGGGTGCGCGAACGGCACCTGCTCGTAGACCGGCTCGACGTCGGCCGCGACGAGGTCGGACCAGGCGAGGGCGCCCTCGGGGGCCGGGGTGCCGAGGAGTGGGATGTGGACGACGGCGCGCAGGGTGGGGAGCTCGGCGCGCAGCTCGGCGACGGTGTCGCGGCGGTCGTGCTCCTTGCCGCCGTAGCGGTAGCCGTCGACGGTGAAGAGGACGACCGGCTCGACCTGCTGGAAGCGGTCGAGGACGCTGCGGGCGCCGAAGTCCGGGGCGCAGGAGGTCCACACGGCGCCCACGGCGGCGGTGGCGAGGAGCGCGACGACGGACTGCGGGACGTTGGGCAGGTAGCCGCTGATCCGGTCGCCGGGGTTCACGCCGAGGGCGCGGAGTTCGGCGGCGAGGGAGCCGACCTGGCGGCGGAGCTCGCCCCAGGTGATCGGCGTGGGCTCATGTGTCTCGTCCACATGAAGCAGGGCCGTGTCATGGGGGCGCTCGTCGGCGGCGCGCAGGGCGTGCTCGGCGTAGTTGAGGGTGGCTCCGGGGAACCACTCGGCGCCGGGCATGGAGCGGTCCCCGAGGACCCGCTCGTACGGGGTGGAGAAGCGGAGGTCGAACCACTCGACGACGGCCTGCCAGAAGGCTTCGAGGTCCTCGACCGACCAGCGGTGGAGGGCCGCGTACCCGCCCTCGGCGGGGGCGCCGTGGTGCTCAGCGGCCCAGGCCTGGAAGCGGGTGACGGCGGCCGTGGCGATGCGTTCCTCGTCCGGCTGCCAGAGCGGCTCGGTCGGCACTGCTGATGTCATTTGGGGCGGCTCCCTGGCTGTACGCGGGTCTGCGTGTGTCTCGCGCACGTGCTGGGGTGTGCGCGTGACGCGGCTGACAGGACGATGCCATGTGATCGTCGATCGCACCAGGTCTGCCCGCCCATGGTCGGGCAGTTGAACATGTGGTCCCACCACGGGTGAACGGCGGCTGAACGGAACCGGTTCGCGCTTCGGCGGGTGGCAGGGTGAGCTGCATGGACGGTCGGGAACTGGTGCGTTCGATGAAAGTGTTCGGTTCGGTGCAGGGTTTGCGGGCGGTGCGGTCGGCGTGGCGGCGGCGCCGCACGGACGCGTGGGGGCTGCCGCCCCGGGGGGCGGAGCGGGCCAGGGTGCCGGGGCTCGCGGTGGGGGCGGAGGCGGCTCCGGGCGGGGGGACCGTCCGGTTCGCCCGGTCCTCGCTCCGGATCTGTGTGTCGGCGGGCGGAACGGTGTTCTGGGGATGGGACGGGGCCGGACCGCTCCCCTCGTACGCCCTGGCCGGCGAGGCGCCCGACCCGGATCCCCGGGCCTCTCTCGAACCGGACACCGACGGGGGGTGGCGGATCGTGTCGGAGCGGGTGACGGTGACGGTCTCCCGGCACGGGGCCGTGGAGCTCCGGACCCCGGGCGGGGTGCTGCTCCGCAGGGACCTGCCGCCGCGCTGGTGGGAGCCGGTGGTGGGCGAGGGTGCGGGGGCGGTGGCCGGTGGCGGCGACGGCGACGCGGGGTCGGCGGCCGGTGACGGCGCCGGGCCGGTGGCGGGTGCCGGGGCGGTGGCGGGTGCCGGGGCAGTGGCGGCGGGCGGCGGGCGGTGGGTGCAGCGCAGTGAGGTGCCGGCCGACGCGCGGTTCTTCGGGCTCGGCGGGCGGTCGGCGGGACCGCGCCTGCGGGGCGGCTCGTACCGACTGTGGAACACCGACCCCAAGGGCGGCTTCGGCCCCGGCGACGATCCGCTCTACCTGACCATGCCCGTGCAGTTCGTGGTCTCGGACGCCGGTACGCACCTGGCCTTCCACGACAACACCTGGGACGGGCGCATCACCCTCGCCGAGGGCGACGAGGGTGCCGGGTCGGGGCACGACCGGCCCGGAACCAGCGAGGTGCGGATGACGGGCGGGCCGTTGCGCTGCTGGGTGGTCGTCGGCACCCCCGCGCGCGTGCTGCACGGCTGGGCGGCGCTGACCGGCGCGCCCGCGCTGCCCCCGTCCTGGGCGCTCGGGCCGCAGCACGCGCGCTGGGGCTTCGGCAGCGCGCGCGAGGTGCGCCGGGTGGTGGCCGGGTACCGGGAGCGGGGGCTGCCGCTGTCCGCCGTACACCTGGACATCGATCACTACGACGGTCACCGGGTGTTCACGGTCGACCGGGAGCGGTTCCCCGATCTTCCGGCGCTGGCGGAGGAGCTGCGGGAGCAGGGCGTGCGCCTGGTGTCGATCGTGGACCCGGCCGTGAAGGCCGAACCCGGCGACCCGGTCTACGACGGCGGGGCGGCGGCGGACGCGTTCGTCAAGGACGCGCGCGGCCAGGAGGTGCGCGGGGTGGTGTGGCCCGGCGAGTGCGCCTACCCGGACTTCACCGATCCCGCCGTACGGGAGTGGTGGGGCGGTCTGTACGAGGAGCGGCTCCGGCAGGGCTTCGCCGGGGTGTGGCACGACATGAACGAGCCGGTGTCCTTCGTCCCCTTCGGCGACCCGACCCTGCCCCGCTCGGCGCGGCACGCGCTTGAGGACCGGGGCGGCGACCACCGGGAGGCGCACAACGTGTACGGGCTCGCGATGGCCCGGGCCGGATACGAGGGGCTGCGCCGGCTGCGGCCCGACGAACGGCCCTTCCTCTTCTCGCGGTCCGGCTGGGCGGGCATGCAGCGGTACGGGGGCACGTGGTCCGGCGATGTGTCGACGGGCTGGCCCGGGCTGCGGGCCTCGCTCTCGCTGGTCCTGGGTCTGGGGCTGTGCGGGGTGCCCTACTCGGGTCCCGACGTGGGCGGTTTCGACGGCAGCCCGTCGCCGGAGCTGTTCCTGCGCTGGTACCAGCTGGGCGCGTGGCTTCCCCTCTTCCGTACCCATGCGGCGATCGACGCGGGGCGGCGCGAACCGTGGGAGTTCGGCCCCGAGGTCCTGGAGCACGCGCGCGTGGCGCTGGCCGAACGGGAGCGGATGCGGCCGTACTTCACGACGCTGGCCCGGCTGGCCCGGATGACGGGCGCGCCGTACGTCCGCCCGGTGTGGTGGGGGAATCCCGAGGACCGGGCGCTGCGCGACTGCGAGGACGCGTTCCTGCTCGGCGACGGGCTGCTCGTGGCGCCGGTCCTCAACCGGGGTGCGGACCGGCGTGCGGTGCGGCTGCCGCGCGGACGCTGGTACGACACGGCGACGGGGCGGGCGTACGAGGGTCCGGGGCAGGTGCTGCTCGACTCGCCGCTCTCCCGCGTGCCGGTCCTGGCCCGGGCGGGGGCCGTGCTCCCCGTGCGCGGCGAGGGGGACGAGCTCGTCCTGGAGGTGTGGGCCCCGGCCGCCGGGCGGACGGGGGGCGGGCTCGTCGTACGCGACACCGGGGACGGCTGGGAGCCGGCCACGATCGAGCGGTACCAGTCGCGGCTCGTGGACGGGCGTGTAGTGGTGGAGCGCGTCACGGACGACGGGGTGGAGGAGGCGGGGCTGCCGGTGCGGGTGCGGGGGCTGTGAGGTCGTGGATCCAGTAGCCAGTAGGCGGATCCAATATCCAGTAGCCGAATATTGGAGATTGGATCCAAATCCTGGAGATTGGATCCCGGAGGCTGGATCCTGGGTGCTGGATCCCGGAGATCGGATCCTGGGTGCTGGATCCCAAAGATTGGATCCAGCACCCGGCCCCGTCACCCGTACGCCCCGCCGAACCACTTCCGTACCGCCTCCGTGTGCAGCGGGAAGGCCAGTTCCTCGGGGGCGTGGAGCAGGTGGTGGCCGCTCGTCTCGTTCGTGGGGGTGGACGGGGGGAGTTGGGCGGCCGGGCGGGGCGGGAGGAGGCCGAAGAGGAGGAGGTGGCCGGAGGGGGAGCTCATCGCGTCGGCGAGGCGGACCTCTTCGGCCGAGGCGGTGATGCCGGTCTCCTCGCGGAGTTCGCGGGCGACGGCGGCGCGCCAGTCCTCGTCGTGGTCGATGAAGCCGCCGGGCAGCGCGACCCCGCCCAGGGCGGGTTCGATGGTGCGGGTGACGACGACGAGGCCGGTTCCCTGGGCGTCGGTGACGGGGAGGAGGGCGACGGCGACGGGCAGCGGGTTGCGGTAGGCGGTGTGGCCGCAGGCGGGGCAGGTGCGGGGCCAGCCGGCGTCGGCGGGGTAGGCCGCGCCGCAGGAGGAGCAGTGGGAGTCCTTCACGGCCCGACGGTATGCGATCACCCTTTCCCGGCGCTGCCGGAACTGATAGACGGTGCGCATGACTGGACTCGCAACCGCTTTCCGCACCCTCGCCGTCGCGGCCGTGGCCGGACTCCTCGCCGTCACCGGTTCCGTCGCCGCGCCCGCTCCCCCGGCCTCGGCCGCGCCGGAGCCCAAGGCGCCACGGGAGTTCGTGGCGCTCGACAAGGTGGACCCGACGATCCTCCAGGAGATGCGCTACTCGACCGAGCACAACTTCGTCGGCGAGCCGGTGGACGGCTACCGACAGCCGCTGTGCCTCCTGACCCGCCCCGCCGCCGAGGCGCTGCACCGGGCGCAGGTCCGGCTGCTCGCCCGGGGGTACACGCTGAAGGTGTACGACTGCTACCGGCCGCAGCGGGCCGTGGACCACTTCGTGCGCTGGGCGAAGGACCTGGAGGACGAGCGGATGAAGAGGGAGTTCTATCCGCTCGTCGACAAGTCGAGGCTGTTCGCGGACGGATACATCGCGGAGAAGTCGGGGCACAGCCGGGGTTCGACGGTCGATCTGACGGTCGTGCGGCTTCCGGCGTCGCCCACGCGCGCGTACGTACCGGGTGAGGAGCTGGTGGAGTGCTGGGCGCCGCAGGCGGAGCGGTTCCCGGACAACTCCGTGGACATGGGGACCGGGTACGACTGCTTCGACACGCGCTCGCACACCGACGACCCGCGGATCCAGGGCGTGCAGCGGGCCAACCGGCAGCTCCTCGGGGGCGCGGTCGCCGAGCAGGGGTTCGTGAACCTGCCGGAGGAGTGGTGGCACTTCACCTTCAAGCCGGAGCCGTTCCCGGCCACGTTCTTCGACTTCCCGGTGGCGCGGAGGTCGGTGGCGGGGCATTGAGCCCTTCTCAGTACCGGCCTCCCATGACACAATTCTGACACTTCGTCAGATCCCGGGAGGTCCCGATGGCACGGACGCGCAGACCGGTGGTGGCCGGCTGGTTCACCGACGACACCGTGCCGGAGGCGGAGTTCCGGCTGCTCGGCACCCGCTGCTCGGCCTGCGCGTCGGTCTTCTTCCCGCGTGAGGACGACTGGTGCCGCAACCCCGGCTGTCCGGGCGGCGGGGAACTGGCGGAGGTCCCGCTCTCGCCGCGCGGCCGGGTCTGGTCGTACACCGACGGGCGGTACCGTCCGCCCGCCCCGTACGTCTCGGATCCGGACGCGCCCTGGGAGCCGTACACCCTCGTCGCCGTCGAGCTCGCGGCCGAGGCGATGGTGGTGCTCGGGCAGGCGGCGCCCGGTGTGTCGACGGCCGACCTCGCCGTCGGGACGGAGGTCGAGGTGGTGCCCGGGGTGCTGAACGAGGACGAGGAGCACGTCTGGACCACGTGGCACTGGCGGCCGGTCGCCCGGGGCGTACAGGAGGAGCGGTCGTGAACGACATCGCCGTGCTCGGGGCCGGAATGCACCCCTGGGGCAAGTGGGGCCGGAGTTTCGTCTCGTACGGGACGGCCGCCGCCCGCGCCGCGCTCGCCGACGCCGGTCTGGACTGGTCCGACATCGGCTCGGTCGTCGGCGCCGACACCATGCGGTGCGGCTACCCGGGGTACGTGGCGGGGGCGACCTTCGCGCAGGCCCTCGGCTGGCAGGGCGCGAGGGTCACCAGCGTGTACGCCGCGTGCGCCTCGGGCGCCCAGGCCATCGGGACCGCACGGGCGCAGATCCTGGCGGGGCTCGCCGACGTGGTCCTGGTCGTGGGCGCGGACTCGACGCCGAAGGGGTTCCTCGCCCCGGCCGGCGGCGAGCGGCCCGGCGACCCGGACTGGCTGCGGTTCCGGGTGCTCGGGGCGACCAACCCGGCGTACTTCGCGCTGTACGCGCGCCGCAGGATGGCGCTCTACGGCGAGACGGCGGAGGACTTCGCCCAGGTGAAGGTGAAGAACGCGGCGGCCGGCGCGCTCAATCCGCTGGCCCGCTACCGCGCGCGCGTGACCGCCGAGGAGGTCGCGGCCTCGGCCGTCGTCGCCGATCCGCTGCGGCTCCTCGACATCTGCGCGACCTCGGACGGAGGCGCCGCGCTCGTGCTGTCCAGCATGGAGTTCGCGCGGCGGCACGGGCACCCCGACCCGGTCCGGGTCCGGGCGGTGTCCACCGTCTCCCCCACGTACCCCAAGGCGGTGCTCGACCTCCCCGACATCGCGACCGACTCGGCGGCGGCCGTCTCCCCCGCCCCGTACACCTTCCGCGCCTCGATCGCCCGCGCCGCCTACGAGGAGGCGGGACTCGGGCCCGAGGACCTGTCCCTGGCGGAGGTGTACGACCTGTCCACCGCGCTTGAGCTGGAGTGGTACGAGGACATCGGGCTCTGCGCGCCGGGCGAGGGCGCGAAGCTGCTGCGGGAGGGCGCCACGGCCCTCGGCGGGCGCCTTCCGGTCAACACCAGCGGGGGCCTGGGCTCCTTCGGCGAGGCGGTGCCCGCGCAGGCGATCGCCCAGGTCTGCGAGCTGACCTGGCAGTTGCGCGGCACGGCGGGCGACCGGCAGGTGCCGGGAGCCAGGGTGGGGATCACCGCGAACCAGGGCCTGTTCGGGCACGGTTCGGCGGTGGTGGCGGTGCGGTAGGCACGCCGGGAGGTGCCCCTGGGGCCCCAGCGCCGAGCCCCCCCGCCGTCAGGTCGTGACGGCGGCGGGGCTGCGGTCCGCGAGGACGAGGGCGTGCTGGACGACCGCCACGAGGACGTTCTTCACGGACTCGCGGTCCCGGGCGTCGCACATCAGCAGCTCCACCTCGGGGTCGAGGTCGAGCGCGCCGCGCACGCTCTCCGCCGGGAACCGCTGCGCGCCCTCGAAGCAGTTGACGGCCACCGTGAACGGGATGCCGCGCCGCTCGAAGTAGTCGATGGCCGCGAAGCTGTCCTCCAGGCGCCGGGTGTCCGCGAGGACGATCGCGCCCAGGGCCCCCTGCGCCAGCTCGTCCCACAGGAACCAGAAGCGGTCCTGCCCGGGCGTGCCGAAGAGGTAGAGGACGAGGTCCTCGCGGAGGGTGATCCGGCCGAAGTCCATGGCGACCGTGGTGGTCGTCTTGGTCTCGACGCCGTGCAGGTCGTCGACGGGCCGCCCGGCCTCGGTGAGGACCTCCTCGGTCCGCAGGGGCCTGATCTCGCTGACCGCGCCCACCAGCGTCGTCTTGCCGACCCCGAACCCGCCCGCGACGAGGATCTTCAGGGTCACCGGCTCGACGAAGGACCTGGTGCGGCTAGAGCGCCCGAAGGCCATTGATCACCTCGCGAAGGATGCTCACGTCCGGCAGCTCGGCCGGCGGAACGGGGCGGGTCACATGGACGAGTTCGTCCTCGACGAGGTCGCCGACGAGGACCCGGACCACCCCGACGGGGAGGTCGAGTCCGGCGGCGAGCTCGGCGATCGACTGGGGCTGCTCGGAGCAGCGTTCGACGATCTCCACGTGTTCCGGGGAGAGCGTCTGGTCCCGGCCGGGGTCGTCGGCGGCGGGCTCGGGAACGACCACCGCGATCAGGTCGAGCCGGTGGCGGGTGGCGGCGCTCGTCCGTCCGCGGGTCATCGCGTACGGACGGACCACCGGCCCGGCCTCGTCGTCGAACCAGTGGTGGTGGCCGGGGGTCGGGCCCGGCTCCCGCCGGCTGCGCTCGGCTTCGTCACTCATGACGTCCCACTCACCCTCCCGAGGGCTGGCCGGTCCGGGGAGCCGTCGCGAGGTGGACCCCGACCCGCTTCACCATCAGCGTCATCTCGTAGGCGACCTGGCCGACGTCCGAGTCGGCGTCCGCGAGCACCGCCAGGCAGCTGCCGTCGCCGGCGGCCGTGACGAAGAGGAAGGCGTCCTCCAGCTCGACGACCGTCTGGCGGACCTTGCCCGCCTCGAAGTGGCGGCCGACGCCCTTGGCGAGGCTGTGGAAGCCGGAGGCCACGGCGGCCAGGTGCTCGCCGTCCTCGCGGGTCAGCTCCTGGGAGGCACCGGTGGGAAGTCCGTCGCTGGAGAGCACCAGGGCCTTCCGGATGGACCCGACGCGCTGGACGAGCTCGTCGAGGAGCCAGTTCAGTTCGCCGTTTCCGGAGGTGGTGCTGGATGCTGCGGCGTTCGGTGCGGTCATCGACCGTCCCCCTCGGGTGTCGTTCCTCGTGCTGTCGTGTCGTCCGGCTCTGTGGTGTCCCGCCGGCCGCGCTGCCAGCCGCGCTGCATGGCGGCCATGCGGGCGCGTACCTCCTCGGCGTCGCGCTCGAAGGAGTCGGGCCCGTCGGACGGAGCCGTGGTGCCCGTACGGGTGTCGGTGCGGCCGCCCGCGCCCCGGCCGGCCTTGGCGTCGGGGTCGCGCAGCTGGGGCGCGAGGCTGGCCTGGCGGACGCGGCGCGGCAGGCCGCCGAACGGGTCCGGGCTCTCCGGCGGTACGGGACCGTCCGGCGGTACGGGGACGAGGACGGGACCGGCGCCCGAGCCCGGCAGGATGCCCCGCACATCGCCCTGCGGGAGACCCGGACGGTCGCCCTGGCGGCTTCCGAGCCGGTCACCCGCCCGGGTTACGCGCCGCTCGTCCTGCGGGACGTCCGTCCGGTGC
Organism: Streptomyces sp. NPDC037410; assembly: GCF_055602235.1. Classification (NCBI taxonomy): domain Bacteria; kingdom Bacillati; phylum Actinomycetota; class Actinomycetes; order Kitasatosporales; family Streptomycetaceae; genus Streptomyces; species Streptomyces sp. NPDC037410. Next base: position 60,357 of record NZ_JBVJWR010000032.1, on the reverse strand, counting down.
TCCTGCGGGTGCGCGCGGTCCGGCTGCGGCTGGGAGCGGTCGGCCTGGGCGTGGGCGCGGCCCGGCTGCGGGTGCGCGCGGTCGGGCTGCGCGTGGGCGCCGTCCGGTTCGTCGAGGCGGCGGCCGTGGTCCACGACGAGCGTCGGGGTGCGGCGGCGCGGCAGCTGTACGGGGCCGGCGGGCGTGCCGTCGGCGGGCGCGTCCTGCTCGCCGCGGCCCGCCGTCCGGTCCGGGGCCTGCTCGTGCTGCTCTCCGGCGGGTGCGAGCCCGCCGCGGCGCCGGTCGCGGGGCCGGAAGAGGCCGCCGCGCTCGCTGTCGCTGTCGAGGAGGTCGGCGGACCGGTCGAGGAGGGCGTCGAAGTCCTCGGTGCCGAGCGGGGCCTCCAGCTCCACGGGGCCGTGCAGCGGTCCGGGTTCGGTCACGTCGGGGACCTTGGTGAGGGCCGGCCTGCGCAGGGGCAGGGCGCCGTCGGTGGACGCGTCGTCGGTCCCGCCCGGGCGCTCCAGGGCCTTGCGGTCGAGCCGGAATCCGGCGCCCTGGGTCTCGGGCGCGTCGGTGAGCAGCGCGGCCGGGATGAAGACGACCGCGGTGGTCCCTCCGTACGGGGAGGTCTGGAGCGAGACCCGGACGTTCTGGCGCTGGGCGAGCCGGCTGACGACGAAGAGGCCGAGCCGGTCGGTGTCCGAGAGCTCGAACTCCGGGGTCTCGGCGAGCCGGAGGTTGGCGTCGAGGAGGGCGTCGGGGTTCATGCCGAGGCCGCGGTCGTGGATCTCCAGGGTGAAGCCGTTGGCGACGCGCTCGCCGAGGACCTGGACGGCGGTGTGCGGGGGCGAGTACACCGTGGCGTTCTCGAGGAGTTCCGCGATGAGGTGGGTGAGGTCCGCGACGGCGGGGCCGCCCACGCCGAGGCGGGGCAGCCGGCGCACCTCGATCCGCTCGTAGTCCTCGACCTCGGCGACGGCGGCGCGGACCACGTCCATGAGCTGGACGGGCTTGCGCCACTGGCGGGAGGGGGCGGCGCCGGAAAGGATGACGAGGCCCTCGGCGTGCCGCCGCATGCGGGTGGTGAGGTGGTCGAGGCGGAAGAGGTCGGCCAGCTCGTCGGTGTCCTCCGTGCGCCGCTCCATGGTGTCGAGGAGGGTCAGCTGCCGGTGGAGCAGGACCTGGTTGCGGCGGGCGAGGTTGACGAACACCTCGGAGACGCCGCGGCGGAGTTCCGCCTGCTTGACGGCGGCCTCGACGGCGGCGCGCTGGAGGGTGTTGAGGGCCTGGCCGACCTGGCCGACCTCGTCCTCCCCGTACTTCAGGTGGGGCACCTCGGTGACGATGTCGACCTGCTCGCCGGCGGCGAGGCGGCGCATGACGCTGGGCAGCCGGACGCCGGAGACCTCCTGGGCCTCCTTCTGCAGGCGGCGCAGGTCGCGGATGAGGCGGCGGCCGATGCGGACGGAGATGACGATCGAGGCGAGCAGGGCGAGGAAGCCGAGGACGCCGGCGATGCCGACCTTCAGGAGGACGCTGTACGCGGCGGGCTTGACGCGTTCCTGGTAGCGGTCGCCTGCGGCGGTGTTCTCGCGGGCGAGGTCGTCGAGGACGGGGCTCGCCTGGTCCTGCCAGCGCGCGGCGGTGATGGCGCGCGGGCTGTCGGTGGGGCCCTCTTCGATGATCGCGTTCTCGGCGGTGCGCAGCGGCTGGGTGTCGGGGCTGCGCCAGTACTTCTCGAAGTGCTCGCGCTCCGCGGAGGGCAGGAGTTCGAGGTTGACCTCGTAGAACTGCTCGCGGTTGGCGACGAGGTCGGAGATCGCGCGGATCTCCTCGGAGGTGACGCGGTCCGCGACGAGTGCGGAGAGGACGAGGGCGTCCTCGCGGGAGAGCAGCTCACGCGCGCGCGTGATGCCGACGAGGGCGCGGCCCTGCTTGTCCATCTCCACGTTCTCGAGGGCGTGGAGGGTGATGAGGAAGCTGTAGCAGGGGTCGACGAGCCGGTTGTAGAACTCGAGGGCCTGCATGCGGCCGATGCCGCGGTTCTCGACGGAGCGGCGCAGCGAGGCGAGGCCGTCGAGCGCGTCGAGGAGGGAGTTGAGCCGCTGGCTGGTGACGGGCCGCATCTCGTCGCGGACGCTGGGGTCGGCGGCGTTGGCGCGGATGCGGGCGATCTGCCGGTCGGTGGCGCGGCGGGTCTCGCGGAGGGAGGCGAGGGCGTCGGAGCCGCGGGGGTCGGCGAGGTAGACGAGCGACTGGCGGCGTTCGATCTGGATGACGCGGGCGGTGTCCTCCAGGGGGTAGCCGACCTTGTCGACGATGTAGTGGACGCCGAGGAGCTGGTCGGCCTCGCGGCCCGTCAGGACCGTGGCGAAACCCCACAGTCCGGTGAGGGAGATGAGCGGTACGAGCAGCAACGCCACGATCTTCCTGCGGATGGACTTCCCGCGAAAGCGCATGGCCTCCCCCAGCTCGGCCCCCGTGCGCCACGGGGGTCCTTCACGTTCGTGACGGCCGGCGTCAACACGCGGCGTCAACCTTGGATTTCAACAAACGGCGGCGCGAGCCTACTACTGCATCACGGCCATCCCGAAGGCGTGTCCGAGCGATTTTCAGCCTGTCGAGTGAGTCTTGATCATGAGATGTCCTGGTATTGCAGGAGTTGGGATCGGTCACTGTGGCGTAGGACACCTGATGGTGTGCCATTTCTCCGGCCTGCGCGGATGGCTGGAACTGTTTGTTCCGCGGGGACGCGGGCCGCGTTCATCCCCACCCGGACGAAACCTTTTCCCTCACTCGTGCGTCAATGAGTGCGGGGCGGGTTGTGTCCGTGTAAAGGCGCTCATGACGGGCAGCCAACCCTGAGGTCGTTCAGTGGTGGGGAGTGACGGGACAATGGAACACGAGGCGCGGCCGGCGCGGCAGTTGTGGGTCGAGGAGGAGCGGGGTCGGCGGCGGATGCCCGATCCCGTGCGCGGCGCCGCCGTGCGGGCCGTGATGATCACATCGGTGACGCTCATCCAGGCCGTGGTGGCCTTCTTCGGTACGGTCGCGGGCTCCTGGCTCGGCTTCCCGGTGACCGTCACCGCGGTGGCGTCGACGGTCGTGGCCACCTGGAGCGTCCTCGACGTCTGGATCACCCGTCAGGTGTGGCGTCAGCGCAACGGCGTGGTGTCGGAGCCGAGCAGCACGGCCCGTCCGTCGATACGGACGCGACGCGAGGAGAGCCGGGCGGAGACGCCGCCGCTGACCGAGGCGGCCTGAGACGACGGCGACGGCCCGGCCCCCTTTCGAGGGAGCCGGGCCGTTCGTCATCGTTCAGACCGGCTACGCGTCCACCGCCGGGGCGCCGTCGTCGGACTGGTGCCGGCGGAACATCCGCGTCGCCGTGATCTCGCCGTGGATCGTCTCCCCCTCCGCGGCGGGCTGCGGAAGTCCGGGGCGCAGGTGCTCCTCCACGCTGATGTACTTCAGTCCGGCCCGCAGGTCCGCGTCGTTGCGCAGCCGGATCACCAGCGGGAACTCGGCGAGCGCGGTCGTGTCGAACAGGCCCGTCGTGTAGAGGAGCTGGACGCCCAGCGCGTCCGACACGGCCCGCTGGAGCTCCAGGAGGTACGTGGCGTTGGCGCGGCCGATCGGGTTGTCGAGGAACAGCGTGCCCGCGTGCCGGTGCTTGTCGCGGCCCCGGTCGTTGGAGCGGAGCGCCGCCATCGTGCAGTACAGGGCGATGGCCGCGGTGAGCAGCTGGCCGCCGGAGAAGACGTCGCCCATCTGACCGACGGGGACCCGCTCGGCGCGCAGCACCGCGTCCGGCTTGAGGATCTCGACCGAGACGCCCTTGGGTTCCAGCGCGGCCTGGACGCCCCTGAGGAGCAGGGACATGCCGTCGCGCCGCAGGTCGGAGTTCTTCCTGACGGCGGCGCGGGTCGCCTCGTCGACGACCTCGCCGAGCCGCTCGGCGAGCGTGGCCTGGTCGGGTTCCTCGAAGCGGATCCGCAGGAACTCCTGGCCCGACCACTCACCGAGGCCCTCGGGGAGCCGGGAGAGCCGCTGGGCGGAGCGGAGCGTCGCGAGCGAGGACTCCACGAGGCCGCGCAGCCGGTCCACGATGGAGTCCCGGTTGCGCTCCAGCTGCTCCAGCTCGTCGGTGAGGACCCGCAGCCGGGGCGCGAAGGCCTCGGCCCACTTGGCGGCGTGCTCGGGCAGCGCGGACGCGGGCAGTTCGCGGATCTGCTGGCGGGCGGGGGTGCGGACCTGCTCGTAGCGGGTGGAGTTGGCGTGCCGGACGAGGATGTCGCTCGCCTCGCGCACGGAGGCGTCGGCGGCGGACAGTTCGGCGGTGCAGGCGCGCAGGGCGCGGCGCGCCTCGGCGGCCGTCGTGCGGGCCTCCTCCAGGGTGCCCGGGTACGGCTCGGTCTCCTCCTGCTCCTCGTCGGTGTGGTCGCGGAGCAGGTCCCGCAGCAGGGCGGCCGTCTCGTCGAAGCCGCCGGCGGCGTCCTCGGCGGCCCGGTGGTCGCGGAGCAGTCCGGCGTGGGCGGACCGCGCGGCCTCCAGGGCGTCGGTGCGGGTGGCGAGTTCGGTGGTGGCGGTACGGAGCAGGGCCTGGGCCCGCTCGGCGTCGGCGGGTACGAGCTCCTCGGGCAGTTCGGTGTGCGCCTCGCCGTCCTCGGGGGCCAGGCGCTCGGCCTCGCCGCGGAGCCGGCCGAGCTTCTCGCTCGCCTCGGAGGCGCGGGTCTCCAGCATCTGGACCAGGGCCTCGGCGCGGGCGGCGGCCGCCTGCCGGGAGGGGCCGTCGGCGCCGTCGGTGGACTCCAGGAGCTGTTCGGCGCGGGTGCGGACCTTGTTGGTGAGGCGGTCGAGCTCGGCGAGGGCGGCGGACTCGTCGCTCTCGGCGCGGGCCTGCTCGGCGCGCAGGTCGGCGCCGACGCCGACCTTCTCGTACACCTGGGAGGCGGCCCGGTACGCCTCGCGGAGGGTGGGCAGCGCGGCGCGCGGGGCGTCGGCGTCCTCCTCCGGGAGGTTCTCGGGGGCGCCGGCGATCTCGGCGCGCTCGGCCCGCAGGGCGCGGGCGGTGCGGTGGGCGTCGTCGGCGGCGCGCTGGGTCGCGCGGCGGTCCTCGTCGGCGGCGCGGGCGCGCTCCAGGCAGGTCTGGGCACGGGCCTCGGCCTCGGTGGCGTCGTCGGCGAGTTCGCGGAGCTTGGCCTGCCAGGCGGACCGCTCGCGCAGCCGGAACGCGAGGCCGGCGAGGGCGTCGGCGGCGCGGCGGGCCCGCTGGGCCGCTTCCTGGCGCTCGTCCCGGAGCCGGGCGGCTTCGGCGGCGGCCTCGTCGGCCTCCGTACGGGCCGTGCGGGCCTCGTCGAGGGCGGCGGCCGCGGCCTCGGCGGTCTCGCGGGCGGTGGAGGCGACGGACGCGAGCTCGGCGAGCATCCCGAACGGGCAGTCGGCGCGCCAGGCGCCGATCCGGGACGCGAGGGCCCGGTCACCGGCGAGGCGGCCGGCGAGGGTGCGGATCTCCTCGTCGCGGGCGGTGGCGCGGGCACGCAGCGCCTGCCGCTCCTCGTCGGCCGCGTGCTCGTCGTGCATGGCCGGGTTCGGCGGTACGAGGAAGACACCGGTGTCCTCCGACTGCTCCTGCGCCGGTACGGGGGCGAGCAGGGCGGCGGCGGTGCCGACGGCGACGGCGGAGCGGGGCAGCAGGGCGGCGCTGCCGAGGACCTCGCGGGCGCGTCCGTACGAGACGGGGTCGGTGATCACGACGCCGTCGACGAGCTCGGGCCGGGCGGCGAGGACCCGGGCGTGGTCGGCGGGATCCACCGCCTGGGCGAGGTAGCGCCAGCCGGGGAGGGCGGGGATGCCGTGCTCGCCGAGGTACTCGACGGTGGCGAGGACGTCGGGGCCGGGCGGCAGCAGGCCGCCGTCACCGAGGGCCCCGAGGATGCGGGAGTCGTCGGCGGCGGCGGTGCGCAGTTCGAAGAGCTGCCGCTCGGCGGAGGTGACGGCCTGGTCGAGCAGGCCGCGCAGCTCGTCGGCGTACCGGTCGAACTCGGTGACGGTGAGCGGGCCCTGGGGCTCCGCACGCGTCCCGGCGTCCTCCTCGGGTTCGGCCTCGGAGCCGGTGGCGGCGCGCTGGCCGGGGAGCGGGGAGCCGGAGGACGGCAGGCTGAGGAGTTCGGCGAGGCGCTCCTCGGAGGCGAGGGACTCGGCAGCGCGGCGCTCCGCGTCGTAGGCGTTCCCCGCGGCCTCGGCGGCGTCCGCGGCGCGGGCGGCGGCGAGTTCGGCGCGGGACTCGGTGCCGGCGGCCTCACGCGCGCGTTCGGCCGCGGTGCGGGCGGCTTCGCGGGCGGTGTCCCAGGCGGCGACCGTCGTCTTCTCGGCGTCGCTCGCGGCGAGGGCGGCGCGGGCCGGGTCGGCGTCCGGCGCGGTGTCGTCGAGCCAGCCGGCGCGGACGGCCTCGGCGGTCTCCTGCTCGACCTCGGCGAGCCGCTGGCGCAGGTGGCCGGCCTCGCTGCGGGCCCGCTGGGCCTCGGTGGCGGCTGCGGTGGCGTCCCGGTGGGCGGTCTCGCCCGCGTCCTGGAGGGCGGTGGAGCGTTCCTCCTCCTCGGCGGCGTGGCGCTCGCCCTCCTCGGCGGCGGCGGCGAGGGCCCGTACGAGATCGGCGGCGGCCTTGGCGCGGGCGGCCAGGGCGGGGGCGGCGTCGCGCTCGGCCTCGCGGATGGCGGCGGCCACGCGCGCGGAGCGGTCGCCGGCGGCCCGGTGGCGGAGCACCGCCTCGGCGGCCTGCCAGGCGGAGTACAGGGTGCGGGCGTCGGTGAGTTCACGGCGCTGGGCGGCGGCGCCCTTCTCGGCGGCGGTCAGCGCCAGGGAGGCGTGCCGGTAGGCGAGTTCGGCGGCGATGAGGGAGCTGCGGCCGCGGGCGGTCTCGGCCTCGGCGACGGCGTGCCCGGCGGAGGTGACCTGCTGGGCGAGTTCGGCGGCGCGGCCGCGCTCCTCGGCGGCGCGGGCGGAGAGCCGGCGGGCGAGGGTGCGGGTGCGGCGCTCGGCGCCGGCGTGGACCTCGCGCGCGTGGGCACGGGTTCCGCCGGCCTCGACGATCCGGCCGAGGAGGTCGACGGAGCCGGCGGTGAAGTCGCGCTCGGCGGTCAGTTCGGCGCGGCGGCCGAGCTTGTTGCCGAAGCCGCCGACGAGGTCGGCGAGGCCGTCGGTGTCACGGGTGTCGGTGACGGCCCGCAGCAGCAGGTCGGTGAAGTCGGAGTCCTTCTTGACCGCGAAGAGGCCGGCGGCCTCGCCCTCGTCGGCGTTCATCTCGCGCTGGTAGCGGAAGAGTTCGGGGTCGAGGCCGAGGTCGCCGAGGTGCTCGTTCCAGCGGTCGTGGATCTCCTCCCAGACCACCTCCAGGTGCGGGTACGCCTTCCCGGCCTCGGTGAGCGCGTCGCGGAAGCCCTTCATGGTGCGGCGGCGGCCGCGCGCGCCGGAGGCGCCCTCGACGGGCGGGCGGACGGAGGTCGCCTCGGCGACGGGGAGGTTGTCCAGGCTGAGTCCGGGGCCGGGACGGAAGGAGTACCAGGCCTCGGCGAACTTCCGCGGGTCGTTCGAGACCTGGCGGCCGCGCCACTCGCTGGCCTTGCCGACGACGACGAGTTCGCCGGTGAGGGTGTGCTGCCACTCCAGGGCCACATGGCCGCAGTCGTCGGCCAGCAGGAACTTGCGCAGCACGCCGGAGCTGGCGCCGCCGAGGGTGTTGCGGTGGCCGGGGAGCATGACCGAGAAGATCAGCTTGAGGAGGACGGACTTGCCGCCGCCGTTCTCCAGGAAGAGGACGCCCGCGGGGGCCGGGCGGCGCGGCGGGCCGACCGGCTCCTCCTCGAAGAACTCCGCCTGGGTGGGGGCGGGGTGCGGCACGGGTGCGCCGACTCCGCGCAGGTCCAGGACGGTGTCGGCGTAGCGCGCACCGGCGGGACCGATGGAGTAGAGGCGGACCCGGGACAGCTCGTACATGCGGCGGACTCTCGTACTGGAAGGGGGCGGTGGCGCGGGGCGGTCAGGCGGGGCGGTCACGCATGGAACGGCAGTCCCGCGTCGGCGGCGAGTTCCAGGTCGTCGCCCTCGGGCGGCGGGAGGAGGGTCGCGGAGCCGTCGCTGACGGGGACCACGCCGAGTTCGAGGAGCTCGGCCATGGCGGCGGAGCCGGCCATGTCGCGGACCTGGAGCTGGTAGCGGGCGGTGGTGCGGTAGGAGCCGCCGCCCTCGTCGCCGGTGCGCTGGAGGAAGCCGGAGTCGGTGAGGAACGCGGCGGCCTTGCCGACGATGCCGGTGGTGGATCCGGCGAGGCGGCGGGCGTCCTTGGTGGCGCCGGTGGCGCTGCGGCGCGCGTAGATCCGCCAGGCGGCCTCCAGGCCGGGGGCGTCGGAGGCCGGGTCGGTGTTCTCGCCCTGCTCCTCGGCGCGCTGCTCCAGGCGCAGACAGGCCTGGCGCACGAAGGCGTCGACGCCGTTGACCGTGAGGCGGCCGATGTACGCGTCGTCGGCGAGGTCCTCGGGCCGGGGGAAGGCCATGGCGGCGACCGCGAGGTGGGCGAGGCCGTGCAGGAAGCGGTCGGCGGAGTCGGTGTTGGCCCGGCGGGCGTAGTCGCCCATGCGGACGGCGAAGACGGAGTCCTCGCCGGCGGTGACGGCCATCCCCGCGCGCGGGGAGACCTCCAGGACGACGAGGCCGAGGCCGGTGGCGACGGCGTCGGCGAGGCGCGCGAAGGCGGGGTCCTCGCGGTAGCGGCGCAGGAGTTCGGTGTACTCGGCGTCGCGGGCCGGGAGCAGCTTGGGCTGGAGGCCGAAGGAGACGAGCCGGGCCGCGTCGGCGGCGTCGGCGGGGGTGACGGCGGAGGTGGTGGACGCGGCCGGGGGCTGCGGGGGCTCCTGCTCGCTCCACGCGTCGGTGTACTCGGCGTGGGTTTCGCTCACGGCTGGGGCTCCTCGGTACGGCTCTCGGTCGGTGCGGCGCGGGGTACGGGCAGCGGGACGGGGGTGACGGCCGCGGCGCCGGCCGCGGGCCGGTCCACGGGCGCGGGCGGCTCGTCGGTGAGCCGCACGGCCCGCACGGCCGGGAGGTCCCGGCGCCGCGCGGGCGGGGTCCGGACCGGCTCGGGAACGGACACGGTCCCGAACCGCGGCCGTCCGGCGGAGGCGGGGCCTGCGGCGCCGGGCGCGGGGGTCGGCTCGGGTACGGGTACCGGTATGGACTCGGGCTCGGGTACCGGTACGGACTCGGGCTCGGACTCGTGTACCGGTACGGACCCGGACTCGGGCTCCGACTCGGGTACCGGTACCGACTCGGGCTCGGGCTCGGGTACCGGTACGGACTCGGGGCCAGGTACGCGCTCCGCCTCGGGCTCGGGCGCGGCCTCGGGCACGTTCTGTCGTGCGGACTCGGTGTCCGGCACCGGAGCGGGTGCGTGCCCGGGGGCGGCCGCGCTCGGCCGGGCCTGGGGGACGAGGGTCACGAGGCCTCCGTGCGGTCCGCGGCCATGCCCGCCGCGTCGAGCATCGCCGTACCGACGATCAGGTCGGCGCCGCCGAACTCGTGGTCGTCGAGCGGGGTGCCGTCGTCGACGGCGAAGAGGAGGCGCTCCTCGCCCTGGCGGTAGGCGGTGCCGACCGGGGGGCTCGCCGCGTGGACGGCGAGGAGGGCGACGAGGTACGGAAGGTCGGGGTCGAGGCGGCGGGCCTCGGCGAGCAGGCCGGAGAGGCGGCGGGGCGCGTCGTGCTCCAGGTCGAGCAGGCGCATGGCGCTCGCGAGCTGCTCCTCGCTGAAGCGGGAGTCGTCGGGGGTGGCGATGAGGTCGGGCTCGGGCATCTCCGCGCCGAGGTGCTCGCGCTCGACGGGCGGGGTGAGGAGCAGGTCGACGAGGTCGCCGAGGCGGACGGAGGCGGGGGTGCGCAGTCCGGTGCCGCGGGCGAAGAAGGCGTCGGTGACGCGGGTGGCCTGCTCGACGGGGAGCGGCAGGACGGGGGCGACCAGCTGCCCGTACAGGTCGAGGCCGGTGTACGCGGTGGGGGCGGCGAAGGCCTGCCGGTCCTGCTCGGCGCGGAAGAGCGGCCCGGCCTCCAGGAGGCGGGACTGGAGCTGGGTGTGGCGGCGGATGCAGTCCTTGACTATGTCGACGAGCTCGGCGGCGCGCCGCTTGTGCTCCGCGGTCTTCGCGTCGGTCGCGGCCTCGGCCTCGTCGCGGGCCTTGCGGATGTTGGTGAGGATCGCGTTCTCGTGGCGGTAGCGGTCGGCCACGTGGTCGAGCGCCTCGGCGATCATGTCGGGGACGGTGTGGAGCCAGTCGACGGCGCGGACGTTGCGCCGGGTGGCCTCCAGGGTCTTGCGGAGGGTCTCGGCGTACTGCACGGTCCGGTAGCGCGCCTGCTCGGCGGCGAGCTGGGCGTCGGCGAGGCGGCCCCGGTTGATGAGGACCTCCAGCTTCACCTCGGCGGCGATCTGGGCGCTGGTGACGTCGGTGTCGAGGGCTCCGACGAGGACGTTGACCGCTTCGTCGGTGGTGCGGAGGTAGACCCCGCCGCCGTAGCCGGGGACCTCTTCGATGAGCTTGAAGTCGTAGTCCCTGCGGACGTAGACCCCGTCGGTGCCGAAGGTGCCGTAGACGGCGCGGAAGCCGCGGTCGACGCTGCCGACGTTGATCAGGTTCTCCAGGACCCAGCGGGCCACGCGCTCGTGCTCGGCGGCGGGGCGGGCGGGTGCCTGGGCGGCGACGCGGGGCAGCAGGCGGGCGACGATCTGCTCGTGGTCGGCGCCCGTGTCGAAGTCCATGTTCAGCGTGATGAGGTCGATCGCGGAGAGGGCCACCTCGGCCATCGCGTAGACCGTGTACTCGCCGGCCAGGTTCGCCTTGCGCGCGTCGAGGTCGTGCAGCGGGGCGGTGCACGCGAGCGCGCGGAGCCGCCGCGCGAGCCCTTCGTCGGCGGCCGGGCCCTGCGCGGGGCGCGGCCCCGCGCTGAGCTGGGGCGGAGCGAGGTCCGTCGAGGCAGGCGAAGTCACGGTGGACAGATTAGGTCCTCACCCTGACAACGGTCGAAACGGCGCAGATACGCCCGGCCCCCTCGGTGGCCTCGTACGGGCTCCGCCCTCAGCCGTCGGAGCCCGCCGGAGCGTCGACGGCCCGGGCGTAGACGGCGACCACGCGTGCGCGTGAGTCGTCCAGATAGCGGGCGAGCAGCCGCTCCGCGGAGGCCCGTTCCCCGGCCCGCAGGGCGTCCAGGATCTCCCGGTTCCTCCGGAGGTAGGGCTCGTGCAGGGCGCGCGGGTCGTCGACGACGTGGAAGGCGAGGCGGAGTTCGGCGAGGACGCCGCGCATCAGTTCGTCGGTACGGGCGCTGCCCGCCAGGGCGACGAGTTCGCGGTGGAAGTGGATGTTGGCCGTGGAGACGCCCGTCCAGTCGCCTGCGCGGGCCGCGTTCTCGCCCCCGGCGACGGCGGCGGCGAGGGCGTCGACGGCGAACGGCGGCTGCCCCAGGCCCCGCACGACGGCGCATTCGACGAGCCGCCGGGTGCGGTAGATGTCGTCCACGTCACCCACGGCGAGGACGCGGACGAAGACGCCCCGGTTGAGCTCGTGGACGAGCAGGCGCTCGTGGGTGAGGAGCCGGAAGGCCTCGCGGAGTGTGTTGCGGGACACACCGAGGGCGCCGCCGATGCTCTCCTCGGAGAGCCGGACGCCCGGCGCGAAGAAGCCCTCGGCGATCCGGGTGCGCAGGATGTCCGCGACCCGCTCGGCCGTGCTCGTGCGTCCCAGGAGTACGCGGTCGTCCGTCAGCCCGCCGGCCCCAGTCACGTCCACAGCGTCTCGCCCCTTCCGTCGTCCGCGGCCGAGTCAAGCGCAGAAACGAGGAAGCGACAACACGCATCTTGTCGGATCGTTGAACAATCCTCTAGCTTGGCGGGCACGCTTCAGCGGCTTCGGCCCTATCCGCGGCCTCGGCTCCGTACACGGCTTCGACTCCTTCCCGGCATTCGGGTCTTTCCCGGCATTCGGGTCCTTCCCGAGGAGGCTTCACATGACCTTGGTCCCGATCGATCTCAACGCCGATCTCGGCGAGGGCTTCGGCCGCTGGACGCTGACCGACGACGAGCGGCTCCTGTCCGTCGTCACCAGCGCCAACGTGGCCTGCGGCTTCCACGCCGGGGACGCGGCCACCATGCGACGGGTATGCGAGCTCGCGGCGGCACGCGGGGTACGGATCGGGGCCCAGGTGTCCTACCGGGACCTGGCCGGCTTCGGACGGCGCGCGATGGACGTCCCGGCGGCGGAGCTGGCCGCCGAGGTGGCGTACCAGATCGGCGCCCTGGAGGTCTTCGCCCGGGCGGCGGGCTCGCGCGTCTCGTACGTGAAGCCGCACGGGGCGCTCTACAACCGGGTGGTCCGGGACGCGGAGCAGGCCGCGGCCGTCGTCGAGGGCGTGCTGCTCGCGGACCGGACGCTGCCGGTCCTCGGGCTGCCGGGCTCCCGGCTGCACGAGGCCGCCGCGGCGGCCGGACTCCCGGTCGTCGCCGAGGCCTTCGGCGACCGGGCCTACCGGGCGGACGGCTCGCTGCTGCCGCGGGGCCGGGAGGGGGCCGTCGTCACGGACCCGGACGAGGTCGTCGAACGGTCGGTGTCCATGGCCCGGTTCGGGGTCGTCACGGCGCACTGCGGGAGCTCCGTCGCCGTGCGGGCCCGGTCTCTCTGCCTGCACGGCGACACCCCGGGCGCGGTGGGCCTTGCCCGGCGGGTCCGGGAGCGGCTCGAAGCCTCCGGCGTGCGCGTGGAGGCCTTCGCGTGAGGGTGCTGAGGGTGGGCGGCCGCGCCCTCCTGGTGGAGCTGGACGACGGCGGGGCGACCGAGGCCCTCCACGCCGAGCTGCTGCGCCGGCGGGCGGCCGGTGCGCTGCCCTCCGTACGGGAGATCGTTCCGGCGGCGCGGACGGTGCTCCTCGACGGGGTGGACGCCCCGGAGCGGCTCGCGGCCGAGCTGGCCGGCTGGGATCCGGCGCCGCTGCACGCGCGCGTGGGCGCGGCCGTCGAGGTGCCGGTCCGCTACGACGGGCCCGACCTGCCGGAGGTCGCCGCGCTCTGGGGGGTGTCCGTGGAGGCGGCGGTTCGGATCCACACGGCGGCCGAGTTCCGGGTCGCCTTCTGCGGGTTCGCGCCCGGGTTCGGCTATCTGACCGGGCTCGGCGAAGGGTACGAGGTGCCGCGCCGGGCCACGCCGCGCACGGCCGTCCCGGCCGGGTCGGTCGCCCTGGCCGGCCCGTACACGGGTGTGTACCCGCGCTCCTCCCCCGGCGGCTGGCAGCTGATCGGCACCACGGACCTGGTGCTGTGGGACGCCGAGCGGGTCCCGGCCGCGCTGCTCACGCCCGGCACCCGGGTCCGGTTCACGGCGGGGGGCGGGCGATGAGCGACCGGGCCGTCGCCGTGGTGCGGGCCGGGGCGCTGACCACCGTCCAGGACCTGGGCCGCACGGGGTACGCGCACCTCGGCGTGCCCCGCTCGGGCGCCCTCGACCCCGCGGCCGTACGCCTCGTCAACCGGCTCGTCGGCAACCCGGAGGACGCGGCCGTCCTGGAGACCACCGTCAGCGGCTGCGCGCTGCGGCCCCGGGGCGCGGTGACCGTGGCGGTGGGCGGGGCGCCGTGCCCGGTCCGGGTGGACGGTCGGCCCGCCGCCTGGGGAACGACGGTCCGGGTCGGCGCCGGATCCGTCCTGGAGCTCGGCGCGGCCGTGCGCGGGCTCCGGTCTTACGTGGCCCTCGGCGGCGGGATCGCCGTCGCGCCGGTGCTCGGCAGCCGCTCCACCGACCTCCTGTCGGGCCTCGGCCCGGCGCCGCTCGCGGAGGGCACGGTGCTGCCGCTGGGCCCGGACACGGGCGTACGGGTCGCGGTGGACGCCCCGCCGTGGCCGGGCCCGCCGGACGAACTCGTCCTGCCCGTCCGGCTCGGCCCCCGCGACGACTGGTTCACCGCCGGCGCGCTCCGGACCCTCTCCACGCGCGCGTACCGGGTGTCGCCTGCGAGCAACCGGATCGGGCTGCGCCTGGACGGCCCGCCCTTGGAGCGGGCCGTGCCGGGCGAGCTGCCGAGCGAGGGCATGGTGCTCGGCGCGGTGCAGGTGCCGCCGGACGGGCGACCGGTGGTGTTCCTCGCGGACCATCCGACGACCGGGGGCTATCCGGTGGTCGCGGTGGTACGGGAGGCCGACCTGGGCGCGGCGGCGCAGGCGGTCCCGGGGACACCCGTGCGGTTCGTGCCGGGGCGCTGAGGGCTCGTTCGTTCCCGCGCGCCGAGGGCTCGTTCGTGCCGGTGCGTTGAAGGCCCGTTCGTTCGTTCCGGTACGCCGAGGGACCGGTGGCGGGGCGGCTCAGAGGGCCGGCGGGCCGTAGCCCCCGCCGCCGGGGGTCCGCAGGACCAGGACGTCGCCGGGGCCCACCTCCGTGGTGGCGGCGCCTTCGAGGTGCTCGACGGTGCCGTCGGCGCGTTCCACGAGGTTCTCGCCGAGGGCGCCCGGCTCGCCGCCGGCCATCCCGTACGGCGGGACCCTGCGGTGGCCGGTCAGGAGGGCCACCGTCATCGGCTCCAGGAAGCGCAGGCGCCGCTCGACGCCGTGGCCGCCGTGCCACCGGCCGCGCCCGCCGCTGCCCTCCCGTACCGCGAAGGCGTCGACCCGGACCGGGTGGCGCCACTCCAGGATCTCGGGGTCCGTGAGCCGGGAGTTGGTCATGTGGGTCTGGACGGCGTCGGCGCCGTCGAAGCCGTCGCCCGCGCCCGAGCCGCTCGCCACGGTCTCGTAGTACTGCACGCGCGCGTTGCCGAAGGTGACGTTGTTCATGGTGCCGGACCCCTCGGCCTGGACGCCGAGGGCCGCGTACAGGGCGCCCGTGACGGCCTGGGAGGTCTCGACGTTCCCCGCGACGGTGGCCGCCGGGGGGACGGGGGCGAGCATGGAGCCGGGCGGGACGCGGACCTCCAGGGGCTCCAGGCAGCCGCTGTTGAGCGGGATGTCCTCGTCGACGAGGGTGCGGAAGACGTACAGGACGGCGGCCATGACGACGGCGGTGGGCGCGTTGGCGTTCCCGGGCAGCTGGGCGGAGGTGCCGGTGAAGTCGAGGACGGCGGAGCGCCGTTCGCGGTCGACGCGGACGGCGACCCGGATGACCGCGCCCCCGTCGGTCTCGTAGCGGTACGCGCCGTCGTCCAGGCGCGCGACGATGCGCCGGACGGACTCCTCGGCGTTGGCGCGGACGTGCCGCATGTAGGCCTGGACGACGTCGAGCCCGAACTCCTCGACCGTGCGGCGCAGTTCCTCGATGCCCTTCTCGTTGGCGGCGATCTGGGCGCGCAGGTCGGCGAGGTTGGTGTCCGGGTCGCGGGAGGGGTGGCGGGCGCCGGTGAGCAGGGCGCGCGTCTCGGTCTCGCGCAGGTGTCCGTCGCGGACGAGCAGCCAGTTGTCGAAGAGGACGCCCTCCTCGTCGACGGTCCGGCTGAAGGCGGGCATGGAGCCGGGGGTGATGCCGCCGATCTCGGCGTGGTGGCCGCGGGAGGCGACCAGGAAGCGGAGTTCCTGCCCCTCGTCGTCGAACACCGGTGTCACGACGGTGACGTCGGGGAGGTGGGTGCCGCCGTGGTACGGGTCGTTGATCGCGTAGACGTCGCCGGGGCGCAGGTCGTCGCCGCGCCGGCGGAGCACCTCCTTGATGGACTCCCCCATGGAGCCGAGGTGGACGGGGATGTGGGGCGCGTTGGCGATGAGGTTGCCCTCGGCGTCGAAGAGGGCGCAGGAGAAGTCGAGGCGTTCCTTGATGTTGACCGACTGGGCGGTGTTCTCCAGGCGGACGCCCATCTGCTCGGCGATGGACATGAAGAGGTTGTTGAAGACCTCCAGGAGGACGGGGTCCACGTCCGTGCCTGCGGCCACGCGCGCGGGGCGGGGGACGACACGGCGCAGCAGGAGGTGGCCCTCGTCGGTCGCGGTGGCCCGCCAGCCGGTGTCGACGACGGTGGTGGCGTCGGCCTCGGCGAGGATCGCGGGCCCGTCCACGTCGTCGCCCGGCCGCAGGTCCTCGCGCCGGTGGAGCGGGGTGTCGTGGGGTGTGCCGTCGCTGTGCGTGCGGACGGTGGCCACGGGAGTGAGGGCGCCGGTCCGTTCGCCGGTGTCCACGAGGACCGGCCCGTGCGGACCGGCGCTGCCGACGGCCTCGACGGTGACGGCCTCGATGACGAGCGGCCGGTCCAGGGTGAAGGCGTACCGCGCGCGGTGAACGTCTGTGAACGCGGTTTTCAGCTCGTCGGGCGGTGCGAGGTCGACGGGGAGACTCGCGTCCGTGCCCGCGTACCGCAGGAGCACGCGCGCGTGCGTGGTGATCGCCGTGTCCGGCAGTCCGTCGGCGCGCAGCTCCTCGCGGGTGCGCTCGGCGAGTTCGGCGCAGAGGTCCGTCACGCGGGCGTGGGTGCCGTCGGCGTCGAGCTCGGCCTCGACGGACCGCTCCCGCATGGCGGTGGCGTCGGCGAGCCCGATCCCGTACGCCGAGAGCACCCCGGCCAGCGGGGGTACGAGGACGGTGTCGACGCCCAGGGCGTCGGCGACGGCGCAGGCGTGCTGGCCGCCGGCGCCGCCGAAGCTGGTGAGGGCGTACCGGGTGACGTCGTGGCCGCGCTCCACGGAGATCTTCTTGACGGCGTTGGCCATGTTGAGGACGGCGATCTCCAGGAATCCGGCGGCGACCTCCTCGGGGGTGCGACCGCCGCCGACCTCCTGGGCGAGGGCCGAGAACTTCTCCCGTACGACCTCCGCGTCGAGGGGGAGGTCTCCGCTCTCGCCGAAGACGGCGGGGAAGTGGTCCGGCTGGACGCGTCCGAGCATGACGTTGGCGTCGGTCACCGTCAGGGGGCCGCCGCGGCGGTAGCAGGCGGGTCCGGGGACGGCGCCTGCCGAGTCGGGGCCGACCCGGTAGCGGCGCCCGTCGTAGTGGAGGACGGAGCCGCCGCCCGCCGCGACGGTGTGGATGTTCATCATGGGCGCCCGCATCCTCACCCCGGCGACCTGTGTACCGAGTTCACGCTCGAAGGCGCCCGCGTAGTGCGACACGTCGGTGGAGGTGCCGCCCATGTCGAAGCCGATGACACGGTCGTGCCCCGCCTGCGCCGAGGTGCGGGCCATGCCGACGACTCCGCCCGCCGGTCCCGACAGGACGGCGTCCTTGCCGCGGAAGTGGGCCGCCTCGCGGAGTCCTCCGTTGGACTGCATGAACATGAGGCGGATCCCGGCGAGTTCACGGGCGACCTCGTCGACGTACCGGCGCAGGATCGGCGAGAGGTAGGCGTCGACGACGGTGGTGTCCCCGCGCGGGACCAGCTTGATGAGCGGGCTGACCTCGTGCGAGCAGCTGACCTGGGTGAAGCCGGCGGCGCGGGCCGCCTCCGCGACCCGGGTCTCGTGCTCGGGGTGCCGGTAGCCATGCAGGAGGACGACGGCGGCGGAGCGGAGGCCTTCGTCGTGGGCCGCGGCGAGTGCCGCGGCGACGGCGGGCTCGTCCAGCGGGTGGACGACGTGTCCGTGGGCGTCGACCCGCTCGGGCACCTCGATCACGCGCGCGTACACCGCTTCGGGCAGCACGATGTGGCGGTCGAAGAGCCGGGGGCGGTTCTGGTAGGCGATGCGGAGGGCGTCGCGGAAGCCCTCGGTGATCAGGAGCACGGTCGGCTCGCCGCGCCGCTCCAGGAGGGCGTTGGTGGCGACGGTGGTGCCCATCTTGACGACGGCGATCCGGTCGGCGGGGACGGGGTCGTCGGGGCCCAGGCCGAGGAGGAGGCGGATGCCTGCGACGGCCGCGTCCTGACGGCGGGAGGGGTCGTGGGAGAGCACCTTGCGGCTGACGAGCCGGCCGTCGGGCCGTCTCCCGACGACGTCGGTGAAGGTGCCGCCCCGGTCGATCCAGAACTCCCAGCGCCCGCTCATCCTCCCATTGTGGCCGCGAGGGCGGACGCGAGGGCGTCGTCCGCGCGCGCGTCGAGGGGGGCCGTGCCGCTGCCGTCGGCCCAGTGGCGCAGTTCGGCGCCGGCGAGCAGGAGGAGCTGCGGGAGCAGGTCGTGGCTGCGGCGCAGGACCCAGCCGGTGCCGGCGGTGGCGAGCCAGAGCAGGGCCTCGGTCCGGGTCGGCGGCGGCTGGAGGGGCTCCGGGGAGGGCGGCGCGCCGTGCGCGAGTCCCCGGGCGGCGAGGAGACGGTGGAAACCGGTGGCGACGGCCCGGTGGCCGCGCTCGCCGGGGTGCAGCCGGTCGGCGCTCCACAGGGCCCGGTCCTCGGTCCATTCGGGGTCGGCCAGGTGCAGGTGGACGGCGCCGTACCGGGCGGACAGCGCGTGCACGACCGCGTTGACGGAGCGCTGGCGGCGGGCGAGCGGGCGCGCCAGGGGCGGGGGCAGGCCGAGCATCCGGCCGGGATCGGGAAGGCAGGCCGTCAGGAGTACGGCTCCGAGGGCGTCGAGATCGGCGCAGACCCGGTCCAGGCGGCGGGCGAGGAGGGCGATGTCGAAGGTGCGGCGCAGGGTGTCGTTCACCCCGACGACGACGGAGGCGAGGTGCGGGCGGAACGCGAGGGCGCGGGCGGCCTGCCCGTCGGCGACGTCCGCGCTGAGCGCGCCGCTGGAGGCGAGGTTCAGGAAGGCCGTCCCCCGCCCGTCGCCGGCGAGCCCCTCGGCGAGCAGCGCCGCCCACCCCCGCCAGGCCCCGCCGGCCCGGTCCCCGACGCCCTCGCTGAAGGAGTCCCCGAGGACGACGAACCGGACGGGTTCCCTGGCGCCTTCGGTCGTGGTCGCGCCCGCCTCCACCGTCTCCCGTCTCATCTGCGGGCCTCCTCGGACACGAGCGGCCGGGGTGCCGGGAAGGCGTCGTGGGCGGCGAGGAAGGCGGTGACGGCACGGTCCCAGGAGAAGACCTCCGCACGCGCGCGTGCGGCCCGGCGGCGGACGCTCTCCGGGATCGCGAGGAGCCCCTGTACGCCGGTGGCGAAGGCACTCGGCGTGTCGGCGGCGGCCGCGCCCGCCGTGCCCACGACCTCGGGCAGCGCGGAGGAGGCGCTGACCACGACGGGGGTCCCGCAGGCGAGGGCCTCCAGGGCGGAGAGGCCGAACGTCTCCGCGGGCCCGGGTGCCAGGCACACGTCAGCCGCCGCCTGGAGGTCCGCCAGGGCCTCCCGGTCGGCCACGTGCCCGAGGAACCGCACGGGGAGGCGCCGCTCACGCGCCCGCCGCTCCAGGGCGCCCCTCAGCGGCCCGTCCCCCGCGACCACGAGCGCCGCCGCGATCCCCAGGCCCCGCAGCTCCTCAAGCGCGTCCAGGGCCGTGCCCGGCCGCTTCTCGACCGAGAGGCGCGAGCACAGCAGGAGCAGCACCCGCTCGCCGTCGGCGTACCGGGCCCGCAGCGCCGCGTCGCGGCGGCCGGGCCGGCAGCGCTCCAGGTCCACGCCGAGCGGGGCCCGTACGACGTTGCGCGCCCCGATCCGTACGAACTCGCGCTCCGCCCACTCCGTCGTGCACACGATCCGCGCGAAGGCCCAGGCCGTGCGGCGGTTGAGCCGGTCCGCCGCGCCGGCCGCGAGCGCGGGCGGCACGCCCCAGGTGCGCAGCACCCCGTCCGCGGTCTCGTGGGAGACCATGGCCGACGGCACGCGCGCGCGTCGTGCCCACTCCCCCGTCCACCGCAGGGTGGTGCGGTCCGAGACCTCGATCCGGTCGGGGGCGAGTTCGTCGAGGAGCCGGCGGACCCGGCGCCGGTCGGCGAGGACCCGGTAGCCGCCGGTGCCGGGCAGGACGGGGCCGGGGAGCGTGACGACCCGGCCCTGCTCGGTGAGGTGGTCGCCGGCGGTGGCGCCGGGGACGACGAGGACGGGCTCGTGACCGGCGGCGAGGTAGCCGCGGCCGAGCTGGTCGAGTGCGGTGCGCAGGCCGCCGGAGGTGGGGGTCACGAAGTTCGCGAGCCGTACGATCCGCAGCCCGGTGCCGTCTCCCGTACGGACGCCGCTCATGCCGCCACCGCCGTCCGCTCGCGCAGCACCTCCAGGTAGTGGCCTATCAGCTCGTCGCCGAGCGCCTCCCAGGTGCGTCCCTCGACGGCGGCCCGGCCGGCCCGGCCGTGGGCGGCGCGCGTGTCGGGCGAGGCGGCGAGCCCGGCGACGGCCTCCCGCAGCGCGTCCCGATCCCCCGGGGGTACGAGGAGTCCGGTGCGGCCGTGGTCGACCAGGTCCAGGGGTCCGCCGGCGGCCGGGGCGATGACCGGCACCCCGCTGGCCATGGCCTCCTGGACGGTCTGGCAGAAGGTCTCGTACGGGCCGGTGTGGGCGAAGACGTCGAGGGAGGCGAAGATCCGGGCGAGGTCGTCGCCGGTGCGGCGGCCCAGGAACCGGGCGCCCGGCAGGGCGGTGCGCAGGGCGGGCGCGCTGGGCCCGTCCCCGACGACCACGACCCGCACTCCGGGGAGCGCGCAGGCTCCGGCGAGCAGGTCCACGCGCTTCTCGGGGGCGAGGCGGCCGACGTAGCCGACGAGGACCTCCCCGTCGGGGGCGAGTTCACGGCGCAGGGCGGTGTCGCGCAGTCCTGGGCGGAAGCGGACGGTGTCCACTCCGCGTCCCCAGCGCCGGACGCGCCCGATGCCGTGGGCCTCCAGGTCGCGCACGGCGGCCGTGGACGGGGCGAGGGTGCGGTCGGCGGCGCCGTGCACGGCGCGCAGGCGGCGCCAGGCGGCGCCCTCGCCGGTCCCGACGTACGTGCGCGCGTAGCCGGCGAGGTCGGTCTGGTAGACGGCGACGGCGGGTATGCCGAGCCGGGCGGCGGCGGTCATGCCCCGGACGCCGAGGACGAAGGGTCCGGCGAGGTGGACGAGGTCGGCGCGGTGGGCGGCGATGGCCGCGGCTACCCGGCGGCTGGGCAGGGCGACCCGTACCTGCGGATAGCCGGGCAGGGGCAGGGAGGGCACCCGGACGACGGCGCAGGGGGCGTCGGCGTCCGCGGCCTGGCCGGCGACGGCGGGGGCGATGACGAGCGGGGTGTGGCCCCGCCGGACGAGGTGGCGCGCGGTCTGCAGGGCGCAGTGCGCCACACCGTTGATGTCGGGAGGGAAGGATTCGGTGACGATGACGACACGCATACGGGTGTTGTCGTCGTGCCCGGCGTGTACCCGCCGACGTGGATCTGGACGGGGAGGGAACGTCCCATGAGCGTTTCCCCCCGGGGACGGCGGAACGCACCGGCCCCCGGGGCGGGGCCACGGTCGGCGGGTTGTCCGCCGCAGGCCGCGCCGCCCCGGGGGCCGGGTGGCGGGTGGCTCGGGTGCGCGAGGTCGGGCCGGGAGGGGGTGGTCGGACCTGTCGCTGCCCCGGAGCCGGGGTCAGACCTGGAGGTCCGGCCCTATCCGATTGCGCACCGCCGTCTGGACCTCGACCTCTTCGGCCGGGTCCGCGGCGAGGCGGCGCAATCGTTCGGCGACGCGCACGTCACCGGTCTCGGCGTGCTGGGCCGCGACCTCGCGGGTGGTCTCCTCGCAGTCCCAGAGGCATTCGACGGCGAAGCCGGTCGCGAAGGTGGGGTCGGTGGCGGCGAGGGCGCGGGCCACACGGCCGCGCAGCTGGGAGGAGGTCGTCTCGCGGTAGACGTGGCGCAGCACGGGCGCCGCGCAGGCGATGCCGAGGCGCCCGGCGCCGTCGACGAGGAAGGCGAGCTCGGGGGCGTCGGGGCCCTCGGAGCGGATGGTGCCGCGCAGGGCACCGAGGACGAGCGCGGTGTCCTGGGCGGTGCCGCGGCAGGCGAGGACCTCGGCGGCGGCGGTCCCGAGGGCGTCGGTACGCCGGACCCACGCGCGGGCGCGGGCGACGGCGTCCTCTCCGCACATCCGCCGGTAGGCGGCGACGGCGGCGTCGGCGGCCTCGCGGGAGTCGCCGTCGGCGGCGGCCTCGACGAGGTCGAGGACGGCGGGGTCCCGTGCCTCGGCGAGGTGGTGCAGGGCGGCACCGCGGGCTCCGGGCGCGCCGTGCCGGGCGGCGGTGAGGATCTCGGGCCGGTCCTCGGGTCCGGCGACGGCGGTCAGGCAGCGGGCGGCGGGCCCGTAGAGCAGGGCTCCGCGCTCGTACCCCTCCTGCGCCCAGTCGAGGACGGCCTTGACGCTCCAGCCGGGGCGGGGCCCGGCGGGGCGCATCTGGCGCTGCCAGCGGTCGAAGGAGCCCTGTTCCCGGGCGGCCTTGACCCGGGCGCCGACGGCCTCGCGCGGGTCCTCGGCCCACAGCCGCCAGGGCCGGGGCTCGAAGGCGTCGCGGACGGTGCGCGCCAGTTCGGCCTCGCCCTCGGGGTCGGCCGGGAAGCGGGCGAGTACGGGCAGGGCGAGCGCGCGGAGTCCGGCGTCGTCGTCGCGGAGGGCCAGCTCGTCCAGGGCCCAGGCCCAGTTCGCGCCGGTCGCGGCGTACCGCCGGAGGAGCAGCAGGGCGTCCTGGCGCCCGTAGGAGGCGAGGTGCCCGAGGACGGCGAGCGCGAGCCCGGTCCGGGACTCCTCGGTGTCGAGGTGGTCCTCGGCACCCAGGAGGTGCGCCTCGATCTCTTCCAGGCCGCCGTGGAGGTCCAGGTAGAGACGGGCGTAGTAGAGGGAGCGGTTCTCGACCTGCCAGTCGTGGCGGGGGTCGTCGAGAACGCAGCGGTTGAGGGCCGCGAGGGCCTCGGCGCGTGGTGCGGCGAGTGCGTGCAGGGTGCCGTCGCCGCGGCCCCGCTGCAGCAGGCCGAGCAGGGTGCCGCTCGGCGCTATGACTGGATCGAACATGGAAGACGCCTCACATCAAGCTGTCGACACGACCGGGGGATACCGGGGGGAAGCCGGTCGGGCGGTACATCGCCCGTACGCCTAGGCCGTGCGGCAACATTCGGGGCCGCCCGTCGTCGTGATTCGCCTGCCAGTGCCCATCTTCCTCAGCCTCTCGTCGGTGGCCCGTTTTGCCGGGCCCGACGTCATGATGACCCACCCATTTCGCCACCGCGACCACATTTACGACGCCGCTCCCACCTGGGGTTCAACCGCCGTTCACCTGGCTCCGAAGAGCTCCAGGAGTTCGGTCTTGCCGAACATGCGGGCGGTGTCGAGCGCGGACGGAGTGCCGGCCTCCGGATTTGCGCCGGCGGCGAGGAGGGCGCGGATCACGGCGTCCTCGCCCTTGAAGACGGCGCCGGCGAGCGGGGTCTGGCCGCGGTCGTTGGCGCGGTCGGCCTCGGCGCCGCGCTCCAGGAGGGCGGTGACCGCGGCGGCGTGGCCGTGGTAGGCGGCGAGCATGACGAGGGTGTCGCCCTTGTCGTTGGTGAGGTTCGCGGGGACGCCCGCGTCGAGGTAGGCGGCGAGGGCGTCGGCGTCACCCGTGCGGGCGAGGTCGAAGACCTTGGACGCCAGCTCGATGACCTCGGGGTCCGGAGTCTCGCTCATCGGGTGGGACCGCCTCTCTCCTGCGTTGTCGACCGGTGCACGGCAAGCGCGGCCGTACGAGTGAATCGACAGGGTACTGCCCGTCCGGCGACATGACCTCGCCCGACCGAGGCAAAGATCACGACATCCGATACCGGCCCCCACCCCTAGCGCATGCCGGGTATTTCGCCACCCGGAGCGGCGTCCGCCGTCCGCCGGTCAAGTGAAATCACCCGTTTTTCACTCTAATGCACCTTTAGTCACATAGATACTTGCTGTGAACCTGGAAGGACTCATGGTGACTGTCCCCTCAACCAGGAGATCAACCAATGATCCTGTCCATGTCAGGCGTGGTCCTGCTCGGCATCATCTGCTTCCTGTTCTTCAAGAAGGACGGGATGAAGGCCTCGCACGCCCTTGTCAGCGCGCTGTTCGGCTTCTACCTCGCGGGCACCGCCATCGCCCCGAGCATCACGGCGGGTGGCCAGAGCCTCGCCGGCCTCCTGGGCGGGATCAAGTTCTGACGCCCTCCAGTCCCTTCCACCGATTCAGGAGTACTTCGTGGCCCGGCGACCACTCCCCCGCATTCTGAGCAGCGGCAGCGCACAGATCGCTCGCAGTCGAGAGATCGCGCGCACGGCCGCCGACAGCGCCACCGACGTGCTCCATCCGCTGATCACGGTCTCCCGTGGTCTGCGGAAGCTGGCCGCGACCGCGCGCGCCAAGTGGGCCGCGACCCCGAAGGAGCGGCGTGGTCCCACGCTGCTCCTGGTCGCGGGCTGCGTCCTGGTCATCGCGCTCATGCCGTACGGGCCGCTCCTCGCGCTCGTCCTGCTCATGGCCGTGGCCGCCTGGATGGGCCGAGAACGCCCGGTCGTGAAAACCGGGCCCGACGACGCGGAGATCGCGAAGCTCAAGGGCCTGTACGAGGCCCTCGTGCCGTACTTCTCCGTACCGGAGGACCCCGCGCCGCTCTTCGCCCACGGCGGCGAGTGGAGCGGCGCGTTCGGGGACCACGCCTTCGACGAGGACGGGCGGCTGACCCGGCTGAAGATCGCCTACCCCCCGTACTTCGCCGACGGCGAGCCGGCCGCCCGCGCCCGCGTGGAGCAGCTGCTGCACGCCAAGTCGGGGCGCGGCCGCGAGTACCTCTTCGACTGGGACGAGGAAGGCAACCGGCTCGTCATGAGCGTGCTGCCCGCCCTGCCCACCACCATCGCCGCCCAGCGCTTCGTCACCGTGCCGGGCGAGACCGTCCTCGGCTTCACCGACGCCGACGCCGTGCAGCGGACCGTGCCCGTCGTCTCGGCGGACGGTACGGAGGACGCGCCGGCCGTCGTCTGGCGCACCGGTCCCCGCTCCACGGAGCCGCACCTGCTCGTCGTCGGCCAGCCCGGCAGCGGCACCACCTCCCTGCTGCGTTCGATCGCGCTCCAGGCCCTCCCGGACGGCGACGTGGTGATCGTCGAGGGCGGCGGCACCGGCGAGTACGCGTGCCTCACCGGGCGCGCCGGCGTCCTCGCCGTCGAGTGCGGGCTCGGCGGCGCCCTCGCCACCCTGGAGTGGGCGGCGCACGAGACGGAGCGGCGGCTGATCGCCGCGAACCGGGCCGCCCAGGCCGGGCAGCCCGCGCCCGAGGACACCCGCCGCCCGCTGTGGATCCTCCTCGACCGGCCGGGCGTCCTCGGCCAGCTGGCCGCCGCCGACGGCCGCCCCGACCCGCAGGAGCTGCTCCAGGTGCCGCTGCGGCACGGGCGCGCGGCGCAGGTCACGGTGGTGGTGGCCGAGCAGTTCGACAGCACGGACACGCTGAGCGAGTCGGTACGGACCCACACCAGGGCCCGGATCGTCCTCGGCCCGGCCGCCCCGGAGCAGATCGCGGCCGTCCTCGGCGCACGGCCGCACACCACGCCGACGCCCGAGGTCCCGGCGGGCCGCGGCTACGCGCGCCTGGGCACCGGTCCGGTCCTGCGGATCCAGGTGCCGGCGACGCCCGACCCGTACGACGACGCGACGAACGAGGCGCAGCGCCAGGCGGTCCTGGACCTGCTCCCGGAGCGTACGGTCACGGCCCCGGCCGTGCCCGCGTCCCCGCCCATGGTCACGGTCAAGGCCCCGGCCGTGGTCACGTCCCAGGACACGGTCTCGCTCCCGGCCGCCGCGGTGGAGACGGTCACCGGCTCGGCCCCCGAACCGGCCCCGGCGCCCCGGGCGGAACCGGACTCCGGCACCCCGTTCCACACCCCGGTCCCCGCGGAGGGCTGAGGACGTACGAAAGGGTCCCCACGCGCGCGCGTGGGGACCCTTTCGTACGTCCGCGTCAGCGGGTCTCGCCCCGCGCGACGAAGCAAGCGGGGCACGCCCTCTGCCACGAGGTGAGCGGGTCAGGCCTTACGCCACGAACGACCTCGGCGGTTCCGTTCCCCCGCTGCCCGCGCCGGACTCGACCAGGCGGGCCGCGGCGGCAAGGCGCACGGCCGCCTCGTCGGCGACCGGGCCGCCGACGGTGAAGGGCAGCCGGACGAAGCCCTCGAAGGCGCCGTCGACACCGAACCGGGGCCCGGAGGGGACGCGGACGCCGACCCGCTCCCCCGCCTCGGCGAGCCGGGAGCCGGACAGGCCGCCGGTGCGGACCCAGAGGGTCAGACCGCCGCGCGGCACCGCGAACTCCCAGTCCGGCAGCTCCCGGCGGACGGCGGCGACGAGCGCGTCCCGGTTCTCCCGGGCCTGGTCCCGGCGCAGGTTCACGGCCTCCTCCCAGCCGCCCGTCCGCATGAGCCAGTTCACGCCGAGCTGTTCGAGGACCGGGGTGCCGAGGTCGGCGTACGCGCGCGCGGCCACCAGGGAGCGGATGACGTCGGGCGAGGCCCGGACCCAGCCGATGCGCATGCCCGCCCAGAAGGCCTTGCTGGCCGAGCCGACCGTGAGGACGGTGGCGCCCGCCGGGTCGAAGGCGCAGACCGGCCGGGGCATCTCCAGGTCCTCGTCCAGGCGCAGTTCGGTCATGGTCTCGTCGACGACGAGGACCGTGCCGGCCGAGCGGGCCGCCTCGACGAGCTGCCGCCGCTGGTCCTCGTCGGCGAGCGCGCCGGTCGGGTTGTGGAAGTCGGCGACGACGTACGCGAGGCGGGGTGCCGCGTCCCGCAGCACCTGACGCCAGCGGGGCAGGTCCCAGCTGCCGAGACCCTCGGCCATGGCGACGGGCACGAGCCTGGCGCCGGCCGAGCGCATCAGCTGGAGGATGTTCGCGTACGAGGGGGACTCGACGGCGATCCGCTCGCCGCGCCCCGCGAAGAGGTGGCAGATGGCGTCGATGGCACCCATGGCGCCGGTCGTGACCATGATCTGCTCGGGCATCGTGGGGATCCCGCGCGCGGTGTACCGGTCGGCGAGCATCTGCCGCAGCGCGGGCAGCCCGGCCGGGTAGTCCCCGTGCGTGTGGGCGTAGGGCGGCAGCTCCTCCAGGGCGCCCTGGACGCCCCGGGTGAGCCAGGGCTCGGGCGCGGGCAGGGCGGCGCAGCCGAGGTCGATCATCGAGCCGAGGGCCTCGGGCGGCAGCGGTTCGAGGCCGCGCGCGGGCAGCGGGTTCCCGGCGGGCACGGCGGTCCAGCTGCCGGCGCCGCGCCGCGACTCCAGGAAGCCCTCGGTGCGCAGGGCCTCGTAGGCGGCGGCGACCGTGGTGCGGCTGACGGTGAGCGCGAGGGCGAGTTCCCGCTCGGCGGGCAGGCGGGCGGCGACCGGTACGCGGCCCTCCAGGACGAGCAGCCGGATGCCGTCGGCCAGGGCGCGGTAGGCGGGCGGCTTGCGGGCGCCGGGTCCGGCGGGCCGGGGCTGCTGCGCCTGGAGCTGCCGGGCGAGCTGGGCCGGCCCCACCGCCGAAGTCCACTGAGCCATGGAAATCAGTCCACCTTCCTCGAATTGGCCATGGTTGACATCCGATCTCCCGCCACAGAGTGTCATGAGTCAGTCCACTACCACCACCTTGGGGGGCAGTTCCTTGTCCATCGCCTCCGGTCCCCGCGGCCGGCACCTCGCCCGTCGGCTCGTCCAGCTGTACGTCGGGCTGACGCTGTACGGGGTCAGCTCGGCGCTGCTCGTGCGCAGCGGGCTCGGCCTGGAGCCCTGGAACGTCCTCCACCAGGGTCTCGCCGAGAAGACCGGGCTGACCATCGGCGTGGTGTCGATCGTCGTCGGCGCGGTGGTGCTGCTGCTGTGGCTGCCGATCCGGCAGCGGCCGGGGCTCGGCACGGTCTCGAACGTGTTCATGATCGGTCTGGCGCTGGACGGCACCCTGGCGCTGGTCCCGGAGGTCCACGGCCTGGTGGGGCAGGTGGCGCTGCTCGTGCTCGGCATCGTCCTCAACGGGGTCGCGACCGGCCTGTACATCGCGGCGCGGTTCGGGCCCGGCCCGCGCGACGGTCTGATGACCGGTCTGCACCGGCTCACCGGCCGGTCGATCCGGCTGGTGCGGACGGCGATCGAGGTCGCGGTGGTCGCCACCGGCTTCCTGCTCGGCGGCTCGGTGGGGGTCGGCACGGTGCTGTACGCGCTGGCGATCGGACCGCTCGCCCAGTTCTTCCTGCGCTGGTTCGCCGTCCCGGAGCCCGCCTCCGAGACCGCCGCGCACACCCCGGAGCCGCACGCCGGCAGCGTCCCGGTCGCCACCGGGACACCGGAAGGCGCCATACTGCGGCCGTGACTCGCGTACGCCACCCCTATCTCGACCATCCCTCCCCCCTCGCCTTCGCCCATCGCGGCGGCACGGCGAACGGCCTGGAGAACACCGCGGCCGCCTTCCGCCGGGCCGCCGCGGCCGGCTACCGCTACTTCGAGACCGATGTGCACACCACGTCCGACGGGGTGCTCGTCGCGTTCCACGACGCGACCCTCGACCGGGTAACGGACGCCTCGGGCCGGATCCGCGACCTGCCCTGGGCGGCGGTGCGGGAGGCCCGGGTCGCCGGGAAGGAGCCGCTGCCGCTCTTCGAGGACCTCCTGGAGGAGTTCCCCGAGGCCCGCTGGAACGTGGACCTGAAGGCGGAGCCGGCCCTGGCCCCGCTGATCGACCTGATCCGCAGGACCGGCGCCTGGGACCGGGTCTGCGTGGGCTCCTTCACCGAGTCCCGGGTGGCACGCGCGCAGCGCCTCGCCGGCCCGAAGCTCGCCACCTCGTACGGGGTGAGCGGGGTCCTCGGCCTGCGGCTGCGCTCCTGGGGGATCCCTGCGGCGCTGCGGGCCGGAGCCGTGGCGGCTCAGGTCCCGGAGCGGCAGGCCGGGGTCCCGATCGTGGACCGCCGGTTCGTGCGGGAGGCGCACGCGCGCGGACTCCAGGTCCATGTGTGGACGGTGAACGATCCGGCGCGGATGAACTCTCTCCTCGACCTGGGAGTCGATGGCATCATGACCGATCACCTGGAGACGCTGCGCGGCGTGCTCACCGACCGGGGAGCGTGGGTCTGAGCCGCGTCCCGGCCACGGGAACGAACGAGGGGGGCGTGGCCTTGACCGCAGACACCATGGAGCCGGAGGAGTACGCCTCCGATCCCGCCGAGCGGCGGCGCGAGCAGAGGGGCTGGTACTTCTACGACTTCGCGTGCTCGGTGTACTCGACGAGCGTGCTCACCGTGTTCCTGGGGCCGTACCTGACCTCGGTGGCCCGGGCGGCCGCCGACGCCGACGGGTTCGTGCACCCGCTGGGGATCCCGGTGCGGGCGGGCTCGCTCTTCGCGTACGCCGTGTCCGCCTCGATCGTGGTCGCGGTCGTGGTGATGCCGCTGGTCGGCGCGGCGGCGGACCGTTCGGGCCGCAAGAAGCCGCTGCTCGCGGCGTCGGCGTACCTGGGGGCGACGGCCACGGCGGGGATGTTCTTCCTGGCGGGCGACCGCTATCTGCTCGGCACCTTCCTGCTGATCGTGGCGAACGCCTCGCTGTCGGTCTCGATGGTGCTCTACAACGCCTATCTGCC
Organism: Streptomyces sp. NPDC037410; assembly: GCF_055602235.1. Taxonomy (NCBI): domain Bacteria; kingdom Bacillati; phylum Actinomycetota; class Actinomycetes; order Kitasatosporales; family Streptomycetaceae; genus Streptomyces; species Streptomyces sp. NPDC037410. Next base: position 30,956 of record NZ_JBVJWR010000032.1, on the reverse strand, counting down.
GCAGATCGCCGAGCCCGACGAGCGGGACGCGGTCTCCTCGCGCGGCTGGGCCTTCGGGTACACGTCCGGCGCGCTGGTCCTCGTCCTGAACCTGGTCCTCTACTCGGCGCACGACTCCTTCGGCCTCACGGAGGGCGAGGCGGTCCGCATCTGTCTGGCCTCGGCCGGTGTGTGGTGGGGTGCCTTCACCCTCGTGCCGCTGCGGCGGCTGCGTGACCGGCAGGTCCGCCCTGAGGGGGCCGGACGGGCCGGCGAGGGCGCGGTCGGCAGCGGCTGGGGCCAGCTGCGGGCGACCCTGAAGGACATGCGCCGGCATCCGCTGACGCTCTCCTTCCTCCTCGCGTACCTGATCTACAACGACGGCATCCAGACGGTGATCTCGCAGGCCTCGATCTACGGCTCGGAGGAGCTGAGGCTCGACCAGACGACGCTGATCACGGCGGTCCTGCTGGTCCAGGTCCTCGCGGTGGCGGGCGCCCTCGGGATGGGGCGACTCGCCCGGTCGTACGGTGCCAAGCGGACGATCCTGGGCTCGCTGGCGGTCTGGACGCTGATCCTGGCGGCGGGCTACTTCCTGCCGGCCGGCTCGCCGGTGTTCTTCTACTGGCTGGCGGGCGCCATCGGCCTGGTCATGGGCGGCAGCCAGGCGCTGTCGCGCTCGCTGTTCTCGCATCTGGTGCCGCGCGGCAAGGAGGCGGAGTACTTCTCGGCGTACGAGATGAGCGACCGCGGGCTCAGCTGGCTGGGTCCGCTCGTGTTCGGTCTCGCGTATCAGCTGACCGGAAGCTATCGGGATGCCATCATCTCCCTGGTGATCTTCTTCGCCGTCGGCTTCACGCTGCTCGCCCGGGTCCCGGTCCGGCGCGCGGTCGAGGCCGCGGGGAACCCCGTACCCGAGCGGATTTAGACGTGGCGAGGAAAGGGCGGTAGTGTACGCGTTTGGCCTGCCAGGCGGACCGTTACTGCGTGCTGCTTTGGTGAAGACACCGGGTCACATCTGCCGCCAGATGTGACAAAACGGGCACTGGTGGGTACAACAAGGGGCGGCACGACGGGCGACGCATGACCCGGAACGGGAATCTTCACCGCCGACCGGACGTTGACCGGATAACGACGACAGCGACACCTGTCCTGTGGGCGACAAGCCCGGGAGGCACGATTCATGAGTGAGCGAGCTCTTCGCGGCACGCGCCTCGTGGTGACGAGCTACGAGACCGACCGCGGCATCGATCTGGCCCCGCGCCAGGCGGTGGAGTACGCATGCGAGAAGGGACATCGTTTTGAGATGCCCTTCTCGGTCGAGGCGGAGATTCCGCCCGAGTGGGAGTGCAAGGTCTGCGGAATCCAGGCACTCCTGGTGGACGGGGACGGACCCGAGGAGAAGAAGGGCAAGCCTGCGCGTACGCACTGGGACATGCTCATGGAGCGGCGCACCCGCGAGGAGCTGGAGGAGGTCCTCGCCGAAAGGCTGGCCGTCCTGCGTTCCGGCGCCATGAACATCGCCGTACATCCGCGCGACAGCCGCAAGTCCGCCTAGCGGACCGCTGCACCACAACGCCGCGGGGCCCGGTACACGATCTGTGTACCGGGCCCCGCGGCGTTCCCGTGCCCCGGCCCCACACGCGCGTGCCCCGGCCCCCTCTCGGGAGAGGGAGCCGGGGCACGTGCGACGGATCAGGGCGTCAGGGGCGGGCGCGATCCCTCGGCTCGGGAAGGCCCCTGGGGCGCGTCCTGGCGGATGACCTCACCCGGCACCACCTTGCCGTCCGGCCGGTGGATGCGGGCCTGCTGGAAGGCGTCCTGGAGGCTGCCGGGAGCTGCGGCGCTCATCCGGCGCTCGACCGCCTTCTCCGCGTACCGCCCGAGGAAGGAGCGGACCTGCGGGATCAGCAGGAGCAGACCAGCCGCGTCCGAGAGCAGGCCGGGGATCATCAGGAGCAGGCCGCCCAGCATCAGGAAGCCGTTGCGGTCGTCCGCGCCGGCCCGGTCGGCGGGCGCGGGCGCCACACCCGTCTGCGCGGCCGCCTGGGCCTCCTTGAAGGTCGAGGTGAGGTTGCGGAAGGCACGGCGGCCCGCCCGCTTGACGACGGCGGCGCCGAGCACGGCACCGCCGACGAGCAGGGCGAGGACGGTGAGTCCGCCCGCCGCGTTCGCCACCACCGTGAGCAGCCAGATCTCCAGGACCAGCCAGGCGGCGACGCCGAGCGGAAGGTACGTACGCGCGCGTGAGCGCTTGGGGGCGAGGGGAGGCGGTGCGCCGGTCGTCATGATGCCCAGTGTGCCTGGCGCCCCGCCGGAACGTCGTAAAGAAGGGATCAGTACGAAGGGTCGGTGCGGAGGGTCGGTACGGACGTCAGGAGGACTTGCGGCCGAGCAGCTTGCCGACCTTCTCCGCCCGCGCCGTCAGGCCCCAGCCGGTGACCCGCCACAGCGCCTCGACGACGATGTTGCGGCTCATCTTGGAGTCGCCGATCTCGCGCTCCACGAAGGTGATCGGGACCTCGACGACGTGGAAGCCGGCGGCGATCGCGCGGCGCGCCAGGTCGACCTGGAAGCAGTAGCCCGCCGAGGCAACGTCCTCCAGGCCCAGGCCCTCCAGGGTCTCCTTGCGGAAGGCCCGGTAGCCGCCGGTGACGTCGCGGATCGGCACGTCGAGCATCACGCGCGAGTAGAGGCTGCCGCCCCGGGAGATGAACTCGCGGGACTTCGGCCAGTTCACGATCCGGCCGCCCGGCACCCAGCGGGAGCCGAGGACCAGGTCCGCGCCCTTGAGGGCGGTGAGCAGCCGCGGGAGCTCCTCGGGCTGGTGGGAGCCGTCGGCGTCCATCTCGACGAGGACGCCGTAGCCGTGCTCGATGCCCCACCGGAAGCCGGCGAGGTAGGCGGCGCCGAGCCCCTCCTTGCCCTTGCGGTGCAGGACGTGCACGTGATCGTCCTCGGACGCGATCTCGTCCGCGAACTTGCCCGTGCCGTCGGGGCTGTTGTCGTCCGCGACGAGAACGTGCGCCTCGGGTACGGCTTCCCGCACCCGCGCGACGATCGGCTTGATGTTCTCCGCCTCGTTGTAGGTCGGAATGATCACCAAGGCCTTGCCGAGCGGGCCGTAACGCCTCTGGCCACCGTCGTTCACTACTGCCCCTTCGGATACATACGCAGACCCCCACCATAGCGAGGTCCCCGGCGCGCTCCGGCGCGGCGGGTCGGGTGGTCCGGGTGACAGACCGGACGGAAGGGACCCACGGGACGGTTGACGTGCGGTGCGGGGCCCGGCGTCCTTCGGTCCGACCTGGGATCCGCTGGCTGCGGGTCGACCGAGAGCCGTTGTCTACTGAACGTCCGGGCCCCACCCGGGTCGCACCTTCCGCCGGAGAAACCTTCCCTCGCAGCCGAGGCGCGGGCGGCGTTCGGCTACGGCGTGGAGGTGCGGTCCGGTCGGACGTCCTGTGGTGGACGCGGTGAACCTACCCGCCCCTGACGGGCGACTGTCAACACCCGCTTGACCTGCGAAGACTCCGTGAAAGGCCAGGCCGGAGGGGAAGATCCGCAGGTCGGGGACAAGCGTGCGGGGCGGCACCGCGAGGTCGAAATGTCCCGACATCACTCGTTCGGCCGTACGAACACCGTCTGGCCGTACACCACCGTCCGCAGGCAGACGGGGAGATCCACACCGGGCGACAGATCGGGCAGACCGGGCGTTCCGGAGCGGGGGTCGGTGGACCAGCGGGCGACCCGGTCGTCGGGCGCCTGGACGACGAGCTCCTCGGTGCGCCAGACCGCGTAGTCGGCGGGGGCTCCGGGGACCAGCGTCCCCGCGTCGTCCCGGCCGACGGCCCGCCAGCCGCCCCGGGTGTGGGCGGTGAAGGCGGCCCGGGCGGAGATCCGGTGCTCGGGGGTCCGGTGGAAGGCGGCGGCCCGGACGGTGCCCCAGGGGTCGAGCGGGGTGACCGGGCTGTCCGAGCCGAAGGCCAGCGGCACGCCGGCGCGGAGCAGCGCGGCGTACGGGTTGAGGGTGCGGGCCCGCTCGGCGCCGAGCCGGTCGGCGTACATGCCCTCCTCGCCGCCCCAGAGCGCGTCGAAGGCGGGCTGGACGGAGGCGGTGAGCCCCAGCTCGGCGAAGGCGGCGATCGTCTCGGGGGTGAGCATCTCGACGTGCTCGACGCGGTGCCGGGCGGCCCTGATCCGGGCCAGGCCGAGCTTCTCGGCGGCGGCCCTGACACCCTCGACGACGGCGGACACGGCGGCGTCCCCGATGGCGTGGAAGCCGGCCTGGAGGCCCGCCTCGGTGCAGGCGACGACGTGCAGGGCGATGGCGGCCGCGTCCAGGTGGGCCGAGCCGCTGTGCCCGGCGTGGTCGGCGTACGGCTCGTGGAGGCAGGCCGTGTGGGAGCCGAGGGAGCCGTCGGCGAACAGGTCGCCGGCCGCGCCGAGGGCGCCCAGGGCCCGCGCCCGCTCGACGTCGAGGTCGGCCCAGTAGCCGACGACCCGGGGCCCGGCCTCCTCGCGCGCGAGGTCCAGGAGCCCCGTGAAGTCCTCCTCGGAGGAGATCTGCGGCCCGCCGCACTCGTGCAGGGTGCCGATGCCGAGGGAGGCGGCCCGGAGCCGGGCGGCGCGCTGCGCCTCGGTGCGCTGGAGCGGCGACACGGCGGCGAAGGCGGCCGCGCGCACGGCGTGGTGGGCGTCGCCGGTCAGCGGCCGCTGACCGTCGTGGAAGCCGTCCAGGTCGCGGATGCCGGGCACGAGGTCGAGCAGGGCGGTCGTGACGACGGCCGAGTGGACGTCGATCCGGGTCAGGTAGAGCGGGCGGCCGCCGGTGAGTTCGTCGAGCTCGGCGCGGGTGAGCGGGCGGCGCTCGGGCCAGCGGGAGGCGTCCCAGCCGTGGCCGATGAGGATGCGGTCCCCGGGCCGGGCGGCGGCGTGGGCGCGGATCAGCTCCGCTGCCTCGGCGAGCGAGGCGGCGGAGGACAGGTCGAGGCCGGTGAGGGCGAAGCCGGAGGCCGTGGTGTGCACGTGCGCGTCGACGAACGCCGGGGTGACGAGCGCGCCCTCCAGGTCGACGACCTCGTCCACGCCGGACGCGAAGGCGTCGGCCGCACCCTCCGAGCCCACCCAGGCGACGTGACCGCGCTCCACCACCATGGCGGTGGCGAAGGGGTCGGCGGGGCTGTGGACTTCTCCACCGCGCAGCAGCACGGTGCGGTGTTCGACGGCGGACGCGGGAGGCATGGACTCGCTCATGGCACCAGGCTAGGACCTGCCAGGACACGGTTTGTCCGGCAGGTCCCCCTGGGCGGCCCCGGTCGCCGGTCGCCCGGCGGATCGCGGGGGCGCGTCAGATGCGGGGCGGCCTGGCCTCGTACGGCGTGGAGAGGACGACGGTCGTGCGGCTGGAGACCCCGGCCTGGGTGCGGATGCGGGTGAGCAGGTGCTCCAGCTCCAGCGGGGTGGCGACGCGGACCTTGAGGATGTAGTTCTCGTCACCCGCGACGCTGTGGCAGGCCTCGATCTCCGGGATGTCGGCGAGCCGGTCGGGGGTGTCGTCCGGGGCGCTGGGGTCGAAGGGTTTGACCGAGATGAACGCGGTGAGCGGCAGGCCCACGGCCTCCGGGTCGACGACGGCGGCATAGCCGCGGATGACACCGCGCTGCTCCAGGCGGCGGACGCGCTGATGCACCGCCGACGTGGACAGGCCGGTGGCCTTGCCCAGGTCGGTGTAGCTCATGCGCCCGTCCTTGACGAGCAACTCGACGATCTGACGATCCAGCTCCTCCATGCGGTGACCCTAGTGCTCCGCGCGGGCGGGGGCACAGTCGGGGGCGGCGCTTATAGGGCGCTATGGGCGGTCACGGGGCACCTGCGACGGGCATGTGACGAACGCCACAGGTTTGCGCCCGGCCCGGGGTGCCGCCTCACGGTTATGCGGAGTTCCGCATGGGAAGTGCTTGCTGTGGTCGAGGCCGCAGAGATCCGGCCGACCCAGCCGAGGGGGAGAATCCCAATGCAGGAGCCTGTTGAATCGGTCGACACGTCCGACGAGCTCGACGCGTACGACACCTTTGAGATGTTCCGGGTGGTCTGCCCGGAGTGCGAGCAGCCCATCGCGCTGCTCGCGGACGAGGACGCGCTGCCGGAGCACGCGCTCTGCCCGACGCCGTGGAACCCCTTCGTCCTGACGGTCTGCCAGGGCACGGGCCTCTCGGCCTCCGAAGCCAGCTCCGCCGACGACGTCCCGGGCGTCCAGGAGCAGGACACCGCACTGCTCCTGACGCTCCCCCAGGGGCTCGACTGGCGCACGCAGCCCTTCTCGCACGTCGGCGGTCCGGGCTCGCGTCCGATCCGGGTGCCGCAGATGCGGCGCGCGGCCTGAGGCCCTCCGCTACCAGTAGGTTCCCCGCACCATCGCCGCGAGCGCGGCGTGGTGCAGGATCAGGCCGTCCGGGTCGCCGGGCACCTCGACCTCTCCGAAGTGGGCCTGGCGGTACGCGATCCTGAGCATCACGATCGCGTGCCGCAGCGCCGCGTAGAGCGTGTGGAACTCCATGTCGCGCGGGGTGTGCCCGGTCAGTTCCGCGTACCGCCGCTCGACCGCGTCGCGCCGCAGGAAGCCGGGGAGCCCGGGCTGGCCGAAGCCGACGGTCAGGTCCTGGAAGAAGCGGTGCAGATAGACCGTCCAGCCGAGGTCGACCTCGCGGGGGACGTACGAGGCCATCTCCCAGTCGAGGACGGCGGCGGGGGTGAAGCCGTCGTAGACGATGTTCCCGATGCGCGCGTCGCCCCAGCCGAGGACGGCCGGACCCTCGTCGGCCGGCCAGTGCTCCTCCAGCCGGGCGAAGGCCGACTCGATGAGCGGTGAGGGCGCGAGTCCCTCCACCACCCAGGCGTAGTAGGCGCGTTGGGCGTCGACGTGCCGGCGCAGCGGGCTCCCGGTGCCCTCGGGGAGCAGGAACTCGGCCTCCTTCGCGGGGAACTGGTCGTGCAGCCTGGCCAGTACGGAGACGGACTCGGCCTCCAGGAGGTCGCGTTCGGCGTCGGTGGCGGCGTGCAGCCAGTTCCCCTCGTACGTGTAGGGCATGACGTCCGGCGGGACGCGGCCCTCGGCGCGGGCCATCACGAAGAAGGGGGCGCCGAGCGGTTCGGGGTCCTCCTCCAGCCAGAGCACGCGCGGCACCGGGACGTCGGTGTGCTCGCCGACGAGCCGCATGACCCGGTGCTGGCGCGCCATGTCGTAGACGGGGAAGACGGTGTACGCGGCGGGGTCGGCGGCCAGCCGCAGGGCGCAGCCGCGTACGGGGGCGTCCGGGTGGTCGATGTCGAAGAGCAGGGTCTCGCTGGACATGCCGTTCGAGCCGGGGACGGCGAGGCCGGTGACGCGGGCTCCGGGCAGGTACCGGTCGAGCCAGGCGGTGAGCCGCCTGCCGAGCTCCTCCGGGTCGCGGGTGGTGGTGCGGGGGCGGGGCGCGGTGGCCACATCGGCCTCCTCAGTTGGCTGTCGAGGTGTGGTCGGCGAATCCGCTGGGGTCGTGGCGGCCGAAGGAGCCGTGCTCGAAGATGCCGTAGCCGGTGCGGCCGTCGAGGGTGAAGCGGGCGGCGTGGTCGGTGACGCCGTAGGCGGCCATGGGGTGGGCCGCGGGGTCGGAGAGGTCGTAGACGCGGCGGTCGGTCCAGCCGCGGCCCTGCCAGGTCCCGTGCTGCCAGTCGGTGGCGGGCGGGTACCCGGCGCCGACCGCCAGCGGTGAGGAGGCGAGGATCTCGACGCCGATCTCCAGGGGCTTTCCGGCCGGGTCCGTGAGGTGGACCGTGGCCCGCTCGGGGTGGCGGGTGCCGGAGCGGTAGGTGATCTCGGTGCGGGGCCAGCCGAGTTGGGCGTCACGGCGGCCGTTCCGTACGAGGAGGGCCTCGTTGAGGGTGCGGTAGCCGTCGGCGTCCTCCTGGGCGATGACCATGAGGAAGCGGTCCTCGAAGCGCATCGGGATCCAGAGCCAGTGGAAGCCCTCGGGGCGGAACTCGGCGGCGCGGCCGGGTTCTTCGCCGGGCAGGGGGCGCACGCCCCAGCTGCGGTCGCGGGTGCCGGTCCACTCCCCCGCGGTGACGGCGAACTCCTCGCCGCCGGCCCTGATGGTGCCCGCGCAGTGGCCGGCCTGGACGAAGCGGCGGCCTTCGAGGGTGAGCCTGCCGCCGTGCCGCTGGGTGTGGTGGGGCTCCCAGACGGCGGGGAAGTCGCCGGTCCAGGTGAGGTCGAAGGAGAGCCCGCCCGGGTCGTCGGGGTCGGCCGCGCAGTGCAGGGCGAGGCGCTTGAGGGGCTCGTCGACGGTGATGGTCAGCGGCCCGACGGAGAGGTGCGTCCGGTCGTCGCCGAGGGCGTCGGAGGCGCGGACGGCGTGCAGCCGGTCGCCGGTGCGCAGGGTGGCGTAGGCGTCGACGACCCCGGTGTTGGGGTAGACGCCGAGGCCGGCGATGAGCAGGGCACGGCCGGTGTGGTCGAAGACGTGGAAGATGCACCGGTCGTAGGCGTTCCGGTCGCCGCTGACGTGGTGCTTCATCGAGAGCGGTGCCTGGTGCACGGGGTATTCGTCGAGCGCGACGGGCCGGTCGTCGTCCACGGCTGACCTCCTGAGCGGCGAGTGGGATCTGACGGTACGTCAGGTGCCGTCCGGGGGGCCAGAGCCGTGCACCGGGTACCGGGCGAACTGCCGCTCGAATCCGCTCGGCGGTGACCCCGGCCGCCGGGGCGCGTTGGTCCCGGCATGACCACGCTGTACACCACTCCCAGCGGTCTCGGTCGGCATCGGCAGGCCGAACCGCGCGGTGAAGAATCGGTTCCTCAGTCGCAGGCGCTCCCGGCGGCGAGGCCGGCACCGGCCACCGCGCCGGTCTCGGCCCCCGTCCCCGTACCGGCGCAGGTGCACGGACAGACCCAGGTACATGGGCAGATGCAGGCGCAGGCCCACGGGCAGATCCAGGCACAGGCCCAGATGCACGGGCAGGCCCAGGTCCACGGGCAGACTCAGGCACAGGCCCAGATGCACGGGCAGGCCCAGGTCCACGGGCAGACTCAGGCACAGGCCCAGATGCACGGGCAGGGTCAGCTGCACGGGCAGACTCAGGCACAGGCCCAGATGCACGGGCAGGGTCAGCTGCACGGGCAGGCCCAGCCTCAGATGCAGGTGAAGCCCCCCGCCCCCGCCGACCCGCCCATCTACCGGGACGTGCTCTCCCTCTGGGCCAGCCAGGGCCGTACGCTGCCCGGTCACCGGGACCAGGAGTGGACCCGGCTGGCCGCCGGACCGGTCTGGGCGGACCGCACCGTACGCGTCAGCGGGATTCTGGTCCGACCAGGTGACGGGCGATGACCACGCGCTGGATCTGATTGGTCCCCTCGACGATCTGGAGCATCTTCGCCTCGCGCAGATACCGCTCCACGGGGAAGTCCGCCGTGTAGCCGTAGCCGCCGAGCACCTGCACCGCGTCCGTCGTGACCTGCATGGCGGCGTCCGTGCAGAAGAGCTTCGCCATGGCCGCGCACCGGCCGAAGGCCCGCCCCTCGTCCCGGAGCCGCGCCGCCTCCAGGTACAGCGCCCGGCCCGCCTCGATCCGGGTCGCCATGTCGGCGAGCAGGAAGCGGAGCCCCTGGAAGTCGGCGATCGGACGGCCGAACTGGCGGCGCCCCCTCGCGTACGCCACGGCCTCGTCCAGGGCCGCCTGGGCAAGACCCACGGCACAGGCGGCGATGCCGAGCCGCCCCGAGTCCAGGGCGTCGAGCGCGATCGCGAATCCCTGCCCCTCACGGCCGAGCCGACGGTCGTCGCCGACGCGCACCCCGTCGAAGTGGAGCTGCGCGGTCGGGGAGCCCTTCATGCCCATCTTCCGCTCGGGAGGGGCGGCGCTCAGCCCCGGCGCGTCCCCCGGCACCAGGAAGGCGGTGATGCCGCGCGCGCCCGGTCCGCCGGTCCGGGCCATGACCGTGCAGAAGTCCGCGATCCCACCGTGCGTGATCCAGGCCTTGGTGCCGTCGACCACCCACGCGTCCCCCTCCCGGACGGCGCGGGTCCGCAGGGCCGCCGCGTCCGAACCGGCCGAGGGCTCGGAGAGGCAGTACGCGCCGAGGAGCCCGCCGCCCAGCATCGCGGGCAGGTGCGCGGCCCGCTGCTCCTCGGTGCCGTAGCCCGCGAGCGCGTGGCAGGACAGGCTGTGGACGCTCACCCCGAGCCCGACGGTGAGCCGGGCGGCGGCGAGCTCCTCCAGGACCTGGAGGTAGACCTCGTACGGCTGACCGCCCCCGCCGTACTCGGGGTCGTACGGCAGTCCGAGCAGCCCTGAGCGGGAGAGCAGCGCGAACACCTCACGGGGGAAGCGGCCGGCGGCCTCCTCCTCCGCGGCGTGCGGGGCGATCTCCCGCCGGGCGATGTCCCGCACGAGGGAGAGCAGTTCCCGGGCCTCGTCGGTGGGCAGTCGGCGTTCCACGCCGTCCGCGGTGCTGTCGGCCATGGCCGGACGCTCCTCCCTGCCGGGCGCGGGGCGCGGCGATCGGGGGGAGTATGCCCGTTCCGTACCGGAGGATCACACGGCCGCGGGGGATGCACACGGTTGCCGGTTCAACGGCTCCGATGGGGCCTGCCACCGTCACGGCCGAGGGCAGAGGCATCCTTCGGCCTACCGGGACGCCTCGTCGTCGACGGACAACACCCTGGCGGCGGCATCGAGACGGGCCAGCACGCGGTCACGGCCGAGCAGCTCCATGGACTCGAACAGCGGGAGTCCGATCGTCCGGCCGGTGACCGCGACCCGGATGGGCGCCTGGGCCTTGCCGAGCTTGAGGCCGTGCTTCTCGCCGACGGCGAGCAGGACGGCCTTCAGGTCGTCCGCCTTCCAGTCCGCGACGGCGGCCAGCTCGGCACGGGCGTCGGACACGACGCCTTCGGCGCCGGCCTTCATCGCCTTGTTCCACGACGCCTCGTCCCGGACCGGCTCGTCGAGGAACAGGAAGTCCACGTAACCGGTGATCTCCGACAGCAGCGCCAGCCGGGTCTGGGCCAGGGGCGCCGCCGCCTCGAAGACGTCCTTGTCGAAAGCCTCCGGGCCCCACGGCGCGTACGGGGCGACGAGCCACGGCGCGCAGGCGTTGGCGAACTGCTCAGGCGAGAGCGCGCGGATGTAGTCGCCGTTGAACGCCGTCAGCTTCTTCACGTCGAAGAAGGCCGGCGCGGTGTTGACGTCCTCGATACGGAAGAGCTGCTCCAGCTCCTCGTGCGGCATGATCTCCCGGTCGTCGCCGGGGCCCCAGCCCAGGAGCATGAGGTAGTTCACCATCGCCTCGGGCAGGAACCCCTCGGCGAGATAGGCCTCTAGCGCGACCTTGTCACGGCGCTTGGACAGCTTCTGCCGCTTCTCGTTCACGATCACCGGCAGATGCGCCCACACCGGCGGCTCGGCGCCGAACGCCTCCCACAGCAGCTGCTGCTTCGGCGTGTTCGACAGGTGCTCCTCGCCGCGGATGACCTGCGTGATGCCCTCGTCCAGGTCGTCGACCACATTCGCGATCAGGAAGACCGGGGACCCGTCGCCACGGGCGATCACGAAGTCCTCGATCGCGCTGTTCGGGAACGCCGGCTCCCCGCGCACGAGGTCGACCACGACGGTCTCGCCCTCGTCCGGCGTACGGAACCGCAGCGCCCGCCCCTCCTCGAAGGCCAGCCCGCGCTCCCGGCAGAACCCGTCGTACCCGAGGTGATCCGACCCGGTGCGCTCCTTCAACTGCTCCCGGGTGCAGTCGCAGTAGTACGCCCGCCCGGCCGCGAAGAGCCGCAGAGCCGCGTCACGGTGCCGGTCGGCGTTGTGCGACTGGAAATACGGCCCCTCGAAGGCCGGGTCCCCACCATCGATACCGATGGCCGCGAGCGCGTTGACGATCCCGTCGATCCACTCCGGCTTGTTCCGCGCCGTGTCGGTGTCCTCGATCCGCAGCACGAAGGTGCCGCCGGACTGTCGCGCCACCGCCCAGTTGTAGAGAGCGGACCGCGCACCACCGACATGGAACATGCCGGTCGGGGACGGGGCGAAACGAACACGAACCGGAGGAGTAGACATGCGCCCCACGGTACCGATGCCGCCCGCCCCTCCGGATCACCCCGCCCCCGGCAACGTAATCAATCCAGGCCGAGCGCCTGCAGCGCGCGCTGCTGGCTCGGTGTGGGTCTGGCCGGCCAGTAGAGGTAGCAGACGGCGCTGACTCCGGCCCCTCGCGGGAGCCTGGCCCCGTCGAGCGAGGACGACGAAGAAACCCCGCCGGGGTCGCCGGCGGGGTTTCCTTTTCATCGAGCCGTCAGGCCCGACAAGCAGAGATCAGGGTCGCAGACCCTTCACGTACACCGCACTTCCGTGCGCGTGCGGATCCGGTTTCTCGACCTGGAATCCGGCCGAGGCGAGGATTCCCAACAAGGCGCCCTGCATGATCTTGTGAATGTCCCGGTGGTGGCGCACGACCGGAGGTGGATCCGCGTAGCCGATCCCCTTCTCGAAGAGTTCGAGGGCAGCGGTCCGCAATTCCGCGTCCGTCCGCCAGTCCACGTACACCCCGCCTTCGAGAATCCGGTCCACATGAACGTCCGCACCGGGCCTCTCCAGCGCGCCACCGTCGAGGTCGACTCGACGGGCGGGAAGTCCTGCCCGGGCCAGTTCACGGCAGACCTGGTCGGCCAGCTCGTTCCACTCGGCGAGGACTTCTGGCGTGGCCTTGGGGGGCAAGTTGAACTCGTTGTCCCTCATGCGCCCGGTGGAACGAAAGTGGGTCGCAGTCCGGGGGGCAGGTCGGACACCTGCCCGAACACCAGGACGTGTTCCGGGTTCGTTTCGTCGTTCTCAGGGGTGGCAATGATCCCCGCCGACAAAAGGATTCTGATCAGCGCACCCTGCATATGGAGAGCGATCGCTCCGGGCAACCGGACGGCCGGGGCGTCAGCAGGGCTTCCGGAGGCGAGGGAGTCGACGGCGGCCCGGAGCAGGCCGACGTCGCACCTCCACCCCACGGACACAGCCGCGGAAGCCGTCTCGGCGTCAGGATCTATGTGGACCACCGCGCCCGACCGGTCTACGCTGCCGGAATCCCTTTCGCGGAAGGCGGGCAGGCCGGCACTCCCGAGTGCCTGGACGACCTGCTCGGCCAACTCGGTTCGAATGGCGAGGACGTCATCGGAAGCACGGGGGAATCCGTACTCGGTCATGGATTTTCCTCACTTCTTCCGGTGGGCTGCGGCGGATGTCGCGAACGGGTCCGCCTCGTCCCGACGCACGCCCTGCTGATCGGCGGCGCTGAAGGAGGACCTTCCTCCGAACGCCCGGATCGTGTTGTAGAGGAGAGAGCCCGAGCCGGGCCCGTCGGGGATGGACCACGATATCGGCGTCCCCGGCTTCAGGACATCCGCCAGCATGGGTGCACACACGGGGCAGGGGCTTCGCTCGGGGGCGATCTTCTGGGCGCACCTGGTCGACGCCGGACGCAGCCGCCCCAGGCGAGCTTGTCCCAACGGGTGTCCATTCACGAGGTGTCTCGCTGGCTCGGACATCGTTCGATCAAGGTCACGGTGGACCGGTACGGCCACCTCACGCAGGACGGCCAGGAGTGCTGCCGTCAGGTCGTCGAGACGACCGTCGGGCCGCACATGCTCACACCAGGCCGAGCGCCTGCAGCGCGCGCTGCTGGCTCGGTGTGGGTCTGGCCGGCCAGTAGACGTAGCAGACACCGCCCGTACCGCTTCTGACCTTGCCGTTTGCGTCGTAGCGCTTGGTGCGGAGCCAGATGTTCTCCAAATGGGAGGGCGCCACTTACCATGCGGCACCCTCCTGCGCAAACATGCAGGTCAGAGGCGCGGACCGCGCGAGGCAAATCGAGCGCGGATGCGCTCGTGCTGACCTGGTGCTGACTTCCGCCGGCGTCCGTTCCGGTCCGTTCGGGTGCGTCGTGCTGGATCGGTGCTGACTCCGGGGCCCTCGTCGCCCGGCCGGCCTCCACCCGTTTGGCGCGGCCGCCCTTCCTCACTACCGTCCTCGCAAACAGCTGAAGCAAGCGTAGAGGAATACTCATGAGTGAGCCGATGTGGGACGTCAAGGCGCTTGCCGTATATCTCGGGAAGCCCACTTCTTGGGTGTACGACAACCATCTCAAGGAGGAACTGCCGAGCTTTCGCGTAGGCCAACAGCTTCGGTTCTCACCGACGGAGGTCCGTAAATGGCTGGAAGAACGATGCCGAATGGTCGCATAATCGCGAAATTCAGAACTCGGGATCCCAAACCCCGTACACGCCGAGCGCACACTCTCGACTGACACGAACAGAGCCCCACCGATCAAGGGACCTGTTCATATAGAGCCCCTCGCGCCTCCCACAGCTCACGCTCGACGGCTTCGGTGAGACTTGGGTTATCGATAAGAACGCCGAACTCAACGTTACTATTCTCGGCGCTCCAAGAGAAGTTCGCGCTGGTGACCAGCAGGAGATGGTGGTCAATGGCAAGAAACTTGGCGTGGTTACGGACGTAGCCGCCGTCGAATTCCTTGGTACGCCATACCCTGGCCGGGGCCAGGTGCGCCGCTACCTCTGCGGTCGAGGGAGGCGCGTACGGTCCGTGGCCTTCAGCGGCCCGGGTGTCCATGTAGACGCAGACGGCTACGCTGTCACGCTGCGCGGCCGTCCGAAGTGACGTCCAGAGCGCCGAGCTGCGCTGGAAGTTGAAGGTTGAGCAGGTGATCGCGTGCCGGGCACTGTCTACGAGTCGGGTGACCGAAGTGGTAAGGGGTCCGCTCTGAGCAAGATGTCCAGGCATGGTCCACAGCGGCGACAGGGCTGCCGGAAGAGCCCGCGCACCCTCGATCGCCCGTAGGACGCATATCTGCTGGTGTATCGCTCCGGCGTCTCGCCCCATCGTCTCCAGCAGGCGCCGGACCTCTGCTCGATGGCCGGCCGCGACGACCTTGAGTGCAGTGGTCAAGGTGTCGCCGTCGGCCAGGCGGTCCGCTATGTCTTTGGCCTCGGTTCCGGTCAGAAGCCGACCGAGCTGCCGTGGCGCGTCAGCGTCACTCATGGGTTTGGAAGAAGCCGAGGTCACTGCCAGGCAGGTCGAGAAGGAAACGGCGGTCCAGAAAGCGGTTGGCGCGCTCGCAGGAGGTCTCCGAGGCCATGACGCAGCAGTGGCAGGCGGCGCCGTGAAGGAAATCCTCGGGGTCCTGTGGGGTGCGCTTGGAGCAGATGGGGTCGGAGGAGCAGCGTGCGGCCTTCCGCAGAGCGCTGCTGACGACCTGTTGGAGGCGCGTGGGCTCGCTGAGCTGTACGAGGCCGCCGAGGGTGCCGTCGCTGTCTGAGGCGGTGGTGCAGATGAGAAGACCAGCCGCAGGGTCGCGGCCTTCGGCTGCGGGCCATGCGTAGAGGCGCTCGCTGAGGCTGGCGGCCGAGTATCCGCAGGTCAGGGCGAGTTCGCGGATGAGGATGTGGGCGAAGGTATGGACGAGCCAGTAGCGCGGGGGCTTCAAGCGAGTGTCGGGATGGACCTGGTCGGCGGTCTCGGAGAAGCGACGCTTGAAGTTCCTCTCGTGTGCCTTGCGGTGGAGCTCCCACAGGTGGGTGTCCAGGACGCGCTCTTCCCACGCGGCGACGGCTTTCTCGTCGAGTTGGAGGAAGATACCTTCGCCCCGGTCCTCGGTGGCCACGGTCCAGCTCGGCCGGGACGTACGCGTCAGCGGGGCCAGGCGGCGCGGGAGGTCACCGACGCGGTCCATGTCGTCGATGCGGGTAAAGCCGACCAAGGCATTCACCTTGCGGAGGCGTTCGACCGCGAGCACACGGGTGATCTCTGGTTGCAGGGCGTCGCCCCGATCACGGGTGGAGAGGGTGAGTCCGCTCTTGGGGTTCTCGACGCGGGCGCCGACGATGTCGCGCAGCAGGTATCGCCATTCGGGGACGAGGAGGTCGACCGGGTCCCAATCACGGAGCTTCTCCTCCTGCTCCTCGGGAGTGTCAGTCGGAGCGGAGGCCGCCTGGAGGACCTGTTCCAGGTCGTAGTCGGGCATGGCGGTGACGTCGACGCGGTCGTCGAGAAGGTCCCGAATCATGTCCAGGTTGTGGCGGTACTTAGCGAGCTTGTCGCCGAGGGCGGTGCGGACCCGGTCGGCCAGGTCACTTTCCTTCTCCTCCTGAGACTCCGGCATCACGATGATCGACTGAGTGGCCGGGAACCACAGGTTGGAGGCGCCGACGAGCATCAAGCGGGTCTCGTTACGACAACCCTTGGGCTCGAACGCGTCCAAGTGAGGGTGGCGACCTCGGCACTGCGGAAGTTTCGCCCTGCCGGCCTCGCCCTGGGCCTCGTTCATCGGTCGCCGCATGTCACAGGACGCGCAGTGGATGACGGCCGAGGCGCCCTTACCGGCGGTCCGGTCGACCATCTTCAGAGCGGGCAGTTCCGCCTTGCTGCATCGCTGCCCGTGATGCACCCACAAGTCGTACGGGAACTCGTCCAGGTGGCCGTCGACACAGGCCAGCAGATACCGGGCTGGGATGGCGGTGCGGCGCATCGCCTTGCGGGTGCCGGACCCTGCCCGACCTGTGCACTTCGCATGCTCAAAGACCGCCAAGTCGGTTCGGAAAGGATGCGTGTTGCGGTAGTCGAACTGGGCAAGCAGTCCGAGCATGTCGCAGCCCGTGCACCGAAGCCACTGCGGGAAAACCCGAGACGGGACTCCGAGGTCGTTACCTTCGGCAGACCGACTGTACTTCTTCGGCTGCCAGGGGAAAGGCCGCAGCTGCACGTCGGGCGAGCGCAGCATCATCCGAACCACGTCACGCAGACGCGGAGCATGGATCTGCGGAGGCGCGGAATCACGGCGTCGCCAGATGCGGTCCCAATCGTCCAGACCGGTCGGCATGATCGTGAACTGCGGCAGGTCCATGATCGCGCCGGGACCATAGGTATAGAGCAGGGAGGAGGGGCGGGCCGAACCGACCTTGGCACGGTTGTGCTTGGTGGCCTTGTCCGCCTCCTGCTCCAGGTCGCCCAGCGGGTCCACTGCGTGGGCGACGTCGTAGACGAAGCGCGTCTCGTCACTCACGAGTTGTCCTCCGGCATCTTCCACTGAGGGGCATGGTCGGGTGCGCGGTACACGAGTCGTTCCTTGATCGGGCTCACCAGAAGGTTGATCTCTGGCTGTACCTCGCGCATCGAGTTCGCCACGACGAACGGCGCGGCATCTCGGGCGTCGATGCCCGCCTTGGCGTTCTCCGCGCTCATCATCAGCGCGTCGTGCCGGCCGTCGTCCAGAACCCTCTCGTACACCAACGACTTACGGTCCTCCATGAGGCTCTTGCGTCGCTTGCCCCATTGGTCGAGCCGGTTCTCCAGACGCAGGCGGGCACGGTGGGCGGCGTCCTCGCCACCGGCCCGCACAACACGGCGGACCAACGCGTCGACGAGTTCGCCCGCGAAGTGCTGCTCGGCCTCGATACGGGCCGCCCCGTCCTCTGGGGACAGTCCTTGGCCGTGGCCGGCCTTGGCGGCCTGCAGGACACGGGCGGCGCTGACCAGCACTCCGTCCAGACCACGCTCCATGGAGGTCACCGAGAACGGCGTCACGGACAGCGCCTCCACCTGGGCGTAGAACGTCTCATGGTAGTGGCGGAACTGCTCGAAGTGGGCGAGGTCCCTCGGTCGCGCCCAGTTCCCGAGCGCGACCACCAGGCCTGGCCGGTCCGCGGTACGGCCGACACGGGAGGACGCCTGGATGTACTCCGCTGTGTTCTTCGGCTGTCCGACCACGAGCATCAGACCGAGGCGGGTGACATCCACACCCACCTGGAGCATGGAGGTGGCCAGGACCACGTCGTACGGATTGACCTCACGCGTGGGTTCGTTTTTCTTCGCCTCCCGCAGGGCGCGCCGGTTCCTCTTGCCTGCGGTGGAGTCGAAGCCCGGGTCGAACGCCGTCGCCATCTGATCCAGGGTCGCGGTGATGTCCGCGCTGGCCACACGCGAGGTCAGCTCGGCGACGTGCAGCGAACCATAATCGGTGCCGGTGCGACGCGGGAGCTTCGACCACGGCCGGCCCTTAGCGAGTGCGGTCTGGATGTCGTCGCTCATGTATCGGGCCATACCGGCGAGTTCGCGAGTGGCACTGAAGTACCCGACCAGGCTCATGTACGGATCGGCCGCGCGTCCGAAACGGTCGAGAAGCAGTTGCCCGCCGGCCAGGAGCACCTCGGCGACTCGAATCTCCGCCGTGGTCAGGCGGACCCCGGTCGTGCTGATCCCGATGTACCGGCGGCCCGGGTGCTTCTCGGAGACCGGGATCTCCTTGGAGAAGTATGTGTTCCCTGCGTCCAGGACCTGCGGCGGGAAGATGGTGACGTCGCGCCCGTACAGCGCGCGCACTTGTTCCCAAGCGTTTCGGGCAGTGGCCGTGGAGGCGACGAGCAGCGGACGCACCGGGTTTCCGTCCTTCGTCCGCCAGTCGGTCATCACGTCGATGGCCACCTCGAAGAGGCCCACTGTCGTGCCGAGCGCTCCGGTGATCAGGTGCAGTTCGTCCTGGATGACGAGATCCGGGGGACGTAGCCGCGTGACCGGGTGGACAGGGGCCGCCGGCCGGCCGTCCTTCTTCGGATGCTTGTTGCCGTCCTTGATGTCGCACTGCTGGTAGTCGGGATGCACGAAACCATGCCGTTCGCAGCGCCGCGAGACGTGCCCGAACAGCGAGGCGGCCTCCCCTTCCCTCGCAAGGCGGGCGAACTTGTCCACGGTCGCGATGACGAAGGCAGGCGCGAGCCGGTAGATCTCCTCGTCCACCGTGAGAACAGGCAGCCCCTCCGGGACCTCGCCACCATCGGCGAACGGACAGTCAGCCAGCTCGTCACCGCAGTACACGTACACCCGACGCAGGATGGGCTCCGTGCGCACATCGCGTGCCTCGACCCGCGTCCCGCACCACGGGCAGCGCTGGATCTGCAGCACCGTCAGCCGATAGCCACGACCCCCATGCGCCTTCTGCAACTGCTCGGCAGCCTCGTCGTACCGCTTCGGGCTCACATCGGTACCCACCCACAGCCCGATCCGGAACGGCTCTTCCCCCCACATCACCTCATCATCGCGCCGCGCCAGCTCCGCCGCGCACACCAGGGCGGTGGCCCGTTGGAACTGCTGGGCGGTGAGCAGGCGCAGCGTGTACCGCATGAGGACGGCGACTCCGGACCGTCCGTCCAGCGGACCGTCGAAGGCGTTCACTACGCCCTGGCGACGGCGGATGGCGAAGGTGTACGCGGCAAGCCCGAGGTACGCCTCCGTCTTGCCACCACCGGTCGGGAAGAACAGCAGCTGCGCTCTGGCCAGATCCCCCGACCGCTTCTCGGCCGCCGGGTCGGACAGCATCGGCAGCTGCATGAGCACGAAGGCAAGCTGGAAGGTGCGCCACGAATGCGCCAGGGTCCCCTTCTCGGCGAGGATTGCCTCACGGGCCTCCTCGATGCTCTCCTCCGGCCGACTCGCACGCCGCTCCGCGACCTGCGACTGCACACGCTGATCGGCCATCACCCGGTTCATGAACCGGAAGCAGCGCAGCGCCTCTTCGTCCTCAAGGAGATGTTGCAGACCATCCTCAAGCTGGTGCTGTACCCGACGCGCTTCGTCAACTGCGTCCAGACCCTCGGATCGCAGGTGTTCGGGGAGTGCCTCGGCCCTCCGCTCCTCGCCGTCCAACCAGGCCGTGTAGCCGGCGACGATCGGCTCAAGCCCCGTACGCAGCTCCTCGGCAGACGCTTCCTGGAGCTTGCGCATATCCAGCAAGGCGGCGCCGATCTCCTCGGCGGCAGTCTGCGGTGTCTCGCTCACCGGCAGCCATGTAGTCCAGACCTCGCTGGCTCGCCGCGCCCCCTCGGCCACCTTCCAGTCCACCGAGCAGGTCCGACCGTGGGCGAACTCGAGGCGGTTGCGGTACTGCAACCGCAGTCGCCGCAGTTCGTCGTCCTGCTCCTCTCGCGTGTCGAGGAGTACGTCGTTGACCGGCAGAAACACCTCAGCGCCATCGGCCGACACCGACAGCTTGGTCTGGTACAGCCACGCCTCGACCGGGATCTTCCTAGGTGTCTCCCGGTCGTTGCACAACGCCACCTCGATCAGCCGGCAGCCGCGCTCGGAGTCGTCGTATCGGTCGATCCGGAGCAGCACCTTGTCCTTGAGTACGATCTCGGTCGTACGGGAAGGCACCAGGTCGGCGACCTTGATCGCCTTCGTGAAGGCATGCGGGGTTCGCTGGAAGCGACGAAGAGCCGAGGCGGCTACGTTTTCACCGATCCCAGCCCCCTCCCCCCGCTTCTCCTTCACCGGCTCGTACGTGCCCCACGATGCGGTCACTCTGAACTCGTCCAGATCGTCCGGGATCTGAAGGCGCAACCCCATCGATGCCGGGATCATGAGCCCGCGCTTCTGCGGCTGGTCCTCGACCTCATCCTCATCAGAGCTGGCGCTGCTGTCATCGACGGCGGTAAGGGGTACACCCCGGCTCTCGGCGGCATCCACAGCGTCGCCCACATCCGTCGCGGCGTCGTCCGCCCCTGCTTCGCCGGGGTCGTCCTGGCCGGCGGTAAGGCGTACCGGTGCTATCCGACCGATCAGGTACGCCGAGTCCGGGACACCTTCGAGGATCTCATCCGGGCCGTTCGCCGGGCCGAGAAGCTCTCGCTCCAGGATGTCGGCCAGGTTCTCGCGGGCCGTCCAGGAGCGCCCGTCCGGCTCGAAGGAGAGCGAGTAGGACGAATCGAATGTGGGGTGGGGGACACTCACGCAGTTTTCTCCTCGCCCAGGTCAGTGTCAGCCCGTCCAGAGCCAGCTCGGATTGCTCCTTGCTCCACATCAAGGGCCAGCCGAAGCCTACTGCAACGGTTCCCACCGCTTTTGTGAGCGACCACAACCTCATCCCGTCCTTCGGGATCCGTTCCGGCTACCCCAGACACCGCACCCTCAGCCGTCGGCCAAGCGATCACCATCACAGTGCAAGAGCTCCAGGAAGGTCTCGCACGACTTCCTGGAAACGGTCGTCAGCAACCGCCGCGTAACCGGCGGTGGTCGCAGGAGACGCATGACGCATGAGTCTCTGGGTCAGGAGCAGGTCCTGCCCGGATGCTCGGTAGACAGCAGTCCCGAAGCGGTGACGAAGTTGGTGATACCGCATCTTCATCCCCATGGCCGCGGCGACCCTGGAGATGGAGCGCGAGACCTTTTCAGGCCGAAGGTCGGGCCAAAATCGCCCGCTCCCCTTGCGGTTCAGTGCGGCAAGGACCACGGGCGGCACTGGGACAACGTCAGTCCGCCCGCCCTTGCCCACTACGCGCAGGAGCGTTTGCCCGTCACTGCTGTCCTGCAGGTCTTCGGCAGCCAGTTTGGCAGTCTCATGCGCACGAAGCCCACAGAAGGCGCCAAGCAGCACCCACGCTCGGTGATCACGCCGCGTCGTGCGCAGCAGGTCCTTGAGGTCGCACTCCGCGATGGGGTTCGGCGTGGCACGAGGCGCCGGCGGCTTCCGAAGCCCATCGATGAGATTTTTACCGAGCCATTTTCCGAAAGATGCGAGGTGGTTGAGGTAGGTACGCCGTGTCCAGCTCGTCAGCGGACGAGTAGAAAAGTACGACTGGACGTGCTCTGCGCAGATTGCTTCAGGCAGCAGACCCGAATGTCTGGCGATCGCCTTGATGCAGTTCACTCGGGCACGGATGGTGTTGGCGGCGTAGCCATCCGCGCGCTGGGCCGCGACGTACCTTTCGATCACCATGCCGCGATCCTTGACAGCCCGCGCAACGGTTATTCCTGACAGTGACCCCAGAAAACTAGTCATACGATAACTGAATTCGCGTCCGGCTGGTAGCCAACCAGGGAAAATCGTTCATCGGGTCGTATGTGTTGGGTATGGGCTTCGTCTTGGAGCCCGAGCAGGCCCACGAGCTGATCGAGCGGGACCCCCGTAACAAGGACGTGCTCTTCCCCTACCTGAACGGCGAAGACCTCAACTCACGGCCCGACTGCTCCGCGAGCCGGTGGGTGGTCAACTTCCACGACTGGTCCGAGGAACAGGCGCGGAGCTACCCCGAAGTATTCAACATCATCGAGCACCTCGTGAAACCTGTGAGACTCAAGGTCACTCACAGCAAGAACGCTCGGGAGAAGTGGTGGCAGTATGAGCGCCGCCGCCCTGAGTTGTACTCGATCATCTCTGATCTCGACCGCGTCCTGGTGGTAGCACGCGTCAGCAAGACGTGTCTCCCGGTCTTCGCCCCAACTGGTCAGGTAATTAGCGAAACCGCTGTGATCTTTGCGAGTAATACCGCATCGAACCTCGCGCTACTCAGTAGTGGCATTCATTACTTGTGGGCGAGCACGTGGGGGTCCAGCCTTAAAGGAGACCTGCGCTATACGCCATCCGATGTTTTCGAAACATTCCCAAACCCACCCTCCTCGGGGATGAATGACCTGGCCGAGCTGGGCTCTCTCCTGGACGAGTCTCGATCCTCAATTATGCTTGAACATGACCTCGGCTTGACGAAGCTTTACAACAGATTTCATGACCCTGCTGTCATTGATGGGGAAATTGGCCAGCTGCGAGATATTCACGCCCGCATCGATGAGGCTGTGGTGAAAGCTTACGGGTGGGGCGATCTCGACCTCGAATACACCTTCCATCAGGGGAAGAGGGGAGCCCGTCGTGCTTTTGTCGGCGCCACGCAAGCGGAGATCCTTGACCGCTTGTTGGAGCTCAACCATGCGTGCAACCAGAGTGAGGCATGAGCATCGCCAGGCATCTTTCAAGCGTCGTGAGGGATTGATTCGCTAGTCCGACTCCGCGCGATGACGCTCATGGTTTAGCTCAAGCAATCGGTCAAGGATCTCGGCATTTACGGCGTCACCAAGAGTGCGGCGAGTGCCATTTCTCGTGGCGTGGAAGTCGTGCTGAATATCCAGGTCGCACCAGCCATACAGATCTGCGATCGCGTAATCAATGAGTTCATGCGCTTCTCGCAAGGCCCGAATTCCGGCATCAGTGATGGCGGGGTCATGGAAAGCGTTGTAAAGCTTCGTTAGGCCCTCACTGCGTTCCATCGCAAGCTCATTTCGAAGTCGATGCAGAGCTGCACCCTGCCCCCTGAGGTTGGGACTAAATTTGGGATGCGGAAGAGTCTCATACACATCGGAAGGTGAGTAGTTTAGATCTGCCTTCATTGTCGACGAGTTTCGCCATGCCCAGCTCGTGTGAAACGAGCTGGCCATGAAGGCAAGATGCTCGTCCCCATCTACCGTGAAGACGCAGAGCTTGTGAGCCAAGACCTGCTGACTGGACGTCCAAGTTGGCATCACCGTTCTGCTGACGAGAGCTACCACCAGGACACGGTCAAGCTCCCGGATGGCCTCATACAGCTTCGGAGCGCGCTCGGCGAACTGCCACCAACGTTCCCGACGAGCGGCTCGGCTGTTCTGCGCTCGTACGGGTTTCACGAGATGCTCGATGATGTTGAATACTTCGGGGTAGCTCCGCGCCTGTTCCTCGGACCAGTCGTGGAAGTTGACCACCCACCGGCTCGCGGAGCAGTCGGGCCGTGAGTTGAGGTCTTCGCCGTTCAGGTAGGGGAAGAGCACGTCCTTGTTACGGGGGTCCCGCTCGATCAGCTCGTGGGCCTGCTCGGGCTCCAAGATGAAACCCTTACCCAAGACATTGGATCCTTGGAAGGACTTACCGCGGTTGGCTACCAGCCGGAACGGCCGGCCCTCGACTCGGGACTTGCGGTCGAGTGAGGAGGTGATACCGGCTACCTTCTCGCCGTCCAAGACGCGTCCTGCTTCAGATGGGAGCTGCTCCTTGCTGGTCCACACCGCGCAGTACTCGAGCGCAGCTGAAGAAGACGGCCACGGCGCGCTCTTGATGGCACGTCGGATCTCGACGCCACTACCAGTGATCTGGTCCAGGCCCACTTCACGTGTATCGCCCTGGGCCAACGTGTTTGTAGCGATGAGGCCCGTGTTGCCCCGAGCAGCAAGGAGCTGATGAGCCCGGAGCGCGAAGTAGGCGACAAGGTCGGCGCTGCCCTTGCGGCCACTCGCGATCACGGCGACGAACCAATCGCGAACATT
The DNA here is from genome assembly GCF_055602235.1 of Streptomyces sp. NPDC037410. NCBI lineage: Bacteria > Bacillati > Actinomycetota > Actinomycetes > Kitasatosporales > Streptomycetaceae > Streptomyces > Streptomyces sp. NPDC037410. The sequence goes on along the minus strand of NZ_JBVJWR010000032.1, from coordinate 6,815 downwards.
CGTACCCATGGCACCGGTGAGCTTCTGCCCTCCCAGGAACGGCGGGTTGCCGATGATCGCATCGAACCCACCCCGCTCCATCACGTCCGGTACGGCTAGAAGCCAGTGCAGTGGCTTCCACCGCTCGTAGTCCGTCGTCACCGTCGGTGTGAGCCCGGCCTGCTTGATTCCGTCGAGCATCCTCCGGTCCGCCTCCCCGCCATCGGCCGGGTACGCCATCTCCACCGCGAGGCGCAGATCGTCGTACGCGGCCTTCAGCTGCCTACCGGGCTTGCCGCCCCACCGCAGCCCGGCTGCGATCACCCCATCCGCGACATCGGCGAGCTGCGCCGTCAGTTCCTGGTACCGACGGAACTGACGGCGCTTGGTGGCGGCCGAGCGCTGCGGGTCGCTGTCATCGACCTCCGTGGCGAGCCGACGACGCAGACGACGCGCCTGATCCAGGATGTCGTCCACGTCCAGAGAGAAGATGCTGAACTGATTGCCGGCCGCAGTGGGGTCAATGTGGAGGCTGCGCAGCTGGTTGGCGTCAGCCAGACCGAGCAGCGCGTTGCCGTGCAGCACTTTGTCGTCGACGAACGAGAACGGGAGCTTCGGATCAAGCGACACCAGCCACAGCGACAGCTTGCACATCTCCACGGCCATGCCGTTGATGTCGGCGCCGTAAAGACACGTAGCGACAACGGTCCTTATCGCGTGGACGTGGAGGTCGTGCGGTGTCCTTCCGTACACCGCACCCTCACGCTGCCATGCCTCGACCAGCCGGTCGGCAAGGTACCGTGCCGCAGCCACGAGGAACGCGCCCGATCCACAGGCGATGTCGGCGATGCGCAGGTCGAGGAGCTGATCATGGTCGATTGGGCGCCATGCGGCTTGGTCCGAGGTTTGGTTCGGCCCGGGCGAGTAGACGAGAGGTTCCAGGGCGTGCCGGACGACATCCTCGGCCAGCGAGCGGGGTGTGTAGTGCGCGCCCGCTGAGGCGCGCGAGGGAGTCTCCACCAGCAGAACGCCACCAGGCTCGACCACCAATGGTCGGTTGCGCAGGTCGCGGCGGATGATTCCGATGTACGGGCGCAGCCGGTCGCGCAGTCCGGGGTCGTCGGTGACATCGCGCAGGGCGATCTCGGTGTCGTCGAGGGTGTTGCCCGCTTTCAGCGCCTTGATGAGGGCAGCTTTTCTGGACGGCTTCGCGGCCGGCTGGTGCTGCTTGATCCAGGCAAGGATCGCCTCGGCCAGCGCAGTCTCGGTGCGACTGGCCTGGCTGAGCTCTTCGAGGATGGTGAGGGGGATCTCAGGTTCGGATCCCGCACTGCCCATCAGACCGACGATGATCTCTTCGGCGGGTTCGCAGGAGTAGCCGAGCAGTCCTTCGTAAATGTAGCCGATCTGTTCGACGTCGATGTCGCGGAAGGAAATTCGTCGTGCTCCGCCGGTCAGCTGGGCGATCTGGACGGCGCGCAGAACTTCGAGCATCACGCGGTCGCTGACCGTGATGGCCAGGGTGTCCTGTGAGTCGCACGCGGTGAGGAAGGGGAAGCGAGCCGGGTCAAACAGGGAGCCGCCGTACTCAGGTAGACGCAGGTCCTCGAAGCTCGCGCCCTGGTAGAGAGCCTGCGAGGTGGCGAGGAGTCGGTGCCAGGTCAGGAATGTGGCGTCGAGGGCTTGTTCACCTTCATCATTCTCGCGGCTGTCAAGCAGGTCGAGTTCGTCGCTGATGCCGTATCCCATGGCGAAGAGGCGGCTCTGTGGCAACAGCCCGCGTTCTTCGGCGAAGAGTAGGAAGACGACGCGCATCATGACGGTGACGGCGGCCTCATAGACCTCGCCCCTTGCCGCCGGCAGGGGGTCGGGCTCGCCTCGCCGTTGTGCTTCCAGGGCGCCTTCGGAGAGGGCCTGAACGATCAGTTCGACGGCACGCCGGACCTGGGTTCCGAGCGCTTCGGTGATCTTCTCGGCAGCAGTGACGGATTCTCCGAACAGTTCGGTCAGCCGATCCTGCTGCTTGCCGCCGATCAGGCGGCGGCGCTGAAGGAGCTCAATGAAGGCGTTACGGGTCTGCGGCTCTTCGATCCAGGTCTGGGCGTCGACGATGCCGGAGGCAACCATGGTCTGGGGGCGGGCGCTGACGATCGCCCACCAGCGACCGTCGGTGACGACGCCCAGGGGGACATCGGAGGCGCGCAGCAGCTCTTCCATGCGATCGATGGGGCTGGCCGACCAGCCGTCGGTGAGCGGGTCGTGCAGGGAGTCCGTGGGGTCAGTGATCAGGACGAGAGCGCCGATCGCATCTCCGTGTACCAGAGCGCCGTCGGCGCACACGGTGACGGCGTAGTCGGGTGAGCGGACCTCAGCGGCGGCCGGGGCGGGAACGGGTGTAGGAGGGGCCCCAGCGCAGGCCCTGGCGCAGCACGAGGCCGACCCAGGTGTCGCGGGCCTCGCGGTAGAGGTCGAGAGCTGCTCTGTCGCCCGGGTTCTCGTCCCAGTTTTCCCATGCCTTCTCGAAGGCGGGCTTGGCGTCCTTGATGGCGTCGAGTGCCTGGGGGGCGGGCTGAGGGATCCCCTGGGGGTAGACGCGTTCCAGGGCAGGGACGGCGAGGAAGGGACCGTCCGCTTCGACGAGTTCGAGCCAGGCGCGGTGCAGGTCGGCGGCGGTCGGGAGGTTGCGACGGCTCATGCCTGGACCATTCCGTTCTTCGCGTCTTCAGGGGTGAGGGCGAACACGACCGCGGCGGCGGACACGTACGGCCTGATGTCGCTGTAGCGCTCCTGGATCGAGGCGACCTCGCGTGCCTCCTCGTCATCCAGGCTGTCGAGGCGCTCGTTCATGTGGTGCAGGTCCCGGCGTCGCTGCTTCTGTTGGTCGTCGGTGAACAGCAGTTCTTCCTCGGCGCGGATGGCATGCTCAAGGCGGTCGCGGGAGTCGCGGAGGTTGAGCCGGAAGGCTTCGAAGATCTCGTGGGCTCGCTTGATGTCGGAGTCCCGGCGCTGGGTGAGTGCCTCGGTGACCTTCTCCTGTCGGCTGGCGCTCTTGCGTTCCATCGCGGTCAGCAGGCGTGTACGCAGTCGGGAGCCGTCGTCGTTCCACTGGTCGGCGAGGTGAGTCCGTACCTTTTCATCGGCCAGGAGCAAGTCGGCGGAGTCGAGGGTTTCGTCAAGGACCTGTTCGACCTTGGACTCGGCAAGTGTCTGCCCGCGTAGCCGGACGCCGGTGAGGAACACCTCTTCGTGCAGGCGCAGCCCGCCGCGTCCGACGAGGACGAGTCGGGAGACGGCGGCGACACAGGACTCGGGAAGACCGGGGGCGATGACGGCGGTGACCCGGTTGACTGGGGAGTCCGTGCTGAACAGTGCGGAGCGCAGGGTGCGCGTGGCGCGTTGCATGAGGGCGTGCCCGAGGTGGATGTGGACCAGGTCGGTGCGTTGCTGGGCGGCCTGGTCGTCAAAGGTAATGGGGCGCGGGACCCCTGGCTCCAGGCGGGTGTCCAGACCGCGCAGGGCTGGCTGCCAGGAGCGGCCGAGGTTCGGGATCTCGAAGACCTGTGCCTCAGTGCGATCGTCGCCGATCTCCACGAGCGGGGGCTGGGCGGTCAGGGTGAGCGCGGTGTCCACCACGCGGCGTGCGTTCGCGGGCGTGAGGTGCATGGCGGCCTTGTGCTCGTCGTACGTCTCCGACATGCGGGTGAGCTGACGGTTCAGCTCCATCCCGCCGGCCAGCACGCGGGTGATCACTTCGTTGCCGTCGTCCTGTGCGGTCGGTCGGGCCTTGCGCGTCGTGCGGGTGGGGGCGAAGTGTTCCTGCACCTCGGCGTCGATGACCTGGTTGACCTTGCCGAGGTCCTTGGTGGCCTGTCCGACCTTGGTCGCGATGATCCCCATGAACTTCATGTCCGCGTCGTACGTCGTAGAGCTGGAGACCGACACGAAGTGGAAGATCTCCGGGTTCTTCGTCTGCCCGTACCGGTCGATGCGGCCAATGCGCTGTTCCAGGCGGGACGGATTGAAGGGGATGTCGAAATTGACCAGGCGGTGGCAGTAGGTCTGCAGGTCGATGCCCTCGCCGGCGGAGTCGGTGGCGAGCAGGATGCGGACCGGGTGCTTGTCGGGGCTCTCGGTGAAGCGGGCACGGATCTTCTCCCGCTCCTCGGTCGGGGTCGAGCCCTGGATGACCTCCAGTACGTCGTCGTAGCCGCGCTGCCGTAGGACGCGCTCGATCCATTCGAGGGTGGCCGCGTACTCCGTGAACACCACGACGCGTTCGTTGGTCCAGTGGGTACCGTCTGGCCGGCAGACTGCGGCAAGGAAGGTCAGCAGCTCTTCCAGCCGTGAGTCCGGCTTGTACTCGTACCTGCGCCCCCACTCGATGAGCGAGGCGATCTCGCTGCCGGTGGCTGCGGCCAGAGCGGCCGAGCCCTTGGACTGGCGCAACGCGGTGAACTCGGGGTGCTCGGCAGCGCCCTCTTCCTCGTCCGACTGGCCGCTGCCCAGGACCTCGGTGTAGTACGCGTCCTCGTCGTCCAGCCGGAACTGCCGGTGGCCGCCGTCCGTGTCCTCGTAGAGTTCAAGGGTGCGGGCGAACGACCACGGGCTGGACAGGAAACGCTTCTTCAGCAGCATGGCGACGATGTCACCACCCGAACCCTTGCCGTTCGCCCGGGCACTGTCCGCCAGGAGCCGCTCCAGCTTCGCGAACTGCAGCTGCTCCTCCTCGGACGGCGTAAAGGAGAGGGGCTTCAGCTTCCGGGTCTTGAACCCCTTGTCCGGCAGGTCGGTCTTCAGCCACCGCACCATCACCTCCTTCAGCGCGCGCTCGTCGATGCTCGCGCCGCGGGTGAACCGACGGCCGTCGATCATCTCCAGCAGGGCCGTGAACGACTCCGAATAGCCGTTGTGCGGCGTCGCGCTCAGGAACAGGCGATGCTCGCACGCCTCAGCGAGCTTCATCGTCGCCGTCGTCCGCTTGCTGTCCACCGCGTAGCCGCGCTGCCCCGGTGCCGTTGTCGGGCTGGCCGGCGCCACGTGGTGCGCCTCGTCGACCACCAGCACATCGAACGCGTACCGCTTGGCCGTGCCCGCGCTGCGCACGTCCGCCAGCACGTCGCGCAACAGGCGCTGCGCCCGCAGCGAGGGCAGCCACGCCATGCTCACGATCACGCGGGGGAAGAGCCGGAAGGGGTTGGCGTTCAGCCCGTGGCTCCGTCGTACCTTGGCCATCAGCTCGCTGTTGACGATGACGAAATCGAGGCCGAACTTTTCCCGCATCTCGTCCTGCCACTTCAACGAGAGGCTCGGGGGGCAGACGATCACCACGGACCGCGCACGGTGCCGCAACAGCAGCTCCTGCACGACGAGGCCAGCCTCGATGGTCTTGCCCAGACCGACGTCGTCTGCCAGCAGCAGGTTTGTACGCGAAGACTGCAGAGCGCGACTCAGGGGCACCAGCTGGTACGCCTCCACGTTCGCACCGCTGCGGGAGGGCGCCTGGTAGGAGTTGGCGTCCGCTGAGGTGACCGCACCCCAGCGGACCGCGTCCACGAAGGCGGCGAGGGAGTTCGGGTCGTCGAACGCCTCGGCTCGCACGGTCTCCGGAAGTCCCTGGTTGGGGGCGACGGTATGGCCGACCTCCAGCTCCCAGACCACCGTCAACTCTTGCCCAAGCCGGTCCTCGTCCAGCGACTGCAAGCTGACCACATGGGTCAGGCCCGGCGTTCCCTCGTCGGCGGGGCTGCGGGGCAAGCCCTGCTTCTGGATATCCGACACGGCCCAGGTGGAGCCCCGGACCTTGACGACCTGCCCCGGCTCCGGAATTGGCGGAATAGCCGCCGTGCTCAGGGTGCTGCTCGCCGATCCCTGCGGGTACTCCGTCGTGGTCGCCACCTGGGCAGACTCCTTCACCAACGCCGTCATTGCCGGAGCGTGATCACCTGGGCACACCACGCTGTCACATGCGATGGGAGATCACGAACGACCAGTATCCCCGAACCGGGTCCGCCCTTCTGCAAGTCCCTCGTATACGCCCCACCGGAATAGGTTCCTCCGGATCTCGATTACTGCCGTCCAGCGGTCACAGCCGGGGGGCGAGCATGGACGCCCTCATCACCCGCAGGGCGCGCGACGCCGCGTACCAGCCGGGCCGGCTTTCGCGGACGGTGCATCGCAGCCTCGTAGTGGCATGCCGGGTCAGGGTCAGGGTCGGGATCGGCTTCGATGCCTGGAGGCGTCGCAGCAGAGCCTGAGGGCCAATGGTTAGGGTGAGAGCCGTCGCGGACGAGCAGACTTGGGGACTTAAGGGCGGAGCTTGCAAATGGAAAGTACAGGCCGTCTACCATTGCCTCTGAGGGCTGATGCTGACCGATGGATGACAGTCAAGCCACTCCGGAGGGTGCTCGGCGTCGTACACAACATCACGTCGGCCACCCGACTTGTTGACCTACTCGCCATATTTTCCGGCGATGAGCGGATCCAAGTCGTTTTCACCTGTACCGAGTCATCCGCGCTCGACGGCGGCACGGCAGAATTCCTGACTTCCCGAGGCATGCTCAATATCCCATGGAATACGGCTATTTCCCAGAAGTTCGACCTGGCCCTCGCCACCAGCCGGGGTGGCGATCTCCACAAACTCCCCTTTCCGCTTATTGGCACACCGCACGGCGCTGGATATAATAAACAATTGAGCCGGGAGCCGGGAGCCGGGAGCCGGGAGCCGGGAGCCGGGAGCCGGGAGCCGGGAGCCGGGAGCCGGGAGCCGGGAGCCGGGAGCCGGGAGCCGGGAGCCGGGAGCCGGGAGCCGGGAGCCGGGAGCCGGGAGCCGGGAGCCG
>NZ_JBVJWR010000031.1:0-92652 GCF_055602235.1 Streptomyces sp. NPDC037410 | reverse complement strand
CCTCCACACCTACAACCACCACCGCTGCCACACCGCACTCGACGGACACCCGCCCATCAGCCGCGTCAACAACCCTGCGGGTCAATACACCTAGGCCGTCTGGGAGCGACCGGGGCAGGGCGGAACCTGACGGCGGCCTGCGAGCGGGCGCCGACGCGGTGATCGCGGCGGGCGGCCGCGGTCCCGTACGACTCGGGTACGGCGGCACCCGGCGGGCCCCGGTCCCGGCAGGCGGGGGGCAGGTCCCGGCGGGCGGCGGCGGGCCGTGGGGCCGATGGTGGTGGAGTGGACATGGACGCGGAGATCGCCGGCCTGTACGCGCTGCGCCCGAGCGAGTTCATCGCGGCGCGGGGCGTCCTCGTGGCCCGGGCCCGGACCGAGGAGGGCCCGGAGGCGGCCCGGGCCATCGGCCGCTTGCGTAAGCCCACCCTCGCCGTGTGGGCGGCCAACCGTTTCGCCCGCGCGCGGCCGGAGCAGGCGCAGGCGCTGATGAGCCTGGGCGACGCACTGCGCACCGCCCACCGTCGGCTCGACGGCAGCCGGCTGCGTGAGCTCTCGCACGACCAGCACCGGGTGACCGCCGCGCTGGCCCGGGAGGCCGTCGAGGTCGCGGCCGGCGCGGGGGAGCGGCTGGGGGAGGCCGCTCAGCGGGACCTCCAGCAGATCTTCCACGCCCTGCTGGCCGACGAGGAGAGCGGCCGGGAGTGGGCCGCGGGCCGACTTCGCGCCGCCCCCTCGCCGCCCGTCGGGTTCGAGGGCCTCGCGCCCGGACCGGACGTACCGCGGGCCCCGGCCCGGCCGGAACCCGCCACGCCACCCGTGCCGGACCCGGACGACGACGCCGGTCGGCGGGCCCGGCAGCACGCGGAGCGCCTGGCCCGGGCCCGGCAGGCGGCGGACGCCGCAGCCGAGCGGGCCGACGGGGCCCGGACCGCCGTCGCGCAGGCCGCCGCGGACCTGGAACGCACCCGGACCGGGGTGGCCTCGCTGCGCGAGGAGCTCCACGGCCTCCGGCTGCGTCTCGAGGCCGCCGAGCGGGCCGCGGGAACGGCGGAGGGCCGCCACGAGCGGGCGCTGCGCGAGCTGGCGGCGGCCGAGCGGACCGCGGAGACGACCGCGCGCCGCCTGCGGGCCGCGCAGGACGGAGCGGACTGACGGCCGGGAAGTGCACCGTGGGGCCCTCGGATCCCGCCGACACCGTCGGGCGGCCGCTGCCCGACGGCACCCTCCGCATCGACAACGAACGCCTGGGCCCCTGGCTGCGCGGCTGGAGGGACTGCGACTGGTCGGCGGTCAGCCGCCCCTGCGCCGCCATGCCGCGCTCGCCGAAACTGATCCAGCTCACACCCGTGCGCCCCCGCTAGGCGATCCGCCGCCCCGTCACCAGGAGGACCTCCAGGGTCCGGGGTCCGTGGACGCCCTCCACCCGGTCGAGTTCGATGTCGCTCGTCGCGGACGGCCCCGAGATCCAGGTGAGCGGCCGCCCCGGGTCGAGCCGGGGGAGCGCGAGCGGCACCGAGGCCACCACCTGCTCCGGGGCCCGTACGACGCAGAGGTGGAGATCGGGGACGAGCGTGAGCGCCCGGCGGCCCTGGCCGGGACCGCCGTCCAGGACGATCGTGCCGGTCTCGGCGATCGCCACCGCACACCCCGTCACCACGGCGTCCGTGCCGTCCAGTTCGTACGGGGTCAGCCGGGGCTCGTCGAACCGCCGCACGGCCCCGGTCGCGCCGAGCCACTCCTCGGGCAGCCCGGGCGGTACGGCGACGGTGGTCGCCCCGCGCTCCGCGAGGAGCCGCGCGACGAGCCCGGCCACGCCGTCCGGGGTGGTGCGGTGGACGTGGGCACGGTAGTCGACGAGGTTCTCGTGGAGCAGGTCGAGGAGGCCGGCGGGGTCGTCCGGGGTGTGGCGCGGCAGGTAGTCGCGGACGACGGCGGGAGGCTCGGGCGCGCCGGCGACGGCGGCCCGGACGCGGGCGAGGACACGGGAGCGGGAGTCGGTCATGTGCGGTTCTTCCTCCACCAGTCGCGGAACGGCTCGGCCGGCAGTTCGGGCAGGTCGCGGTGGTCCGTCCACTGACGGGCTCCCGGCCCCGGCAGTCGCTTCGGGAGCGCCTTCCGGGCCGCGGACGCGAGGCGCTCGCCCGCCGTGAGGGCGCCCGGGTGGTCCAGGACCCAGGTGGAGGCCTTGATCGCGGCCCGTTCCAGGCGGTGGCCCCGGCCGCCCTCCTCGGCCACCCGCTCACGCAGGTGCACCAGGACCTCCGGGATGTCGATGGCGACGGGGCACACCTCGTAACAGGCGCCGCAGAGTGAGGAGGCGTAGGGCAGGGAGGTGTCGACCTCGCTCGCGGTGCCCCGCAGTTGGGGGGTGAGGATCGCGCCGATCGGGCCGGGGTAGACCGAGCCGTACGCGTGACCTCCGGCCCGTTCGTACACCGGGCAGACGTTGAGACAGGCCGAGCAGCGGATGCAGCGCAGCGCCTGCCGCCCCACCTCGTCGGCGAGGGCGCCGGTGCGGCCGTTGTCGAGGAGGACCAGGTGGAAGGCGCGCGGCCCGTCGCCGTCGGTGGTGCCGGTCCACATGCTCGTGTACGGGTTCATCCGCTCGGCCGTCGAGGAGCGGGGCAGTGTCTGGAGGAAGACCTCCAGGTCCCGCCAGGTCGGCACGACCTTCTCGATGCCGACGACGGAGATCAGCGTCTCGGGGAGGGTCAGGCACATCCGCCCGTTCCCCTCCGACTCCACCACCACGAGGGTGCCGGTCTCGGCGACCACGAAGTTCGCCCCGGAGATCCCGACCCTGGCCCGCAGGAACTTCTCCCGCAGGTGCAGCCGGGCCGCCTCCGCGAGTTCGGCCGGGGTGTCGCTCAGCCCGTCCGGCGCCGGCCGCCCCCAACTGCCCATCTTCTCGCGGAAGATGTCGCGGATCTCGCCGCGGTTGCGGTGGATCGCCGGAACCAGGATGTGCGAGGGACGGTCCTCGCCGAGCTGCACGATCAGCTCCGCGAGATCCGTCTCGTACGCGGCGATGCCCTCGGCCTCCAGGTGTTCGTTGAGCCCGATCTCCTGGGTGGCCATGGACTTGACCTTGACGACCTCACGCTTTTCAGTGTCACAGCCTCCGGTGGCCTTCACGAGGTCCGTGACGATCCGGTTCGCCTCGGCCGCGTCCGCCGCCCAGTGCACGGTGCCGCCCGCCGCCGTCACCGACTCCTCCAACCGGAGGAGATGCGTGTCGAGATGGCGGAGCGTCTCGTCCTTGATCCGCTTGCCGGCCTCGCGGAGCGCGGCCCAGTCGTCCAGCTCGGCCACCGCCCGCGCCCGCTTGTCGCGGATGGTGTGGGTGGCGTGCCGGAGATTGCCCCGCAGCCGCTCGTCGTGCACGGCCTCCCGTGCGGCCTTCGGGAACGAGGGCATCCCCACGAATGCCCGCCCGTCACCCGGCCGGCGCCCCTCATCGACCGCCGGCGCGCGCACCTTCTCGTCACTCATGCCCAGGGCTCCTCTTCCGTGCCGGCCAGGATCTCCGCCAGGTGCAGCGCCCGCAGCGGCGCCTCCTGCCGCCTCAGCATGCCGCCCACGTGCAGCAGACAGGAGTTGTCCGCGCCGCACAGGACCTCCGCGCCGGTGGACAGCGCGTTCGTGATCTTGTCGGCGCCCATCGCCGCCGAGACGTCCGGGTTCTTCACCGCGAAGGTGCCGCCGAAGCCGCAGCACTCCTCCGCGCCCGGCAGCTCCACAAGCTCCAGGCCCTTCACCGCCTCCAGGAGCCGCCGCGGCCGCTCCCCGAGCCCGAGGAGCCGCAGGCCGTGACAGGACGGGTGGTACGTCACCCGGTGCGGGAAGTACGCGCCCACGTCCGTCACGCCGAGCACGTCGACCAGGAACTCCGTCAGCTCGTACACGCGGGGTGCCAGGGCCGCCGCGTCCGTACCGAACGACGGGTAGTGGTGGCGGACCATCGCCGCGCACGAACCCGACGGGGCGACGACGTGGTCGTACCCCTCGAAGGCCCTGACCGTGCGCCGCACGAGGGGTGCGGTCTCCGCGCGGTAGCCCGTGTTGAACTGCGGCTGCCCGCAGCAGGACTGCGCCGCGGGGAAGTCGACGGTCACGCCGAGCCGCTCGAGGAGCCGGACCGTGGCCACGCCCGTCGACGGGAAGACGGCGTCGTTGACGCAGGTGACGAAGAGGGCGACACGCATCACGGGTTCCTCGGGGGACGGCTCGGGTCGGGCGGCGGCGCTGCGGTACGTAGTGTCGCAGGGCCGGTGAAGCGCGGCTCAGTGCACGCCGGGCAAGTCCTCCCGTACCGACGTCTGCCGCCACACCTGTTCCGCGATCTCCTCCACCTGTTACGGTGCTCGTGCTCAGATCCTTTGACAGCAGGCAGTCGCCGCGCTCTCTCGCCGCGCGCCCCGGTCAGGATCCCCCGGCTGACGTCATCGCCGGGCGCGGGCTTGGACGCCCGAACTCACCGCCGACCGGACTCGGGCCCGTTCCCGATACGACAGGCCGGCGGACCACTCGAATCCAGAACGGAGTGATCACGCATGGTCAACGTAGGGTTGTTCGTCCGGATCGAGGCCCGGCCGGGTCGCGAGGAAGAAGTACGGGCCGCGATCACCGCGGCACTGGCGGACGTCGAGCAGGAACCGGGCACGACCGTGTGGCTCGCCCTCCGCCTCGGCCCCACGACCTTCGCCGTCGTCGACGCCTTCCCCGACCAGGAGGCCCGCCAGGAGCACCTGGAAGCCGGTCGCGCCCGCCTGGCCCGCCTGCCCGAGCTGCTCGCGCAGCCGCCGACGATCGAGTACACCGACATCCTGGCGGCCAAGATTCCCGGACGCGCCGGCTGAGTCGCCTCATGTCTCGGGCGGCTCGTTGTCAGTGCCGTCGATTACGGTCGGTGTGATCGGTCCGAGCGGCGGGCCGGCGTACCGGGGGAGTTGTCGCGGTGAGCATCCACCTGCATTTCCGCGCCGTCGCGGAGTCCGAGATCGAGGACGACCACACCTGGCTCGCGGCGTTCATGGCCGAGGCCTGGGACAGGCATGCCGACGAGTACGCGGCCGGAGTCGCCGACTCGCTCTCCAAGTGCTGGGACTCCGTCAACGAGCTCTACACCGCCGCCGATGCCGACGGCACGGGTGCCGGAGGCCCCTGGACGCTGCCGGTCTACGGTGGCCGCCCCGCGGCCCACGGCCCCGAGGCCGACCTCCGTAACCCGCCCATGATGTACATGGACCCGCCCGAGGTGTCCCAGGCGGCGGAATTCCTCGCGGGCGTCTCCTTCGACGAGCTGTGGAACGCCGTCGGCAGGAGACTCGGGGGCGGCGGGGCGGACGAGGCGCTCTTCCGTCAGGAGTACCGCGAACACCACGAGTCGCTCCGGGGGTTCTACGGGCGGGCCGCATCGTCGGGCCATGCCGTGATCAAGGTCGTGTGGGCGTGAGCCGCCGGCGTCGGTGGTACGCGAGCGCCACCGCCGTGAGCAGCGGGGCCCAGGCCGCGAGCGGGAGGTAGCAGACGAGGAACAGGGTCCGTTGGAGCGTGCTCTCGGTGAGGTTGCCGGGGGAGTACGGGGCGAAGCCCGCGAACGCCACGTACGTGAACCAGCAGGTGAGAGCGGCGAGTCCGAACGCCCCGGACAGCGCGGCGAACGTCGCGCCCCGGGCGGCGACCGGGCGGCCGCCGAGGAGCGGCAGTCGGCGGGGGAACACCTCGCCCCAGTCGCGGACCAGGCCCAGGGTGAGAAAGGCGAGCACTTCGGCGACGGCGGTCAGGGCGAGTTGGTAGACGGCCAGGCCGAGCGTCTGGTCGTGGGCCCCGGCCACCGGTGCGCCGAACGTCAGGGCGACGCGCCAGAGGCCGGACGGCAGGACGATCAGCGGTACGGCGTGGGCGGCGACGACGGCCCATCGGGGGACGTCCGGCAGGGCCTTGAGCTTCATCATGCTGCCCAGACTGCCGCCGGCCGGGGCGCCCCGGCGTCGCCCCGGCGGCCACATCGTCTCCCCCGCACGGGGGAGACGGCCTCCTCCCATCAGGCGTTTTCCGGCAGGCCCTCTGCCGTCGTGCCCTGCCGCCATGCCCTGCCGTGACGCCCCGGCGGCCGAGACCCGCGGCTCCACGCGCGCGGAGACACCGCCCCAGGACCCGCAGCCACCCCGCCCCGCCCCCCTGCCGCGCTCTCATCCCACTCTCACCCGGGCCTTATCCCGTCATCACACGGCGCCCCTACCTTCGCGCCCATGTTCTTCACCTACCTCCGGCGCGAACTGCGCCGTCGCAGAAAGGCGGCGCTCGTCGTCGCCTCCGGGCTCGCGCTCGGGATCGCGCTGGTCATCGTCGTCAACTCCGTCTCCTCCGGCATGAACCGGGCCCAGGGCAAGGTCCTGGAATCCCTCTACGGCCTCGGTACGGACCTGACGGTGACCAAGGCGCAGGAGCGGCCCGAGGCCGGCGCGCAGCCGCAGCGGCCCCGGTTCGAGTTCCAGGGCAAGGAGGACGGCGAGGAGCAGAGCAGCGACCGGCTGATGGTCCAGGGCTTCCAGACCCTCGCCGACTCCACCGTCGACACGGTCGCGAAGCAGCAGGGCGTCGACCGGGCCGTCGGCGGTCTGAGCCTCGTCAACCTGAAGATCAACGGCGAGTTCAAGCGCGGTCAGATCCAGCGCGGCCAGGCACAGCAGGCTCAGCCCGCCGGCCCGGGCAGCGGGAACGGCGGCTCCGGCGCAGGCCCCGGCGACACCGTCACCGGCGGCGGCGCGGCCTTCGACGTCGACTCCTTCACGATCTACGGCACCGACGTGACCGCCCCCGACCTCGGCCCCCTCACCACCTCCACCGTCTCCCAGGGCCGCACCTTCAAGACGACCGAGACGGACGCCAAGGTCGCGGTCGTCGACAGCGCCTACGCGCAGCAGAAGGACCTCTCCGTCGGCGACGAACTGACGGTCAAGGGCGTCACGTTCGAGATCGCCGGCATCGCGACCGCCGACCGCGGTCAGTCCGCCGCCCAGGTCTACCTGCCCCTCAAGCAGGCCCAGACCCTCTCCGGTTCCGCCGGCAAGATCACCACGATCTACGTGAAGGCGACCGACTCGACGCGCATCGACGCGGTCAAGACCGCCATCCAGAAGAACGTCTCCGGCACCACCGTCACCACCTCCGCCGACCTCGCCCAGACGGTCTCCGGCTCGCTCGACACCGCCGCCGACCTCGCCTCCAACGTCGGCAAGTGGCTCTCGTACGCCGTGCTGCTCGCCGCCGTCCTCGTCGCCGGGCTCCTCACCTCCTCCGCCGTGGGCCGCCGCGTCCGCGAGTTCGGCACCCTCAAGGCCCTCGGCTGGAAGAGCGGCCGGGTCACCCGCCAGGTCGTCGGCGAGGCCCTCGTCAACGGCGTCATCGGCGGCGCCCTCGGCATCGCGATCGGCCTCGCCGGAGCGTACGCGGTGACCGCCGCGAGCCCGACCCTCACCGCCGAACTCGGCGGGAGCGGCGGCGGGTTCGGCGGTGGACGCGGCGGCGGCATGGTCTTCGGCGGCCCCGGCGCAGCCCGTACGGCCGCAGGCAAGACGGTCGACATCGCCCTCACCGCCCCCGTCAGCGTCACCACCGTGGGCCTCGCCGTCCTCCTCGCCCTCGGCGGCGGGCTCGTCGCGGGTGCCTTCGGCGCCTGGCGCGCCTCACGGCTGCGCCCCGCCGACGCGCTGCGCCGCGTCGAGTAGCAGCCGGAAGACCGCACCCACTCATGGACCACAGGAGTCCCACCATGTACGAACTCATCGGCGTCACCAAGCAGTACCGGCGGGGACAGCAGAGAGTCGACGCGCTCGCCGGGATCGACCTCACCCTCGCCCAGGGGGACCGCCTGGTCATCCAGGGCCCCACGGGCGGCGGCAAGTCCACCCTCCTCCAGATGCTCGGCGGCCTCGACCGTCCCACCTCGGGCCGGGTCCTGCTCGACGGCACCGATCTGGCCGCGCTCTCCGAGCGCCGGCTGACGGCCGTGCGCGGAGAGAACATCGGCTTCGTCTTCCAGAGCTTCAACCTCATCCCCACGCTCACCGCCCAGGAGAACGTGGAGACCGCGCTCGTCCCGCTCGGCGTCAAGGCGGCCGAGCGGCGTACCCGGGCCGCCGAGGCGCTGGAGTCGGTCGGCCTCGGCGAGCGCCTCGGGCACCTGCCGTCCGAGCTGTCCGGCGGCCAGCAGCAGCGCGTGGCGATCGCCCGCGCCCTGGTGAAGCGGCCCAAGGTGCTCCTCGCCGACGAACCCACCGGCAACCTCGACGAGTCGATGCGCGACGAGATCGTGGACCTGCTCGAAGGGCTCTGCGAGGAGCACGGGCTGACCTTCGTCATGGTCACCCACGACAGCGCCGTCGCCCGCCGGGCCCCTCGTCTGGCCACGATCCGGAAGGGCCGGATCACGATCAAGGAGAACCGGCGGACGACGGCGGATCGGAACGCGGTCGAGGCCTGACCGGCGTCCTACACGGACACGCCGTGGCCGCGCAGGTAGGCCAGCGGGTTGATGTCCGAGCCGAAGTACGGCGTGGTCCGCACCTCGAAGTGCAGGTGCGGACCCGTCACCCGCCCGGTCGCCCCCGACCGCGCGATCCGCTGCCCGCCCGACACGCTCTGCCCGGGCCGCACGTCGATCCGGGAGAGGTGGGCGTACTGGCTGTAACGGCCGTCCGGATGACGGATGACCACCTCGTATCCGTACGAGCGGCCGTACCCGGCCGTCACTACCCGCCCGGGACCGACTGCACGGACGGCCGTGCCCGACGGCACCGCGAAGTCCTGCCCCGTGTGGTAGCCCTTCGACCAGGAGCCCCGCTGTCCGTAGTACCCCGTGAAGACGTACGAGGACACCGGTGCCGTCCAGCCCCGTGAGGACGGCGAAGAGGGGGCGGACGGCCGCGCGGGGCGGCCCGTCCGCTGCTCGTACTTCTCCGCGTGACCGGTCCAGTACCAGTGGCCCCGTGACGGGTACCAGTACACCCGCGACTGCTTGTCCCACCCCTGCCGGCCGTGGAACACCGGCTCACCGGTGCGGGCCGAGGTCTGGGTGCGCTGCTTGTACGTGGCGTAGTGGCTGGTCCAGCGCCACTGGCCCGCCTCGTTCCGGAACCAGTACTTGGAGCCGTCCCAACCGGCGTGCGCCGGGGCGGGTTCGGCGGCGGCCGTGCCCGTGCCCACGCCGGTCAGGGCGACCACGCCGACGGTCGCGACGACCGCACGGCGCACACCGTGCAGGGCGCGCTGCCCGCCGGGTGTCCGGCCGGAGCGGACGGCGTCCGCGCAGCCCGCGCACGCGCAGTCCTGGGGCATCTCGTCGGCGAAGGCGGGCGCGTCGAATGCGGGGGCGGGGTTGTTCGGGTCCATGGTCCTCGTCACTCCTGGTTCGGGTCGGCCGGGCCGCCGCTCCGGGTGTAGAAGGCCACGGTCAAGTCCTTGACCAGGGCCTGGCGTTCGAAGTCGTCGAGTTCGACGAGCCCCCGGGTGGTCAGCCGGGTGACGGTGTCGTCCACGGCGTCGATCACGCCGGTCAGGACCGAGTCCCGGTGCTTGGCGTCCAGGACGGCGATCTGCCGCCGGCGCATGGCGGCGGCGACCTCGGGGGCGTACTCGATCCGGGTGGGCTGGGCGGAGAAGACGGCGATGCCGACCGGCCGGCACTCGGCCGCGAGCATGCGGGTCAGCGCGTCGCCGACCGCCTCGGCGTCCCGCAGGGTCGGGGCGTCACCCCGGAAGGCGTCCGCCGGCAGTTGCGAGAGCACCCGCGCGGTGGCCGCCTCCACCTGCTCGCGCAGATAGCCGAGATGGTCGTCGACCGCGAGCAGCGCACGGGCCGTGTCCCGCACCGACCAGACCACCAGGACCACCACGCGCAGCGCGGCGCCTTCGGCGTCGACGACGGCGATGGGTTCGCTGCGCCAGTGCCGCAGGCGTACGTCGATGCGGCGCCGCAGCACGAAGGGGCTGATCCAGACGAGGCCGGTGCGCCGGACGCTGCCCCGATAGCGGCCGAAGAGCGAGAGGACCCAGGCGGAGCCCGTACGGCCGCGGGTCAGCCCGCCGAAGGCGACGACGGCGACGACGGCGCAGCAGGCGAGCGCGCCCCACTGCCACGGCGGCAGCTCGGCCGTGCGCAGGGGGCGGGCCCGCCACAGCGCCGCCGCCGCGCCCCCGAGCGCGGTGAGGCCGGTCAGGACGGCGACCCAGCCGGGGACGGCGGGGCCCGGACGCTCCGTCAGGTCGGGTTCGGCGGGCGGCGGCCGGCGGGGCAGGGGCGCGGGCGTGGCGGGGCCGTCGGGCCGTGTCGCCGGCTTGGCCATGGTCCGGGCGGGCCGGTCGACCGGTGTCGCCGGCTTGGCCATGGTCCGGGCGGGCCCGTCGGCCGGTGTCGCCGACCTGGGCACGGTCCGGGTGGGCCGGGCCGGGTCCGACCGGAAGAGGTCGTTCATCGGTATGCCGCCCGTGCTCCGGCGGATGCGGACGGGCAGGGGCCGCTTCTGTGGCTCGGTCATGAGGCCCTTCCGGCCGTTCCTGAGGTGACGGCTCGTCGGATGATCTTCACGCACCATCGTCACAGGGGTGAATGTCCGGAATGCCGCGACGAAAGTCCCGAATGCCCGGGTCTTTGGTCCCGTGGCCATGGCTTCACCGCGGGCCGTTGTCAGTGGTGCCCCCTACCGTTTTCACCATGACGACGACCTATCTGGAGCTGTCGCAGGACGGCGGCGGTGCCCACAAGTTCTACGAAGTGACCGTCGAGGACCTCGCGGTGTCGGTCCGTTACGGCCGGATCGGCTCGGACGGACAGACCCAGCGGTCCACCTTCCCGACGGCGGCGAAGGCCCAGGCCGCCGCGGCGAAGAAGATCGGTGAGAAGGTCCGCAAGGGGTACGCCCCCGCGGTCAGGGGACAGCGTGCCGCGCGCTCCGTGACACGCCGTGAGGTCACCTCCGCGCCGTCCACCGCGCGGGCCGTCGCCCCCGTCCTCTGGCGTTTCCGCACCGGTTCGGCCGCCTTCGGCATCCACGTCGACGAGGAGCGCTGCTGGGTGGGCAACCAGGCGGGGGACGTCTTCACGCTCGACCGCACCGGCGAGGTGCAGGCCCGCTTCAGCCTGCCGGACGGCGTCAAGTGCCTGGTCGCCGACGACTTCTGGATCTACGCGGGCTGCGACGACGGCAAGGTGTACGACCTGTCGTCCAAGCTTCCCTTCGCCGCGTACGACATCGCCACGGACGTCGACATCTTCTGGCTCGACATCCACGAGGGCGTCCTGCACGTCGCCGACCGCTCCGGCCGGCTCACCGTCATCGACCACGAGGACGAGCACCAGTGGGCGCGCTCCGGCGCCGGGGAGCACGCCTGGATGGTCCGCGCCGACGGGGACGCCGTCTACTACGGGGACACGAGAGGCGTCGCGGCCCACGCCCCGGACGGCGGCGGCGAGCTGTGGCACACGGCCACGGAGGGCGGGGTCCTCTTCGGCTGGCAGGAGGACACCGCGGTCTACGCGGGCACGTCCCGCAAGAAGGTGCAGCGGCTCGCGAAGAAGGACGGGCGCGTGGAGGCGGTGTTCGCCTGCGACAGCCCGGTCTACTCCTGCGCGACCTCGCCCGGCGGCCGGTTCGTCTTCGCGGCCGACTCGGCCTCCTCCGTCTACTGCTTCGCGGAGGACGGCACGCGGCTGTGGAAGCTGGGCACGGGCGGCGGTTCGGCGCTCTCCATGCAGTACCGGGACGAGCGGCTCTACCTGGTGACCACGGACGGTTCGCTGGTCTGCGTGGACGCGAGCGAGGCCGCGATCGCGGCCGCCAAGCAGGGCACGGTCCCGGTCGCCCGGGACGTCAAGCTCGCCGCCGCGCTTCCGGTGTACGAGCCGGCCACGACCGTGACCGCCGTGGCCGCCGTCAGCGACGCACCGGCCGGTTCGGTCGTCGTGGAGTGCGTGACCGAGGGCGGCAGGACCCGGGTGCGGGTCGTCTCGCAGGGGTACGACTCCGGGTGGAACGTGCAGTTCCCGCGGGCGATCCGGGAGCCCGGCGCGCGGTACGTGGTGGACGCCCTGCACCCGGCCGCGGGCGGGTTCTACCGGGTGCGCGGTGACATCCGGCGGCTGCTGTGACGAGCGGAGCGGGGGGAGTGCCGGGCGTCTTCGAGGCGGCCACGGGCGACGGGCCGCCGCTGCCCCCGGCCGAGGCCGAGCAGCGGTCGCGCGAGATCCGCGCGGCCGTCGACGGGCTGCTCCAGATCAGGCGGCTGGCCCTGAGCCGGGGCGGCGACCCGAGGACCGCGCCCGCCGACTGGGAGCGCCGGAGACCGGTCCGCGCGGTGGCCCTCGCCCTGGAGTCCGGTGGGATCACGCCCTCGTCGGTGGACACCCAGGGGGCACGGCTCTCCACCGGGTACCGGGTCACGGCGGGGGAGCGGCCCGGGACGGCCGTGGTGGAGTGGCTCGGCCCGCCGGGGGCGGGCGCCGCCCAGGAGGAGGCGGCGGCCCTGGGCGCGTGCGTGCCGGCCCTGGCGCGGCTCGGCTGGGAGGCGCTGCTCTACAAGGGGCCGCGCGGCCGCCGCTTCCTGGAGGTGGAGCCCATGTCCCCGTGAAGCTCGACCGTGAAGCTCGACCGCGAGGCGAGGCCGTCAGGCGATCGAGGCGGAGACGATCGCCGAGACCGCGATGTTGCAGGAGGTCGTCACCCAGACCGCCGGATGCGGCTCGGGATCGACGAGCGTGGCGCCGAGCTTCCCCGGCGTGACCAGGTCGACGACGAGGAAGGCCACCGCCATCATCACCAGGCCGAGCAGGCCGAACGCGGCGGTCGAGACGAGCCCCTTGCCGAAGTGGTCGTACGTCGTCCAGATCGAGGTGAAGACGATGCCGCCGATGCCGAGGAGCGCCGAGCTCAGCAGGATCGCGGCGTTGCGGTTGCGTTCCTCCCAGATCTGGCGGCCGAGCTTGCCGGGGGTCAGCAGGTCCACGAGCACGATGCCGAGGATCAGCAGGACCACGCCGAGTGCGCCGTAGGCACCGGCCCGGCCGAGGCCGTTGACGATGTCGCTCATGAAGTGCCGGCTCCGAAGGGTTGCGATCGCGGGGGATCGATGGTCAAGGACCGGCAAAATGTAGCGCACGGGTGAACGGGGTCCGCCGCCCGCCCGGAGCTCCGGGCGGACAGCGGACGGAAGGGGGTGCGCGCCGACTAGGCGCCCGGCGGGAGGTCCTTGGCGCGGGAGCGGACCATGACGGCCGTCATGAGCTCGACGACACCGACCACGAGGAGCCAGATGCCGCCGAGGACCGTGAGCACGCTGGCCGACTCCAGCGGGGCGACGATCAGCACCACACCGGCGGCCGCGCTGACGATGCCGAGGAAGATCTGCCAGCCGCGCGCCGGCATCGCCGGGTCGGAGGCGGCCGCCACGGTCTGGGTGATGCCGCGGAAGAGCCAGCCGATGCCGATCCACAGCGCGAGCAGCAGGGTCGACTGCGTCGCGCCCCGGAAGCAGAACAGGCCGAGCAGGATCGACAGCGCGCCGCTGATGAAGGCCATGACCCGCAGGGCCGTGGTGGCGTGCGTGCCGAACGCGGCGACCAGCTGCATCACACCGCTGACCAGCAGGTACAGACCGAAGAGCACCCCCACCACCCGCAGGGAGGCCTCCGGCCAGGCCAGCACCATGACGCCGAGGATCAGCGAGACGAGACCGGCGACGAGCAGGGCCTGCCAGGCGAAGCCCGCGAGGAGTCCCACGGGCCCGGGTGGCACATCCCCTCGGGCGTCGCGGCCGTACGGACTGTCATGAGTCTGTGTCATGGAACCGCACCGGTCCTTTCGTTGCGGGTGGGAGGCCAGGGCCTGTCCGGCGGATCAGGGTCGGACAGGCCCTGGCGCTGGAGAGGGGCGGGTCAGAGGGGAGTGGCGTACGAGCTCAGGAAGAGGGCCTCGGCCAAGGCCATGTACTCGATCTCGGAGGGGTCCACGCTCTCGTTCGGCGCGTGGATGAGGCAGCCCGGCTCCTCGACGCCGATCAGGGCGATCTCCGCCCCGGGGAACTGCGCGGCGAGCACGTTGCACAGCGGGATCGAACCGCCCTGCCCCGACTGGACCATGTCCTTTCCGTACGCCGCGCGCAGCGCCGACCCCAGGGCCCGGTAGGCGGGTCCGTCGGTGCGCGCCCGGAAAGGCTGGCCGGAGCTCTCCGGCTCCACCTCCACCCGGGCGCCCCACGGGGCGGCCGAGGTCAGATGGTCGGTGAGGGCGCGCAGGGCGTCGTCCGCGTCGATCCCCGGCGGCACCCGCAGGCTGACCCGTGCCCGTACCTTCGCCTGGACCGCCGCCGAGGAACCCACCACCGGCGGGCAGTCGATGCCGAGGACGGTGACGGCGGGCCGGGCCCACAGCTCGTCGGCGACCGTGCCCGTGCCGACCAGGGAGACCCCGTCGAGGACGCCCGCATCGGTGCGGAACTGCTCGACCGGGTAGTCCACCCCGTCCCAGGTGCCCTCGCCGGCGAGCCCCTTGATCGCCGTGTTGCCGTGCTCGTCGCGGAGGCTGTCGAGGATCCGGACGAGCGCGGCGAGTGCGTCGGGCGCGGGGCCGCCGAACATGCCGGAATGCATCGCGCCCTTGAGGGTGGAGACGGTCACGACGACGTTGGTGAGCCCGCGCAACGAGGTGGTGGCGGTGGGCAGGCCCCGCGCGAAGTTGCCGGTGTCGCAGACCAACAGGGTGTCGGCGGCGAACAGTTCGGGCTGGAGCGGCACGAGCTGCTCCAGGCCGCCCGTCCCCTGCTCCTCCGAACCCTCCGCCACGAACTTGATGTTCACGGGGAAGCCCCGGCCCTCCGGCCCGCCGAGCGCGCGCAGCGCCGTCAGGTGCATGGCGATGTTGCCCTTGCAGTCGGCGGCGCCGCGGCCGTACCAGCGCCCGTCGCGTTCGGTGAGCTCGAAGGGCGGGGTCTGCCAGGCGGCGTCGTCGAGGGGCGGCTGCACGTCGTAGTGGCAGTAGAGCAGTACCGTCGGCGCGCCCTCGGGACCCGGCGCGTGCCCCACCACCGCGTCCGTCCCGTCCGGGGTCCTCACCCGGCGCATGTCGCGGAGTCCGGCCTCCGTGAAGGCCCGTACGAGGAAGTCGGCGGTCTTCGCGCACTCCTCGGGCGGGAACTGGCGCGGGTCGGCGACGGAGCGCATCGCCACCAGAGCGGTCAGGTCCTCCTTCGCCCGGGGCATCAGCGCCCGGACCCTCTCCCGCAGGGCTGCGGTCTCGGTGGACTCGGCGGACATGCGTACCCACTTCCCTCGGGGACGTAAAGCACACTCAGTCAAGCAACAGTGAGCAATCGCCGCAAAACATGACTCATGTGGCCTATTCGGGAGGGCTTCGGAGGGCGCCCGGGAGCGGGCGGGACAAGAGTGGACGGCGTACGCGTCCGCCTCCCGCACCTGGAGAACCCCATGGGCCACCCCAACCGACGCGATCTCGGGCTGCTCGTGCTGAGAGTCGGCACCGGTGCCGTGCTCGCCGCGCACGGCACACAGAAGCTCCTCGGCTGGTTCGGGGGAGGCGGCATCGAGGGCACCACCAAGGCGATGGAGGCCATGGGCTTCCACCCGGGCCGCGAGAGCGCGGTCGCCGCCGGACTCGGTGAGGCGGGCGGCGGAGCCCTGCTCGCCCTCGGGCTCGCCACCCCGGCCGCCGGCGCCGCCGCGGCGGGTGCCATGGCGGGAGCCGTCGCCGTGCACGCCCCGGCCGGCTTCTTCGCCGCGGCCGGCGGCTACGAGTACCCGGCGTTCCTCGGCTTCACGGCCGCCGCGATCGGCGTCGCCGGCGCCGGACGGTACTCCCTCGACCACGCCACCGGACACGTCCTCGACCGCCCCTGGGTGGTCGCCACCGCGTTCCTCGGTACGGCGATCGCCGCCGCGGCCGTCGTCAACCGCCGCGCCCAGGACCAGGCGTCGCCCGGCGCGGAGTCCGAGCCGGAGCCGGAGGCGGAGCCGGCGTAGGACGCGTCCCGCCGGGGCACTCGAACGCGTTAGGCTCGCCACAGAGGAAGGGACGGGCGCCGCAACATGAAGATCGATCTGACGGACACCGACTCCAGCAAGATCAACAAGGCGATCCTGCAGGGCCGCCGGGCCGTCGGCACGCCCGCCGTCGGGGCCGTGCTCACCCTCGTCGTCGTCACCGACGAGGAGAACGCGTACGACTCCGTCAAGGCGGCCAACGAGGCCTCCCGGGAACACCCTTCCCGGACCCTCGTCGTCATCAAGCGCCACGCGCGCACTCCGCGCGACCGGCACGAGAACCGGCTCGACGCGGAAGTCCGGCTCGGCACCGACGCGGGCTCCGGAGAGACGGTTCTGCTCCGGCTGTACGGCGAAGTCGGCGCCCACACCGACTCGGTGGTCCTGCCGCTGCTCCTGCCGGACGCGCCCGTCGTCGTCTGGTGGCCCGTCGACGCCCCCGAGGTGCCCTCCCGGGACCCGCTGGGCTCGCTCGCGCAGCGCCGCATCACCGACATGTACGCGGTCGAGGACCCGCTCGCCGCCCTGGAGAAGCGCGCCGCCTCGTACGCGCCCGGCGACACCGACCTCGCCTGGACCCGGCTCACCCCGTGGCGCTCGATGCTGGCCGCGGCGCTCGACCAGGCACCGCTCACCGTCACCTCGGCCGCCGTCGAGAGCGAGGCGGAGAACCCCAGCGCCGAACTCCTGGCCCGCTGGTTCGAGGTGCGGCTCGGCGTGTCCGTCGACCGGGTCGTCACCGACGGCCCCGTCGTCACGGCCGTCCGCATGGGCACGGCCGACGGCGAGATCCGCATCGACCGGCCCGAGGGCCCGGTCGCGCGGCTCGCCATCCCGGGCCAGCCGAGCAGGGTCCTCGCCCTGAAGGTCCGGACCACCGCGGAACTGATCGCCGAGGAACTCCGCCGCCTGGACCCGGACGAGGCGTACGCGGCGGCCTTGCGGGGGCGCGCCTGACGGGCCCGCGCCGGGCCGTGCCTGTCGGGTACGCGCCGGGCCGCGCCGGGTCCGCGCCGCGCCTGTCGGGTCCGCGCCGTACCGTGCTCGACAGGTCCGCGCCAGGCTGTGTCCGACGGGTCCGCGGCTGGCAGGTCCCGCGCCTGGCACGGCGCATCGGCCACGTCGCCGCGACCGGCGCCCGGCACGGCCGGGCCGCCTCCTGGCCCCCGCCACCGACACTCCGCGCGGTGAACGCCCCGAGAACGCTCTCGGGCCACCACCCATGACATCCTCGGACGAACCGCCCACACCGACCGCCCGGCCGTGGGCCTCCTCGTCCTGCGCGGAGGGACACCTTGCTCATCAGCCACGCCGTACGCCCCGACGCCCTGCACGTCACGCTCCACCGCGACCTGGACGTCACCAACCGCGCCGCGGCGGCGCTCCAGATCCAGGCCCTCGTCCAGGAGCACCGGCCCGTCCGGGTCGTCATCGCGGTCCCGGCCGCCGACCCGAGCCCCGCCACCCTCAGCGCCCTGGCCCGCGCCCACCGCATGTGCGCCGGCCTCGGCGTCCCCCTCACCCTCAGCGGCGCGAGCGACCGCACCCGCCGCCTCCTGGACGCCAACAGCGCCTGAAACACGCGCGGTTCGCGCCACTCCGGCCGACGAGTGCGGGTCCGAGGCGACGGAACCGCTCACGTACGCGCCGCCTTCCCTCCTCGTCCAGCAGGGTCGTGCCGGAACCTCAACAGCGGTCCCTCCGCGACGAGATGCCCCTGCGCGATGGCCTCCTCGGTGGCCGCGGTCATCTCCCGTACGGGGGCGCCGGTCACTCCGGCGGCCTCGTGTACCGCGACCGGTCGGGCGAGGACGGCGCCCGCCTCCGTCAACTGCCGTGCGGCGGGGGAGAGGTGTCGCCGGCGGCGGGCCACCTGGGCACGGAAGTCCTCCGGCAGCGCACCCGGCGGTCGCCCCGACCACAGAACGCGGCCGGTGGCCCCGGAGGGTCAGATGACGCCCTGGGCCAGCATCGCGTCGGCCACTCGCTCGAAGCCGGCGATGTTCGCGCCGGTCACGTAGTCGCCCGGGGCGCCGTAGCGCTCGGCGGTCTCGTGGCAGGTGGCGTGGATGTCGTTCATGATCCGGGCGAGTTCGCCCTCGACCTGTTCGGCCGTCCAGGACGTCCGCGCGTGGTTCTGTGCCATCTCCAGCGCGCTGACCGCGACGCCGCCCGCGTTGGCCGCCTTGCCGGGACCGAAGGCGACGCCCGCCTGCTGGAGCAGGCGGACGGCCCCGGGGGTGGTCGGCATGTTGGCGCCCTCGGATACGGCCTTCACGCCGTTGCGGATCAGGGCCGCGGCGTCGTTCTCGTCCAGCTCGTTCTGGGTGGCGGACGGCAGCGCGATGTCCGCCGGCACCTCCCAGACCCGCCCGCCCGGCACGAAGCGCGCCGAGGAGCCCCGGCGTTCCGCGTACGCGTCGACGCGGCCCCGCTCGACCTCCTTGATCTGCTTGAGCAGCTCCAGGTCGATGCCCTTCTCGTCGACGGCGTAGCCAGACGAGTCCGAACAGGTCACGGGGTTGGCGCCGAGGGCGGCCAGCTTCTCGATGGTGTAGATCGCGACATTGCCGGAGCCGGAGACGACGGCCGTCTGCCCCTCCAGGCCCTCGCCGCGCTCGCGCAGCATGGCCCCCGCGAAGAGCACGTTGCCGTAGCCGGTCGCCTCGGGGCGGATCAGCGAGCCGCCCCAGCCGACGCCCTTGCCGGTGAGGACACCGGCCTCCCAGCGGTTGGTGATGCGGCGGTACTGGCCGAACAGGTAGCCGATCTCACGGCCGCCGACGCCGATGTCTCCGGCGGGGACGTCGGTGTGCTCGCCGATGTGCCGGTACAGCTCGGTCATGAAGGACTGACAGAACCGCATGACCTCGGCGTCGCTGCGTCCGTGCGGGTCGAAGTCGCTGCCGCCCTTGCCGCCACCGATGCCGAGACCGGTCAGCGCGTTCTTGAAGATCTGTTCGAAGCCCAGGAACTTGATGACGCCCAGGTTCACCGACGGGTGGAAGCGCAGGCCGCCCTTGTACGGGCCGAGCGCGCTGTTGAACTCCACACGGAAGCCGCGGTTGACGTGCACGCGACCCTTGTCGTCCTGCCACGGAACCCGGAAGACGATCTGCCGCTCGGGTTCGCACAGCCGCTCCACGAGCCCGGCCTGCGCGTACTCGGGGCGGGCCGCGAGCACCGGCGCCAGCGTCTCCAGGACCTCGTGGGCGGCCTGGTGGAACTCGGGCTGTGCGGGATTGCGGTGTTCGATCTCCTCGAGGACGGTCTGCGTCTCGAATCGAGTCGTCACAGAAGGCGGCCTTTCTGGCGCGGCTGTCACCGGATCCGCCACAAGGTGCGGCTCGGTCGGGTCCGGTCCACTGGCGGATACTACGACACCGTTGCCGCACACAGGACACGTTAAGTGTCACGCGCATCTAACTCTGTGACCAGAGTGCGATCGAGACTGCTCACAATGTGAGACGGCTCCCCTCCTGAGCCGCCGGTCCGCGTCGACCCGGGCCCCCGGATGCAAGGGGTCGGGGCGCTTCCCCGCCGTCGACCGTGTCAGGGAGGCGTGAAGAGAGGGCGGCCGGGCGCAAAGAACTCGCCAGGAACGGCGGAAGCCGCCTGGTCAGGGCTCACGCTGAGCGGACATGAGCCCGAAGGAGTTCGCCCCCATGACCGCCCTGACCATCAAGAAGGAAGCCGTCCCCGGCGCCGAAGAGCCTCCTGATACCGGCGCCCGGCACAAGCTGACCGCCGTCACCGGAC
Organism: Streptomyces sp. NPDC037410; assembly: GCF_055602235.1. Lineage (NCBI taxonomy): Bacteria > Bacillati > Actinomycetota > Actinomycetes > Kitasatosporales > Streptomycetaceae > Streptomyces > Streptomyces sp. NPDC037410. The sequence goes on along the minus strand of NZ_JBVJWR010000031.1, from coordinate 72,836 downwards.
TTGCCGCGCTCTCGCTCGACGCGATGGCGTCGGTGGCGTACGGCCCCGAGGCGATCGTCCTGGTCCTCGCCGCGGCCGGCGGGTACGGGCTCGGGTTCACGCTGCCGGTCACGCTGGCCATCGCCGGGCTCCTCGGGGTGCTCGTCGCCTCGTACCGGCAGGTCATCGCCGCCTTCCCGGACGGCGGCGGCTCCTACGCCGTCGCCAAGACCCACCTCGGCCGCCGCACCAGCCTGGTCGCGGCCGCCTCCCTGGTCCTCGACTACGTCCTGAACGTGGCCGTCGCCGTCACCGCCGGCGTCGCCGCCCTCACCTCCGCCTTCCCCGGCCTCTACGGCGACCGGCTGTGGATCTGCCTCGGCGTTCTCGTCCTGATCACGGCCGTCAACCTGCGCGGGATCGTCGACTCGGCCCGCGCCTTCATCGTCCCGACGGCCGTCTTCGTCGGCGCGATCCTCGTCGTGATCGCCGTCGGCCTCTTCCGCGACGCGCCCTTGTCCACCGAGGCATCCGCCGGGCATGCCTCCGTCCTGGCCGACAACGCCACCACCGTCGGCGCCCTGCTCCTGCTCAAGGCCTTCGCCTCCGGCTGCTCCGCGCTCACCGGCGTCGAGGCCATAGCCAACGCGGTGCCGTCCTTCCGCGCCCCCGCCGCCCGCCGGGCGATGCGCGCCGAGGTCGCGCTCGGGGCCCTCCTCGGGGTGATGCTGATCGGCCTGTCGGCCCTGATCTCCCGCTTCGGGCTCCAGCCGGTGGAGGGGGTCACGGTCCTCGCTCAGCTCGCCGACGCTTCCCTCGGCCACAACTGGGCTTTCTTCGTCGTCCAGTTCGCCACCATGGTGCTGCTCGCCCTGTCCGCGAACACCTCGTTCGGCGGTCTGCCCGTCCTGCTGAAGCTGCTGGCCCGGGACAACTACGTTCCGCACGTGTTCGGCCTCAAGGCCGACCGGCAGGTGCACCGGCACGGCGTCGTCTGGCTCGCCGTCGTCTCCGCCGCTCTGCTGGTGTTCTCCGGCGGTGACACGAACACCCTCGTCCCGCTCTTCGCCATCGGTGTCTTCGTCGGCTTCACGATCGCCCAGACCGGCATGGTCCTGCACTGGCGCAGGGAACGCGGACCTCGTTGGGTGGCCAAAGCCGTGCTGAACGGCCTGGGCGCGCTGCTCACGGGTGTGTCCGCGGTCGTCGTCACCGCTGCCAAGTTCCACGACGGTGCCTGGCTGATCGTGATCGCCCTGCCGCTGCTCGTCGCGCTCTTCGAGACCGTCCACCGCGCGTACGGCAGGATCGGCGAGCGCCTGGGCATCGGGTGCATCCCCGAGCCCCCGCACCGTGCGCACTCCCTGGTCCTCGTGCCGGTCTCCTCGCTGACCCGGCTGACCAGCGAGGCCCTGACCGCCGCCGTGTCGCTCGGCGACGAGGTCCGGGCGGTCACGGTCTGCCACCCCGATCCGGAGGACCGGGCGGCGACGGAGGCCCTGGAGCGGGACTGGGCGCTGTGGAACCCGGGCGTCCCGCTCGTGCGGATCCCCTCCGAGCGCCGCTCGCTCGGCCGGCCGATCGCCGCCTACGTGAAGGAGCTGGCCGCCACCCGTCCGGACACCAGGGTCACCGTACTCATCCCGGAGGCGGAGCCGGAGCAGCTGTGGCAGCGGCTCCTGCAGAACCAGCGGGGCGCCGTCGTCGCCCACGCGGTCCGAAGGGACACCGACGCGGCGATCTGCCGGCTCAGGTTCCGCCTCGCGAAGTGAACGGCGTCAGCCGATGTGGACGCGGGGGGCGGAGGCCGAGGTCGGGTTTCCGGCCTCGCGCAGGATCTCGCGGGAGGTGGGGGCGACTTCTCCTACGGGGCGGACGATGCGGCGGAGCGGCTTCATGGCCCTCACGCTACGAGCACGGCCCGGGCGCATCACCGTGCTCGTACGCCGTGTTCACGCAGCCGCCCGCAGAGTTGACGGAGCGCTGACGGCCACGGGCCCGGTCGTGTGGTGGACGTACTCGCGGACGAGGCGGAAGCCGGCGGTCCAGGCCAGGAGGCGGCTGGCGCGGTGGGCGCGGGAGCAGCTCCAGGCGGCGGTTCTGCCCCGGGCGGGGTCAGCGTCCGCAGGCCTTACGGCCGTGGTTGGCCTTCTTCTTCCGGCGGTTCTTCTTCTTGCGGGCGCGCTTGGACATGCTGGGGGTTCCCTTCAGGCGGTGTGGCCGACGAGGACGTCGGCGAGCTTGTTGAGGCGCTTGATCGTGCGCTCCTCGGTCGCTGCGGGTGCCGGGGCGACGCGGTGTTCGCGGTCGTAGTAGGCGCCGTTGACGATCTCGACGGCCGGGTCGCAGAGCCGTACGACGTGGGCGGCGCCCTCGGCCGGGGAGACGCCCTCGTGCGCGTACAGCGGCAGCAGGCTGGTCGTGCAGATCCCGGGGTGGACGGAGACGGCGGTGACGCGCGGGTCGGCGGCGAAGACCGTCAGGGCCAGTTGCGACTGGGCGTAGGCGGCGAGCCGGGAGTAGCGGCGGGCGCGGTTGGGATCGGCCCACTGGATCGAGCCGGTGCGGTGCAGCGAGGAGGACACGTTGACGACGCGGCAGCCGGGGTCGGAGGTCAGGGCGGACTCCAGGAGGTTCGTCAGGAGGTAGTGCGCGAGGAAGTTGACCTGGAAGGCGATCTCGTTGCCGTCGACGGTGACGGTGTGCCGCTCGGGCGCCGCCATGCCCGCGTTGTTGACGAGGACGTCCAGGTGCGGGTGCTCGGCGAGGACGCGGGCGGCGAGCTGCTCGACCTCCTCCAGGCGGGAGAAGTCGGCGCCGAAGGCGCACAGTTGCCCGGCGGAGACGTCGGAGAGCGTGACGAGCCGGTCGACGGCGGCGTGCGCCTCCTCGGTGGTCCGGCCGTGGACGAGCACGGTGGCGCCGCGCTCGGCCAGCTGCCGCGCGGTCTGGTGGCCGATGCCGGAGGTGGCGCCGCTGACGAGCACGGTGCGTCCGGACAGGGAGGAAGAAGACATGGTTCGTCCAGGGGTAGTCGATGAGGTACGAGAAGAGGGGCGCCGCGACCGGTTGTGACGGTCACGGCGCCCCGTATGACATGGCGCGGGGAGGCGTCAGCGCAGGGCGGACGCGCCCGGCCGGCAGCGGGGCGTGCGACTCGGCGATGCCTGATGAGGCGGCCGGTCGAGCAGGAGCCACGCGCTGTTCACGCTTCTCATCCAATCCCTGGCCGCGTCCCCGGGCAAGGCCAAGGGCCTTTCCCTGATGCCGCCCTGACGGTGATTCACCCGAGGCCCGGAACCATCGACACGAGCAGGTCGATGGCCTTGATGCCGACGAACGGCAGGACCAGGCCGCCAAGGCCGTACAGCAGCAGGTTGCGGCGCAGCAGGTCGTGCGCGGACGCCGGTGTGTAGCGGACGCCGCGCAGCGCGAGCGGGATGAGCGCCACGATGATCAGGGCGTTGAAGATGATGGCGGACGTGATCGCCGAGGTGGGGCTGTGCAGTCCCATGATGTTGAGCGCTTCGAGGCCCGGGTAGGCGCCGGTGAACATCGCGGGGATGATCGCGAAGTACTTCGCCACGTCGTTCGTGATCGAGAAGGTCGTCAACGCTCCCCGGGTGATGAGGAGTTGTTTTCCGATCTGGACGATCTCGATGAGCTTGGTCGGGTTGGAGTCGAGGTCGACCATGTTGCCGGCCTCCTTCGCGGCCGACGTGCCCGTGTTCATCGCCACGCCGACGTCGGCCTGGGCGAGCGCCGGTGCGTCGTTGGTGCCGTCGCCGGTCATCGCGACGAGCTTGCCGCCCTCCTGCTCCTTCTTGATGAGGGCGAGCTTGTCCTCGGGAGTGGCTTCGGCGAGGTAGTCGTCGACCCCCGCCTCGTGGGCGATGGCGCGCGCGGTGAGCGGGTTGTCGCCGGTGATCATCACCGTACGGATGCCCATGCGGCGCAGCTCGGCGAACCGTTCCTTGATGCCGTCCTTCACCACGTCCTTGAGGTGGACGATGCCGAGGACACGGGGGCCGTCCCAGTCGTTGACGGCGACCAGGAGCGGGGTACCGCCGGCCGCCGAGATCCGGTCGCTCCAGGTCCGCGCCTCGCCCGGCACCCGGCCGCCGTACATCTCCACCCAGGCGATGACCTGCGCCGTCGCCCCCTTGCGGATGTGGCAGACGGCGCCGTTGTCCCAGCGGAGGTCGATGCCGCTCATCCGGGTCTGCGCGCTGAACTCCACGAACCTGGCGTTCGCGAGCTCGCCCTCCGCCGGGGCCCGCAGCCCGTACCGCTCCTTGGCCAGGACCACCACCGAGCGGCCTTCGGGCGTCTCGTCGGCGAGCGAGGACAGCTGCGCGGCGTTCGCGAGCATGGCCACATCGATGCCCGGCAGCGGGACGAAGTCCGCGGCCTCCCGGTTTCCGAGGGTGATGGTCCCCGTCTTGTCGAGGAGGAGCGTGTTGATGTCGCCGGCGGCCTCGACGGCCCGGCCCGACATGGCGAGGACGTTGCGCTGCACGAGACGGTCCATGCCGGCGATGCCGATGGCCGAGAGGAGCGCGCCGATCGTCGTCGGGATGAGCGTCACGAGCAGGGCGACGAGGACGGTGGTGGAGGGAGCGGCGCCCGCGTACGTGGCCATGGGCTGCACGGCGACCACCACGAGGACGAAGACGACGGTGAGCGCGGCGAGGAGGATGTTCAGCGCGATCTCGTTCGGCGTCTTCTGCCGGGAGGCGCCCTCGACCAGGGCGATCATCCGGTCCATGAAGGAATGGCCGGGGCGGGAGGTGACCCGTACGACGATCCGGTCCGACAGCACGGTCGTACCGCCCGTCACTCCCGTCCGGTCGCCGCCTGCCTCGCGGATGACCGGGGCCGATTCACCGGTGACGGCGGACTCGTCGACCGCCGCGACCCCATCGACGACATCGCCGTCGGCCGGGATCAGCTCGCCCGCCTCGACGAGCACGAAGTCGAACATCCGCAGATCCGTGGCGGCCACGGACTCCGTCTCGGCCCGGTCGAGATTCGTCCCGTAGCGCCAGTGCAACAGCCTGAGCGCCACCGTGTCCGTACGGGCCTTCCGCAGCGACTCGGCCTGTGCCCGGCCCCGCCCTTCGGCGACCGCCTCGGCCAGGTTGGCGAAGATCACCGTCAGCCACAGCCACACGCTGATCACCCAGGTGAACACGGACGGGTTGACGACCGCGGACAGGGTGGTGAGGACCGAGCCGACCCCGACGACGAACAGCACCGGGTTACGGACCAGGTGCCGTGGATGAAGCTTCCGGAGGGCGTCGGGGAACGAGCTGAGCATCTGGGCGGGGTCGAGCAGCCCGCCCTCCACGCTGCGTCTGCGCCGTGGCGGAGGTGCGGTGGGCGGGACGGAAGGCGCCTGCTGGACTGGAGCGGCGGGATTCATGGGGTCAGGACCTTCATGAAGGAGCCGCCGCCCGGGACGGCGGGCGACGGCTGGACCGGCGGGACGCACCGGGAGTGCCGGGTGCGCCGGACGGGCGGGCGGACAGAGGTAGGGGAAGGGGGAAGGGGCGGCGCCCCGCCGATCCCGATGGTGTACTGCGATCGGCAGGGAGCCGGCCCGGCTCGGCGCATGCGGATGGGAGGCATGGCGCCGAGCGGCCTTCGCCGAGGAGCGTCGAGCCACTGACGTCCTCGGCGGTGAGCGGCGGTTGACGAATCTAGTCGCCGACTCGGCTTGCTCCGACGCTCGTTGACGCTCCTCTGACGGATGTGCTCTCTGCTCTGACGGTTTCCTTGCGCCACCGTTCGCCGCATGTCAGGGCGGTGTCAGGACCCCCGGGCGGCGCGTCAGGGTCGCGTCAACAGCCCTCGTTTTCGGCCCTCCGTCGGTCAAAGATGATCGGCACGGGGGACGGACGACCGCGAGCTCGGCGGGCGCGTGACCATCGGCGCCGGTAGGGGAGACAGTCAGGGGGCGGGGGCCCCGACTGCAGCCCAACGCCATGCGACGGCCGTCCGGCCAGGGGCCCCGCCCGACCCGTGACCCTGAGGGGGGTCGCGGCCGGGCAGGCCGCGGGCCGGGGTGTCCCAGGAGTTCTGACACGCATTCCTGGAACGGCACCCCGGCCCGTTCTCGATGCGAGCGCAACTCCGAGGAAATGCCGCGCAGTCGAAGGGGCAGTCTGGAACATGAGCGTCGAGAACATCGTCGGTCTGATCGTCGCGGTCGCGCTGGTCGGCTACCTGTTGGCTGCCTTCATCAAACCCGAGAAGTTTTGAACGCCCACCACCCCGCCGAGGCGGCCCGTGTTCGCCACGGACGGCTCAAGGTCTACCTGGGGGCCGCCCGCGGCCAATGCAGTTGCCTTTGAGTTGCGGGGATCGTTGCCCCGCCTGTGACGGGGTGGGGCGCGGGCCAGCGGGTGCGGATCGGGATCCTGACGAATGTGTTCACCGCTGAACTGGTCGACGCGGCGATAGCCAAGCACGACCGGGCCGAGCGGCGCCGCCGACTCCTGCCGGCTCGGCTGGTCGTGTACTTCGTCCTGGCCCTGTGTCTGTTCGCCCGGGAGTCGTACGAGGAGGTGCTGCGGGTGCTGACCAGCGGCATCCCGGGCAGCCACGCTCTCGCGCGGGTGAACCGATCATCGTTGTGCCGGGCCCGCGCCCGCCTCGGCGAGGACGTGTTGGAGACCGTGTTCCGCCAGGTGGCCGGCCCGCTCGCCACCCCCGCCACGCCCGGCGCATGGTGGCGAGGACTACGGCTCCTTGCCCTGGACGGCACCCAGTTCGATCTCCCGGATTCGACGAGCAACGGCGACACCTTCGACGGCCCCTCCACCACCGGCAGCGTCCCCTTCGGCTTCCCCCAGGTCAGGGCGGTGGTCCTCGCCGAGATCGGAACGCACGGAGTCCTCGACGCTCGCCTCGGCGGCTATCGCGACGGAGAACGCGGCCTCGCCTACCCGCTGGCCGACTCTACTGGCCCCGGCGACCTGGTCATCGCCGACCGCGGCTTCTGGTCGGTCGAGTTCGCTCACGTCTTCACCATGGCGGGCGCAGATCTGCTGGTCAGGCTCCAGTCCAACCACCTCGGCACCGTCCAGGGAGAGCTTTCGGACGGCTCGTATCTGTCGATGGCGCGACCGGGCAAGGAGGTCCGGCTCCGAGCCGCGCGGGAAGGCCGGACGCTGCCCCGGCACGTGATCTACCGCGTCATCACCTTCGCGAAGGGCGACAAGGTCGCCCACCTGGGCACGACGCTGCTGGATCCCGAGCAGTACCCGGCCGCCGAGCTGGTCGCGCTCTACCGGGAACGCTGGGAGATCGAGCTGGCCTTCGACGAGATCAAGAACCACCTCGGCCCCGGCGGGCCGATCAGGTCGCGCACACCGGAAGGCGTCCGACAGGAACTGTGGGCCTACCTCGCCGTCCACCACGCGATCCGCCAGTTCGCGCACACAGCGGCGCTCGCCCGTCCGACGGTGGACGCCGACCGTGTCTCCTACCTGAAGTGCGTCCGCATCATCCGCCGCAGCATCCCGTCCCAGCTCGGAGCGACTGCCACCAAGCTCACCCGCTCGTTCACCGAGGCCAGGCGGGAAGCCCGCGCACGCCTCCTTCCGGCCCGGCGTAATCGCGACTGCCCACGCGCAATCAAGAAGCCGAACCGCTGGCCCGTGCTGAGGACACGCGCCAGACGCGGCGCCGTGCAACCAGGCCGCTGGTCCCACAACCCGACCTCGAAGCCGAAGAGCACCCGCCGGGCCGGAAGACCGGTACTCAGGGGAACCCGAGCCTCGTCACCGCCTACGGATCAGGTGACGAGGGACCGAGAATGACGATCGGTCCCTCGGCTCGGGCCTGGGCAAGGGCAGTGGCGGCCTCTGGCAGCCCGAGGCCCCCACGACGGCGCCAAGGGCCGCAGCGCGTCGGGGCTGCGGGCTCAGGTCAGCCAATCCAGTCTCGGAATCGGGCGTGTGATGGTCCGCACGCGCCGTCGGCCAAGGCATCCTCGTAAGCCTGCCTGGCTACGGCTTCCATCTCTTCCGCCGAGGTGCCAGCGGACACGAGGGCCCCCGAGCCGACCGCTGAGTGGATCGTGCATCGCGGATAGACCGGCTGAACGGCGTACCACCCGAAGGCGACAACGGCAGCCAGCATGGCCAGGGTGATGAAGCGGCGTCTGGGTGTGTGGAAGAACGGGTTGATCACCTATGGATGGTACGGAGCGTGCCTGACCCGCTGGCCCGCGCCCCACTCCGTCACAGACGGGGCAACGATCCCCGCAGCTCTAAGGCAACTGCATTGGCCGCCCGCGGCCCCCAGGTAGACCTTGGGGCCGCCCGCGGCGCGGGCAAGACCTGCCGGATGCTCGACGAGGGCCGCCGCAGGGCAGCGCGAGGTACGGACGTGGTCGCAGGGCTCGTGGAGTCCCACGGACGGCCGTACACCGAGACGCAGCGCGCAGGGCTCGAACGGGTCGCGCCCCGGGGCAGCGAGCTCGACCTGGAGGCGGTGCTGCGCCGCCGCCCCGAGGTCGTCCTCGTCGACGACCTCGCCCACGCCAACGGCCCCGACTGCCGCAACGAACGGCGCTGGCAGGACGTGGCCGAGCTTCTCGCCGCCGGCATGGACGTCGTCACCACCCTGGACATCCAGCACCTGGAATCGCTCAGCGACGTCGTCGAGCGGATCACGGAACTGCCCGGCGGCGAGACCGTCCCCGACACGGTCGTGCGCGGCGCGGACCAGATCGAGCTCGTCGACGTGGCGCCCGAGGCACTGCGCCGCCGGATGGCGCACGGCGACGTACTCCCGCCCGGTGAGGTCGACGCCGCTCTCGCCCGCTACTACCGCATCGGCAATCTCACCGCCCTGCGTGAACTCGCCCTGCTGTGGCTGGCCGACCGCGTCGACGACACCCTGCGCGCCTACCGCTCGGAACACCGGATCGGCGGCGTCTGGGAGACCCGCGAGCGGGTCGTCGTGGCCCTCACCGGCGGGCCCGAGGATGAGACCCTGATCCGCAGGGGCGCGCGCATCTCGGCCCGCGCCGCTCACGGCGAACTCCTCGCCGTGTACGTGGCACGCAGCGACGCACTGACCGCGGGTGTCTCGGCCGCAGCCCTTGGTCGCCAACGCCGGCTCGTCGAGGACCTGGGCGGCAGCTACCACACGGTCGTCGGCGAGGACGTGCCCACGGCACTGATCGATTTCGCGCGGGCGGAGAACGCCACCCAGCTCGTCGTGGGTACGAGCCGCCGAGGACGGCTGGAACGGTTCCTCACGGGGCGGGGCATCGGCGAGACGATCGTCGCGCTCTCCGGCGACATCGACGTCCACATGGTCACCCACGAGCGCGCCGGGCGGGGCCGCCTGCTGCCCTCCCGGCGCCGTACCCTGCCGACCTCCCGGCTCGTCGCAGGACCCGTCGCAGGACTGGTCCTGCCGGTGCTGCTGACCCTGCTGCTCGACCACGCCCGCGGCACCCTCAACCTCACGAGCGAGGCACTGCTCTTCCTCCTCACCGTGGTGGGAGTCGCGTGCATCGGCGGTGTCGCCTCCGCGCTCGTCGCGGCGCTCACCGCCTCCCTCCTGCTCAACTACTGGTTCATACCGCCCGTCGGGCAGTTCAGCTTCCAGGATCCCGACAACGTCCTCGCACTCGTCGCCTTCGCCGTGGTCGCGGGCGTCGTCGCCGCGGCCGTCGACCACTCTCTACGGCTCTCCCGCAGAGCCGCCCGGGCCACCGCCGAGGCCGAGACCCTGTCCTCGCTCGCGGGCTCCATCGTCCGCGGCGAGGAGGCCGTCTCCGCCCTGATCGGCAGGGCGAAGGAGGCCTTCGGGATGGCGTCGGCCGAGCTCATGGACTCGGCCGAACTCGCCGCCGCCCGGGAGGCCGGTCCGAACGACGGCATGGACACCACCGGGGTCGCCGTCGGCGACGACCTGCACCTCGTCCTGCGCGGCCGGCCCCTGCCCTCCTCAGACCGCCGCGTCCTCGCCGCCTTCGCCGCCCACGTCTCCGCCGCCGCCGAGCGCGACCGGCTCGCCGAGGCCGCCGCCGAGGTGGAACCCGTACGGGCCGCCGACCGCATGCGCACGGCGCTCCTCGCCGCCGTCAGCCACGACCTGCGCACGCCGCTCGCCAGCGGCTGGGCCGCGGTCGCTTCGCTGCGCAGCCCCGACGTCGAGTTCACCGAGGAGGAACGTCAAGAGCTCCTCGACACCGCCGACACCTCCATGGCCCGGCTCGGCCACCTCATCGACAACCTCCTCGACATGAGCCGGCTCCAGGCGGGCGCCCTGTCTCTGTCGCTGCGGCCGACCACCCTGGACGAGCGGGTCTTCGAGGCCTTCCAGCGTCTCGGCGACACCGACAACTCCACGGGCGTCGGCCTCGGCCTCGCACTCTCCCGCGGGCTGACCGAGGCCATGGGCGGCACGCTCACCCCGGAGGACACGCCAGGCGGCGGCCTGACCATGGTCATCAGCCTGCCCTGCGCAGGGCTGGAGACGAGCTGCGCCGACGCGACCACGAAGGCGACCTGCTGAGCGAGCCGAACGGGGCGGTTCCGGTACGCCGAGTCACAGGGTCGTCGATCTCGCGCAAGGACTCCTGGAACTGCTCGTCGTCGCCGCTCTCAGTGCGCGGATGGACAACGAGACGGCGCTGGACCGGCTCGCCGACCTCGTCGACGCTGCCGGCGACCTGGAGGAACCGAGCGAGCTGCTGGACGAGGGATCGATGCGAGCCGGGCTCCTGCTCACGCGACGGGCCGTTGCGGCGGGCGACCTGTGCGAGCTGCAAAGGATCTCGGACGCCGGGTACGACGACGTCGGGAAGGAGCTGAGCCGACTTCTGAAAGCGCCGGTCGGCGAGGAAACCGACTGATCCGGGAGGCCGCCGCGTACGGGAGGTGTCAAGACGGCCGCAGTGCACGTTAGGGGGACGTCAACGGCGGCGGAGTGGTGGCTGAGATGCGCTTTCCTCAAACAGGTCCGAAAGACCGCTCATCTCATCCACTCACATCCGGGAGCTCACGATGGCCGATCTGGCCTTCGTCGTCACCACGGTCGCGATCTTCGCGCTGGTGGCATTCGTCGCCAAGGGGGTGGCGAAGCTGTGACTGTCGAGAACATCGTCGGTCTGGCGGTCGCCGCCGGCCTGCTGGCCTATCTCGTCCTCGCCCTCGTCAAGCCGGAGAGGTTCTGAGTACGAATATGAGTCCCGTCCTGGCTGGAATCCTCCAGCTCCTCGCCCTGGTCGTCGCGCTCGGTCTCTCCTACCGGCCGCTCGGTGACTACATGGCCAAGGTGTACTCCTCGGAGAAGCACTACAAGCCCGAGAAGTGGATCTACAAGGCGATCGGCGCGAACCCGAACGTGGAGATGCGCTGGCCCGCGTACCTGCGGGGAGTGCTCGCCTTCTCCGCGGTGAGTGTCCTCTTCCTCTACCTGCTCCAGCGCGTCCAGGGCTCCCTGCCCGGCTCGCTCGGCTTCGTCTCCATCGACCCGGACCAGGCCTTCAACACGGCCGCGTCCTTCGTCGCGAACACCAACTGGCAGTCGTACTACGGCGAGCAGGCCATGGGCCACGTCGTGCAGACCGGCGGCCTGGCGGTGCAGAACTTCGTCTCGGCGGCGGTGGGGATCGCCGTGGCGGTGGCCCTCGTACGCGGCTTCGCCCGGTCCCGTACCGGTGAGCTGGGGAACTTCTGGGCCGACCTGGTCCGCGGCATCGTCCGCATCCTGCTGCCGATCTCGGTGATCGGTGCCCTCGTCCTGGTGGCGTGCGGTGCGATCCAGAACTTCTCCGGCATCCACGAGGTGGGTCAGTTCGCGGGCGGTTCGCAGCAGTGGAACGGTGGCGCGGTCGCCTCGCAGGAGGTCATCAAGGAGCTGGGGACGAACGGCGGCGGTTACTTCAACGCCAACTCGGCCCACCCCTTCGAGAACCCCAACGGGCTGTCCAACCTCTTCGAGATCTACCTGATCCTCGTCATCCCGTTCGCGCTCACCCGCACCTTCGGCCGCATGGTCGGCTCGATCAAGCAGGGCTACGCGATCCTGGCGACGATGGCCACCATCTGGCTCGGGTTCACCGCGCTGATGATGTGGACCGAGTTTGCCCACCACGGCCCGGCCTTCGACATCGCGGGCGGTGCGATGGAGGGCAAGGAGACCCGGTTCGGCATCGGCGGCTCGTCGATCTTCGCCGTGGCCACGACGCTTACGTCGACGGGCGCGGTGAACTCCTTCCACTCCTCGTACACGGGCTTCGGCGGCGGCATCACGATGCTGGGCATGCAGCTCGGCGAGATCGCGCCGGGCGGTGTCGGCTCCGGCCTCTACGGCATGCTGATCATGGCGATCATCGCGGTGTTCATCGCCGGTCTGATGGTCGGCCGCACCCCGGAGTACCTGGGCAAGAAGATCGGCACCCGCGAGATCAAGTTCGCCGCGCTCTACATCCTCGTCACCCCGGCGCTGGTCCTGTGCTTCACCGCCCTGGCGATGGCCCTGCCGACGCCGGCGGACTCGATGACCAACTCCGGCGCGCACGGCTTCTCCGAGATCCTCTACGCCTACACCTCGGGCGCCAACAACAACGGCTCCGCCTTCGCCGGGCTGAACGCCGACACCCAGTGGTTCAACACCACGATCGGCATCGCGATGCTCCTCGGCCGGTTCCTGCCGATGGTGTTCGTCCTCGCGCTGGCCGGATCGCTGGCCGAGCAGACGCCCGTACCGGAGACCGCGGGCACCCTGCGCACCGAGAAGCCGCTGTTCACCGGCCTCCTCGTCGGCACGATCATGATCATCACCGGTCTCACCTACTTCCCGGCCCTCGCCCTGGGACCGCTCGCCGAAGGGCTCGCGGCATGACCATCGACACGAAGAAGCAAGAGGACGCTGTGAACCAGTCGTCTACCGCCACGGCGGCCAGGGCTCTGCACGGCGACCTGTCGGGCGGACACCAGTCGGCCGGCCGGGTCGGCGGAGGCCTGTTCGATCCGAAGCAGCTGATCAAGTCCCTGCCGGACGCGATCAAGAAGCTCGACCCCCGGGTGATGGTCAAGTCACCGGTGATGTTCGTGGTGCTCGTCGGCTCGGTGGTCACCACCGTGCTCGCGATCAAGAACCCGGGCGACTGGTTCGGCTGGGCGATCACCGCCTGGCTGTGGCTGACCACGATCTTCGCCAACCTGGCGGAGGCCGTCGCCGAGGGCCGGGGCAAGGCCCAGGCCGACACCCTGCGCAAGGCCAAGACCGACACCGTCGCCCGCCGGATCACCGGCACCGACGAGGAGCGGGTGCCCGGCACCGAGCTCACGATCGGCGACCTGGTGGTCTGCGAGGCGGGCGACATCATCCCCGGCGACGGTGACGTCGTCGAGGGCGTCGCGAGCGTCGACGAGTCGGCGATCACGGGCGAGTCCGCCCCCGTCATCCGCGAGTCCGGCGGCGACCGCTGCGCGGTCACGGGCGGTACGAAGGTGCTGTCCGACCGGGTCGTCATCAAGATCACGACGAAGCCCGGCGAGACGTTCATCGACCGGATGATCAACCTGGTCGAGGGTGCGGCCCGGCAGAAGACGCCGAACGAGATCGCCCTCAACATCCTCCTGGCGTCCCTCACCATCGTCTTCCTGCTCGCCGTCGTCACCCTGAAGCCCTTCGCGATCTACGCGGGCGCCGACAAGCAGACCTCGATGATCGTCCTCACGGCGCTCCTCGTCTGCCTGATCCCGACCACGATCGGCGCGCTGCTCTCCGCGATCGGCATCGCCGGCATGGACCGACTGGTGCAGCGCAACGTCCTCGCGATGTCCGGCCGTGCGGTCGAGGCAGCCGGTGATGTGTCGACGCTGCTGCTCGACAAGACAGGCACGATCACCCTCGGCAACCGGCAGGCCGCCGAGTTCGTGCCGGTACGCGGTACGACGGAGGTCGAACTGGCCGACGCCGCCCAGCTCTCCTCGCTCGCCGACGAGACCCCCGAGGGCCGCTCGATCGTGGTCCTCGCGAAGGAGAAGTACGGCCTGCGCGAGCGTCACCAGGGCGAACTGGCCCACGCGACCTGGATCGAGTTCACCGCCCAGACCCGCATGTCGGGTGTGGACGTGGACGGGCGCAAGGTCCGCAAGGGCGCGACCGGCTCGGTCGTGGCATGGGTGGAGGAACGCGGTGGCGAGGTCGCCCAGGACGCCCAGGACGTCACCGACGCCATTGCCCAGGCTGGTGGCACGCCGCTCCTCGTGGCTGTGGAGGACGGCGAGGGCGCGCGTGTCCTGGGCGTCATCCACCTCAAGGACGTGGTGAAGGAGGGCATGCGGGAGCGGTTCGACGAGCTGCGCCGTATGGGCATCAAGACGATCATGATCACGGGTGACAACCCGCTGACCGCCAAGGCCATCGCCGAGGAAGCCGGTGTCGACGACTTCCTCGCCGAGGCCACGCCCGAGGACAAGATGGCCCTCATCAAGCGCGAGCAGGCGGGCGGAAAGCTGGTCGCGATGACCGGTGACGGCACCAACGACGCCCCCGCCCTCGCTCAGGCCGATGTCGGCGTGGCGATGAACACGGGCACGTCGGCCGCGAAGGAGGCCGGCAACATGGTCGACCTCGACTCGAACCCGACCAAGCTCATCGAGATCGTCGAGATCGGCAAGCAACTCCTCATCACCCGAGGTGCGTTGACGACCTTCTCGATCGCCAACGACGTGGCGAAGTACTTCGCGATCATCCCCGCCATGTTCGCCGTGGCCTACCCGTCGCTGGACGAGCTCAACATCATGGGCCTGGCCTCGCCGGAGTCCGCGATCCTGTCGGCGGTCATCTTCAACGCGCTGATCATCATCGCCCTGGTCCCGCTCGCCCTCAAGGGCGTCCGCTACCGGCCCTCCAGCGCCGACTCGATGCTCCGCCGCAACCTCGGCCTGTACGGCCTGGGCGGCCTGATCGCCCCGTTCATCGGCATCAAGATCATCGACCTGCTCCTCTCCCTCATCCCCGGAATCGGCTGACGACCATGAACAACTCTCTTGGCAGTACGGGGCGGTTGCTCTGGGCCGGAATCCGTGCCCTCCTCGTCCTCACCGTGATCACCGGCGTCCTCTACCCGCTCGCCGTCACCGGCATCGCCCAACTCGCCTTCCCCGGCAAGGCGAACGGCTCCGAGATCAAGGACACGAGCGGCAAGGCCGTCGGCTCCGAACTCATCGGCCAGACCTACAACCTGCCGCTCAAGGAGGGCGAGGAGACGGCGACTCCGGACCTGAAGTGGTTCCAGCCGCGCCCCTCCAACGGCCTCGGCAGCAACAGCGTCAACACCCAGTACTCGATCATCCTCTCCGGCGCCACGAACCGGTCCGGCGACAACGAGGACCTGATCAAGTGGGTGACGGACGCCAAGGCGGCCGTCGTCAAGGACAACTCGGTGAACGGCTACACGGTGAAGCCGTCCGACGTCCCCGCCGACGCGGTCACCTCCTCCGGCTCCGGCCTCGACCCGCACATCTCCCCCGAGTACGCGAAGATCCAGGTCCACCGCGTCGCGGAGAAGAACGGCCTCGACGCCACGCAGGTCGAGAAGCTCGTCGCCGACCACACCGACGACCGCATCCTCGGCTTCATCGGCGAACCCCGCGTCAACGTCCTCCAGCTCAACATCGCGTTGAAGAACCTCGTGGCGGCCAAGGGCTGATGGCCTTACGCCCGACGCACAGGAGCCGGCAGTCCGGGACCACCCCGGCTGCCGGCTCCCGACGCGCATACGACGCCACGCTCACGACGAAAGGCAGTACGCCGATGACCCGGGTCCTGGTCGTCGAGGACGACGCGCAGCTGGCGCGTGCTCTGGCGATCAACCTCAAAGCGCGGAAGTACGACGTGGACGCGGCCTACGACGCCGCCACCGCGCTCCGATGCGCAGCCACCGTGCAACCGGACGTGATCCTCCTGGATCTCGGGCTGCCCGACATGGACGGCATCGACCTCATCAGGGCGCTGCGCGGCTGGAACCGTGCCCCGGTGCTCGTGCTCTCCGCCCGCAGCGGCTCCGAGGACAAGATCCGCGCCCTTGACGCGGGTGCGGACGACTACATGACCAAGCCGTTCAGCATGGACGAACTGCTCGCCCGGCTGAGGGCGGCCACCCGCCGTGTCGAGGAGTCGCCCGGGCACGCGCGGCCCAGCGCCGGAGTGGGGGTCGCCGTGGTCACGACGGACGAGTTCACGGTCGATCTCGTGGGAAAGAAGGTCCGGCGCGGCGGTCACGACGTCCGGCTCACCCCGACCGAGTGGCACCTGCTGGAGATCCTCATCTGCAACCCGGGCGTCCTCATCAGCCAGCAACGCCTCCTCAAGGAGGTGTGGGGACCCAGTTACGGCACCAAGACCAACTACTTGAGGGTCTACATGGCGCAGCTGCGCCGCAAACTGGAGGCGGACCCCTCACACCCCCGCTATCTGATCACCGAGCCTGGCATGGGGTACCGCTTCGAGGCGTGACGCCCTCGACCGCACACGTACGAGTACCGACCGACTTCGACGAGAAACGACACCATGGGACGCGGAAAGCTTCGTATCTACCTCGGCGCGGCACCTGGCGTCGGCAAGACGTACTCGATGCTCTCGGAGGCACACCGCCGGGTGGAGCGCGGCACCGACTGCGTCGTGGCCTTCGTCGAGCACCACAGCCGCCCGCGTACGGAGGTGATGCTGCACGGCCTGGAGATGATGCCGCGTGCGGAGATCGCGTATCGGGAAACGGTCTTCACCGAGATGGACGTGGACGCGGTCCTCGCCCGGAAGCCCGCCGTCACGCTGGTGGACGAGCTCGCGCACACCAACATCCCCGGCTCACGGAACGCCAAACGCTGGCAGGACGTCGAGGAGCTGCTCGCCGCCGGCATCGACGTCATCTCCACGGTCAACATCCAGCACCTGGAGTCCCTCGGCGACGTCGTCGAGTCGATCACGGGCGTACGGCAGCGGGAGACCGTCCCGGACGAGGTCGTCCGGCGCGCCGACCAGATAGAGCTGGTCGACATGTCGCCGCAGGCCCTGCGCCGCCGCATGGCGCACGGCAACGTCTACAAGCCGGACAAGGTCGACGCGGCCCTCTCCAACTACTTCCGCCCCGGGAACCTGACCGCCCTGCGCGAGCTGGCGCTGCTCTGGACCGCCGACCGGGTCGACGAATACCTCCAGGAGTACCGGACCGAGCACCGCGTCTCGAAGATCTGGGGCTCCAGGGAACGGATCGTCGTCGGCCTGACCGGCGGCCCCGAGGGCCGCACCCTCATCCGCCGCGCCGTCCGGCTCGCCGAGAAGGGCGCCGGCGGCGAGGTCCTCGCCGTCTACATCTCCCGCAGCGACGGCCTCACCGCCGCATCCCCGAAGGAACTGGCGGTCCAGCGGACCCTCGTCGAGGACCTCGGCGGCACCTTCCACCACATCGTCGGCGACGACATCCCGGCCGGGCTCCTAGACTTCTCCCGCGGAGTCAACGCCACCCAGATCGTCCTCGGCGTCAGTCGCCGCCGCTCCTGGCAGTACGCCTTCAGCCCCGGCGTCAGCGCCACCGTCGCCCGAGAGTCGGGCCCCGACCTCGACGTCCACATCGTCACCCACGACGAGGCGGCGAAGGGCCGCAACCTGCCCGTCAAGCGCCGGGCGAAACTGGGCCGGTCCCGCACCATCTGGGGCTGGCTCGTCGGCCTCGTCGGACCCGTGCTGCTCACCCTGCTGCTCGGCGTCACCCCCGAGATCGGGCTCGCCAACGACGTCCTGCTCTTCCTCACCCTCACCGTGGCCGCCGCCCTCCTCGGCGGCCTGCGCCCGGCACTGGCCTCATCGGCCGCCGGATCGGTGCTGCTCAACTACTACTTCACCCCGCCGATCCACGAACTCACCATCGCGGACCCGGAGAACATCGTCGCCCTGGTCGTGTTCGTGGGCGTGGCGATCTCCGTCGCCTCCGTGGTCGACCTGGCCGCCCGCCGCACCCACCAGGCCGCCCGGCTGCGGGCGGAAGCGGAGACGCTCTCCTTCCTCGCGGGCAGCGTGCTGCGCGGCGAGACGAGTCTGGACGCGCTCCTGGAACGACTCCGGGAGACCTTCGCCATGGAGTCCGTCGCGCTCCTGGAGCGCCATGACGACACCGAGCCGTGGACGTGCGTCGCCTTCGTCGGCACCCGGCCGGTCGGCCGTCCCGAGGACGCCGACGTCGACATGCCGGTCGGCGACCACCTGGCGCTCGCCCTGACCGGCCGCGTCCTGCCCGGAGAGGACCGGCGCGTCCTCGGCGCGTTCGCCGCCCAGGCGGCGGTCGTGCTGGACCGGCAGCGTCTCGTCGACGAGGCGGAGGAGGCCCGCAGGATCGCCGAGGGGAACAAGATCCGCACCTCGCTGCTCGCCGCCGTCAGCCACGACCTGCGCACCCCGCTGGCCGGCATCAAGGCTTCGGTCTCCTCACTGCGCTCCGACGACGTCGACTGGTCGGAGGAGGACCGCGCCGAACTGCTCGCGAACGTCGAGGAGGGCGCCGACCGGCTCGACCACCTCGTCGGCAACCTCCTGGACGTCTCACGCCTGGAGACGGGGACCGTGACCGCCGTCCTCCGGCAGACCGACCTCGACGAGGTCGTCCCGATGGCGCTCGTGGGCGTGCCCGACGACAGCGTCGAGCTCGACATCCCCGAGACCCTGCCCATGGTCGTCGTCGACCGTGGCCTCCTTGAGCGGGCGGTCGCCAACATCGTCGAGAACGCGGTGAAGTACAGCCCCGCCGGCACACCGGTCCTCGTAGCCGCCAGCGCCCTCGTCGACCGCGTCGAACTCCGTGTCGTCGACCGCGGCCCGGGCGTTCCCGACGAGGCCAAGGACCGCATCTTCGGCGCCTTCCAACGCTACGGCGACGCCCCGCGGGGCGCGGGCGTCGGCCTCGGCCTCGCGGTGGCCCGCGGCTTCGTCGAGGCCATGGGCGGCACGGTCACGGCGGAGGACACGCCCGGCGGCGGCCTCACCATGACCATCAGCCTGCGCATGGACGCGGACGCCCCGCCGTTCCGCCCGGAGGAGCGCGCGGAGACGACCTGACCAGCCCGGATCGGGCCGTCCGCCGGCCATCCCGGCTCTCGGCGCGTGCGACTCGGCTGTCGTCGCCGGCTGTTCAGACGACCCGAGTGGGGGTGTCCCGCGGTCCGGCGGGTGACGTGGAGCGCTCCCCAGGGCGACCGCCCGAGACTTCCGTGACGGCGGGAGCGGTGAGCGTCGGGTCGACGGTCAGCAGCGTCGTACCCAGGGGCTCGGCCAGCGACCGCAGTACGGCCTCGGACAGCCGGATCCACGGCTGCTCGGGGCCGAGCGTCGCGGCCAGCCGGCCCGGGTCGGTGAAACCGACCGCGGTGCGCGTGCCCAGCGGGGTGCGGAACATACGCACGACCACCTCCGCCGACCCCGCCCGGACGGGGACGTACAGCAGGGCGGCCGTGGTCCGTTCCTCGGGCTCGGGGTCGTCGTCGTACCGGAACAAGCACATGGGGCCCTCCTGGGGATGCAATGACGGCGGCTCGCGCCCCGGGGAACCGGGGAGCCGGCCCGGGAGCGGAACACCGAAGCTATCCCCACCCCGTCTCCCTCCGGCCAGGCCCTGACGCGGCCTTGACGACGACCGGCCGAGTCCATACGGGCCGCTGACTCCTCCCCGTCCCACCGTGCTCCTGGTCGCCGCGCTCGTCGCGTCCCGTACCTGGGACAGCACGGCGGACCGCCACGCCCCGCAGACGGTCAGCGCCGCCGGGCTCAACCTCGCCCTCGACGACATGGACGCGCAGGCCGCCAACATCCTGCTGTCCAGCGGGAACGCGGGCAGCGAGCGCATGGGCCTCCCGTACGTGAAGGCTGTCGAGTTCTACGAGCAGGCACGGCACACCATCAGCGGGAAGCTGCGCACGCTCGCCGTCGCGGCGGAGGGGGAGCCGGAGGACGAGCGGGCCGTGGAGACGCTCACCGAGGACTTCGCCCGGTACCAGGAGCTGCTGGGGCGGGCGTTGGAGAACGACGGCCGTGCCGGCGGCAAGACGGACGCGCTCGCCGACCACCGTGACGCGACCGACCTCCTCGCCGCGCGACTCCTGCCCGAGGCGCGCGGCCTGGTCGAGGCCAACGACCACGCGTCGTACGACGCGAAACTCACCGAGACCTGGGCGCGTTACCGGGCCGATCACGAGGACCGGGTCTTCACCGGCGAGTTCCGGCGCGAGCTGGACGACATCACCTTCGCGGGCGAGCGGGAAGCGGCCGAGCGGACGGTCGAGGCCTACGCCGCGTACCAGCGCGACGACCGCACTATCCGGTCCTTGGCCGACGGCAAGGAGCGGGAGGCGATCACCTTCGGCATCAGCTGGGACCCCGGCAAATCCAATGCCCACTTCGGCGCCTGGATGAAGGCGCTGGACGACGTGACCGCCATCAACCAGGCAACGTTCGACAACGCCGTACGGGACGGACGGGAGACTGACACCGACCGGCTGCCCTGGGCGGTGGGCGCATTGCCGGCCGCCGGCGTCCTCACGGTGCTCGGTCTGCGCCCCCGCCTCGCCGAGTTCCGCTGACCGGACACCCGACCGCAACGCTGCGCGAGGGATGCGAAACCCGCTCCATACGAAACCTTGACGCCGAACTCCCGTACGACAGAGAACCTGACGCTCCCTTATCGGCAATCGTGGTTCACGTGACGTCAACCATCCATCTGCGCCTGCCCCTTGGGCAGCGCTCCCAGCACATGGTGATCTGCGGCGACGACGGTCTCGCCCACCGTCTCGCCATCGAACTCGACGCCGTCTGCGGCGAGACGGTGACGGTGGTCCTGCCCTCGCGGCGCGATGTGTACGGGGCGGAGGTCGCCGACCTGCACCGCGACCCCCGATCGCCGGTCGAGTTGCTGGTGGCGGCGAGGCCGGACGAGCAGACCCTGCGCGCGGCCGGTGTCGAACGGGCCGCCGCCCTCGCGCTGACGTACGGCGACGACCAGGTCAACATGACCGCCGCGCTCCTCGCCCGCAGCCTCAATCCGGCCATACGCCTGGTCATCCGCATGTACAACCGCGAGCGCGGGCGCCATCTGGAACGGCTCCTCGACCGGGCCGCCGAGGTCGGGGGACAGGCGGACGACGCGTCCCTGGACGCCTCCACCACCGTCCTGTCCGACGCCGACACCGCCGTTCCGGAGCTGGTCTCGGCCGCCGCCGTCGGCCAGGGCCACACGCTCCAGGTCGAGGGCAAGGTCTTCCGAGGCGTGGTACGCCCCGCCGGGGCCCCTGGCAGGCCGACCGATCTGGCCACGCTCGCCGTGCTGTCCGGGGCTCACCAGGACGACCCGGCGAGCGAGGACAGCGCGGAGACGCCCGGCGAGAGCGGCACGCTGCTGCTGCCGGACACCCGCACGGCCTACCATCGCCAGTTCACCCACGGCCGGCTCATGCTCGAAGAGGTCACCCACCACCACGACCCGGAGACCCCGAGGGCCTCCCGCGCCTACCGGGACCTGCTGTTCGGACATCTGGCCCACCTGCCGTGGAAGGTCTTCGTGTCCAAGGAGGTCACCGCCGTGTACGGGGCGCTGGCCGCGATCGTGCTGCTGCTCGCCGTGGTGACGTCCCTCGTCGTGGACGTCCCGCTGTGGAAGGCCGTGTACCTGCCGCTGCTCGACATCTTCACCATGGGGGACCCGGCGACCGACGAGCAGCCGGCCCGCCGGATCCTGCAGCTCGTCGCCGGCTTCGTCGGACTCGCGATCCTCCCGCTGGTCGTGGCCGCCACCATGCACGCCACGGAGGCCTTCCGCACCGCTTCCGCGAACCATCCGCCGTCCAAGGACCTGAGCGACCACATCGTCCTGGTCGGACTCGGCAAGATCGGCACACGGGTCCTGGCCCGGCTCGGCACCACCGATCACAGGATCGTGGCCGTCGAGCGGGACCCCCGCGCCCGCGGGGTCGCACTCGCCCGCGAGCTCGGGATACCCCTCCTCCTGGAGGACGCCACCGCGCCCGGTGTCCTCGACCAGGCCCGCATCGGGCGGAGCAAGTCCCTGCTCGTCCTCACCCGGGAGGACAGCGAGAACCTGGACATCGTCATGGCCGCCCGCGAGATCAACCCGGGCATCCGGGTGGTGATGCGGCTGTACGACGACGACTTCGCGGCCACCGTCTCCCGGACGATGCGTGCCTCGTACCCGGCCGCCCTGACCCGCAGCCGGAGCGTGTCCGCGCTGGCCGCCGGGTCCTTCGCCGCGGCGATGATGGGCCGGCACGTGCTGGGGGTGATGCCGGTCGAGCGCGGCTCGCTGCTGTTCACCGTGGTCGACGTCGCCGGGCACCCGGAGCTGGAGGGGCGCTCGATCCACGAGGCGTTCCGCGAGCACGAGTGGCGCGTCCTGGCCGTCGGCGCCGCGGGCGCCCGGTTCTCCTCGTCCTCGATGGACACGCTCGCCGGGCTGCGGCTCGACCGGCAGGGCCTCGACTGGCGCCCGCCGCACGGGCGGGTCCTGCGCGCGGGGGACCGGGTGGTCCTGGCGACGACCCGGCGGGGCCTCGACTTCCTGATGACCGGGGTGCAGCCGCACCCTCCGGGGCGGAGGCCCTGAGCGTCGGGCAGGGGAGCGACGGCCGGGGGCGAGCGGAAGCGTCGCCGCGCGGACGGTCACGGGCCCGCCCCGGTAACCATTGGCCTCGGCCACCTTGCGGCCGTACGGAAGCCACCGCGACACCGGAGCAGTCAGAGGTCCATGCCGGAGGCCCTGAAGACGGCCTTGGCCGCCTCTCCGTCCACCATGCTGGACAGACGCCGCAGAGTGACGACCCCGTACTCCAGCGTCCCCCGCTCCTGTGAGACGCGGGCGCCGGCGTCCAGCAGATGCCACAGACGGGGATTGTCGACCAGGACGCGCGGATCCAGAGGGACGAGCCCGCCGTCGCCGTCCTTGAGGACCAGTCTTTGCGCGACCCCGTCGGACCACACGACGGACGTCAGCCGATCCGTCCGGACCTTCCGGGTCCGGAACAGGTCGCGTGTCGCGAGCCACCCGGGGCCGGCGGTCACGCGCGGAGGCAGCAGGATCAGGAACAGCGACAGGGCCAGAACCGCCCAGAGGCCGGAGCGCACGACGCCGAGTGTCCCGTACGCCGCGTCGACGACGAGCAGCAGAGCGAGAAGAGCCGCCGCGCAGCAACCGGCGTACCGGAGGTCACCGGCCCACCGCTGGTTGTGCGCCACAGTGTCGGGCGTCGCCGGGGAACGCCACGGGTGGCGTGCTGTGAAACGCCGTCGCATACGGCCAAGCTAATCCCGACCGATGGAAGGGCCCCCGCATCCTGACGTGCCTTTGGCGGCGAGTCCCCAGGTCTTGACGCCTTCCTGACGTCACGGCGCGACCCGGACGACGAGCCTCGACGTCGCCTCGGCGCACCGTCTGATGGCCGACGACACCGCCCTGCTCTGGGCCGGCGACTATCGTGTCGAAGGTGTGGAGGCCCGTCCGCAGTGGGAACCCGTTTCAGGGCAGGATCGCTCGCTGCTCGCGGTGGAATTCCAGACTTGGAGGTGCCGCACACCACCTCGGACGATCAACGCCAGGGGCGAGACGATGCGCTGCCAGGGCACGTCATCCACCCTCGTCCATGGTGCGCGATCGATGATCTCCGACGATGCGTCGCCGGGTCCCGCTCCCCGACGGGCTGTGGTCACGCTGATCGGCCGGAACTTCCACTCCCGCAGACCGCACCACGCCCTAGACTGCGACCGCTCCAAGACCTGGAGATCATCGGGAGGGCGTGCAAGATGAAACGAGCACTGATCGGCGCATTCGCGGCCGTGGCGTTAGTCGTGTCCGGGGGGAGTGTCGCCACCGCTTCCGACAGCGCTGCGCCACGCACCACGCACGGCCCTTGCCAGTACACGCAGACCCCGGACGAGCCGCCGGCGCGCCCCGTTCCGCTGCCGCCCGACCCGCGGCGCACCCCCGGTCGTGGCACGGTGGACATGGCGGTTCCGACCAGCCATGGCTCGCTCCCGCTGCACGTGGACCGGGCCAAGGCACCGTGCACGGTGCAGAGTTTCCTGCACCTGGCGCGGCACGGGTTCTACGACCGTACGGTGTGCCACCGTCTGACGGCGTATCCGACGCTGAAGGTCCTGCAGTGCGGCGACCCGACCGGTACCGGCGAGGGCGGCCCCGGGTACAAGTACAAGGACGAGCTGCCGGTGGACCTGCCGCCCGCACCCACCGATCCCACCGGCACGCGCCGCCTCTACGGGCGCGGCCTGCTGGCGATGGCCAACGCCGGTCCGAACACGAACGGCTCACAGTTCTTCGTCGTCTACGGCGACTCCGCACTGCGACCGAACTACACGGTGTTCGGCACGGTCGGCCCCGACGGCCTGACGACACTCGACAAAATCGCCGCCGCAGGCATCGAGCCGACCGCGGAGAACCCGGCACCGGTCGACGGCACACCCGTCCTGCGGACCGAGCTGCTCCGCGTCCGGCCGTCCTGCCGGCATTGACGCACCGCGACGTGGCCACGTCCTCGATGAGCATGCCTGGCGCCTGCGGCCGCCCCAGGGGGACTACGCCGACCGGGTGAATCGTCCGGGAGCGGAAGGGGAGGGCTTTGGACCTTGTGCCCGGACGACGTGAAGCGCCCAAGGTCCAACCTCTGCACTCCGTACGATGCTGCCCGTGGACATCGCACCAGTTGTCCGGTCCCGGCTCCCTGCCGGGGCCGGACTCCGTCTTGGACGTACGGGCGGCCCGACCCGCGTGACTCCGAGCGTATTCAGCCACCAGCCGTCGCCGATGCACCTCGGGCCCTGGTCAGATCGTGACCGGGCCGTGGGCGGTGGCGAACTCGACCGAAACCAGGCCCGGTTCCTCATCTTCGACCCAGGTGACGTCAATCTGGTCGAGGGGGTGGTCGGCCGGTTCGCCGAGGAATTCGGCGATGGAGGCGGCGTCGCCGGCGATGGAGACTCCGTGGATGGTGGTGGAGGTGCGCGGGTCGGCGCTCGGGCGCTCCTCGCTGGGGACCAACCACTGAAGGAAATAGGGTAGTTGCGGGTCCTCCAGTAGTTCCAGCAGGCCGATCTGCTTCCACCTCAGGTCGAACCCGTCGGGGCGGACACGGTGGCCCTCGGTCGAGGTGCGGCCGAGGCGGGCCTCGACCGGGGCGATGTCGTCGACGGAGACCACCCAGCCGAGCCAGCCGCCGCCCTCGGCGGCGCGGCGCGCGACCGCCTGGCCGAAGGGTGCGCGGTCGGCGGCGGGGTGGTCGAGTGTGGTGACGACCTCGACGTAGGTGCCGTCGCTCAGCGGGAGAATGAAATTGCGGGTGCCGAATCGCGGGTGCACGCCCCCGTCGACGAACCCGGCGCCGAGGGCCGATCCGATCCGCTGGACGGTCGAGACGAAGCTGTCGCGGGCCACCGCATAGGACACGTGATCAAGTCGCACTTCGGCATCATCACCCGACAACCCGTCCACATCCCGACGCCACGCCCGCCGCCCCGGCCGCGTCCGTCGTGGATTCAGTCGTGGAGCGGATCGATCATCGTCATCCCGGCTGGGGAGGCCACCCCGGCCCGGTTGAAGCGGGCAGCAGCACCGCGGCGTCGTCGAGGCCCACGCCCCGCTCGGTCAGCCGCTGCCACACGCTTTCGAGCCGGCATGCAGCACCATGCGCATGGCAATTCCACGAGGCGGGCTCTATGCCTGACGGCGTGTGCCCGTGCCCCGGGCAACGAGTCGATCGGTAAGTCGCGTGATCGGTTGGATGGTGCATGGCGGCGGTCGCCGCCCTCGGACCGTAGGCAATCGGTCAGGGAGGTGAAGCCCGCCGACGCGTGGGCTTCGACGTAGGCGCGGCAGGCGTCGCTGGGTCTCAGCAGGGCGATCGAAGCCCTCTCGCAGCGCCTGACGATTCGTCAGGAAATTCGGCAAGTGGTCAGCCCTTGACCTGCAAAAACGCAGGCAGGGAGCCTGAGTCCAGGAGTACCTCGATGATACGTACGATGTTCAAGTCGAAGATCTGACTATGTGGCGTCGCCGCAGGTCAGGGGCATCATGTGCCCCCCTCAGGTCAGTAAACGGTCAGCACGCGTCCCAGACGTGTCCCCGCTTGCTGACCCTCGACCCGCAGCGCGGCGCTTGAGCAGGCTCTTGGGCTGGAACGGATGGTGCGTGACATGGCCCGACAGCTCGCCCGCGGCATGGGGTCCTTCTTCAAGGACTGCGGCTGCACCAAGCCCACCCGCTGCCCTCACCCGTACTCGATCCGATTCCGCGACGCGCTGGGCAAGCAGCGCGAGGAGTCCGGTTTCGGTACGCAGGACGAGGCGATCGAGCGTCTTACGCAGCTCTACACGGAGAAGAAGACCACGGCGCCGTCGGTGGCGGCAGCCCGCCGTGAACTGGGACAGCAGACGGTCGAGGAGTACACGAAGCAGTGGCGGCCCCGTCAGCGCAAGATGACCGAACCGACTACTCCACGGGCGAGCACGTCGACAGCTCGATCAACGTGCGCATCGTCCCGCGCCTCGGATCGCGGAAGCTGAACTCAGTCACCCCGATGGTGGTCGAGCGGTTCCTGGACGAGGTGGAGAGCGACGGGGTCGGCCGCGGAACCAGATGAACATCTTCCGCACCCTCAAGACGTTCCTGCGCGACGCCTATGGCAAGGGGGCCATGGCCGACGATCCGGTGAAGGGGGTGCAGGAGCCGGAATATACGCCGGGAATTGTGGTCATCCCGTCCCTCGCGTACGTGACGAAGGCGCTGGCCGTTGCCGATGAGGATCTCGCGCTGGAGATCGTGATGATGGCGGGGTGCGGTCTGCGCAATGGTGAGGCGCGGGCGGTGAACGTCAACAATGTCGTGGCGGATGACGTCTACCGGGTGGGTGAGCAGATCCGCTCCAACACGCTGAGGCCGGCGAAGTTGAAGCACCGCAAGGTGGGGGAGTTCCGGGAGGTACCTCTGCCTCGGTCGGTGCGGGAGGCGATCGAGCGCTATGAGGCCAAGCACGGCACGACGGAGGACGGGTATCTGTTGCGTGGCCCGGGCGGCTACTTCACCGAAGGCATGGAGCGGCGTCGGGTGAAGAGGCTCTTCAAGAACCTCCCTCCGGAAGAAGGCGTCGGGACGTACGGCTTCCGGCACTACTTCGCCTCGAACGCCCTCGGCAACGGCATCCCGATCACCGACGTCGCGGAATGGATGGGTCACAAGTCCATCGAGGAGACGTACCGGACCTACCGGCACCTGATGCCGGGCAGCATCACCAAGGCCGCCCGGATCCTGGACGCCGGCCTCTGGGAAGCCACCTGATTTCTCTGGGGGATGGTTCGGTCATGTCCGGGGTTCGGCGCGCGAACGGGAGGGACGGTCTCGCACCGGTCCGGCGTGATGTAGTCGTGCGGCATTCCCGGTGTTCCGGGCGGCCGGCGGGAACCACGCCCCTCAGCAGCCCGGGCGCCGGCACCCGTTCCATGATCGTGAGCCGGTTGTGCATGTTGACCAGCGGCCAGCCCCACAGGTACGCGAAACGTCCCATGGTGCGAAGGTATTCATCGGTCATCCGCTGCCCGGCAACGGGCGCGGAGAGGTCGGCGGACGCTTGGATGGTCCGGATCCAGCGTTCCTCGTGGCCAGGAGGTGGTGTCGGGCCGACGTACAGGTCGACGGTGCCGGCGTCGCGCGGAGCGAGCGTCTCGTACAGCGACCGCAAGGCCGCCTTCCGCTCGTCGGTCACCAGTTGGGAGCGGGTCGCGGTGTCGTAGACCGTCAGGGACCACAGCAGCGCGGCCGTTACCGAGGCCGGGACGCGCAGACGGTACGTGCGGGAGCGCCGAGCCAGGCGCCGCCCGGCACGCCCCCTAGCGCGTCGTTGAGTCTCCGCAGTCCGTCGCCGCCTCGGCGAGTGCGTGCACCAGTGGGGTCGCCCGGTCGGTGCGCCAGATGAGGGCCCACTGGACGGGCGGGGCATCGTGGAGGGGGAGGAAGGCGATGTCGGGTTGCGCGTGGTAGCGCCGTCCCTCGTCGGGGACGGCGCACACCGCGTCGCCTGCCGCGACGAGGGCAAGGATCTCGTAGAAGGTGGAGGCGGCCGGGCCGCGGCGGACAGGGCGTCCAGCCGGTGTGCGGGCCGGTAGGACGGCGCTCTCCCAGTAGGCCGGAAGAGGGCCGTCCAGTCGGGGTACGACGTGGTCGCCGAGCACCTCCATGCTCACCGACTCCTGCCGGGCGAGCGGGTGGTCCCGGGCCACCATCAAGTGGAGCGGTTCCTCGCGCAGCACCACGCCGACGGTCAGGTCCGGCTCGCGAACCGGCAGCCAGGTGGTGACCGCGTCGACCTCACCCGCCCGCAAGGC
This sequence comes from Streptomyces sp. NPDC037410, assembly GCF_055602235.1. Classification (NCBI taxonomy): domain Bacteria; kingdom Bacillati; phylum Actinomycetota; class Actinomycetes; order Kitasatosporales; family Streptomycetaceae; genus Streptomyces; species Streptomyces sp. NPDC037410. The sequence continues at coordinate 44,432 of NZ_JBVJWR010000031.1, read as the reverse complement.
TCCGAACGGATCGCTGAAGAACACTTCCCTGAAGCGGAGTTCGACGGACGGGTGCCGGGCCCGGAAGCGGCTCAGAACCGGGCGCATGTCGTGCATCTGAGCACCCATGACCCCCAGCGTCAGTGTGCCGGCCGAGCGGCGGGCGATCGTGGTCACCTCCGCGATGGCTTCCTGGATGCCCTCGTATGCCGGCTTCACCCGCTGGAGCAGCACCTCTCCGACGGGGGTCATCCGCACGTGGCGGCTGGTCCGCTCGAAGAGCGGAGCGCCGATGAGGCGTTCCTGCTTCTTGATCGCCTGGCTGACACGGGCTGGGGAGACATGCAGGCGTTCGGCGCTGCGGCCGAAGTGGAGCTCCTCCGCGAGCGTCAGGAAGATCTCTATGTCCCGCAGTTCCATTCCGTCCCGGTCCCCTCGTGACCCCGAATTCGTGAACCTCTGGGTTAACGATCCTAACAAGATCGGCCGTTGCTCCCGGGCTTCTCGCTACGCATGCTGGTTACCGCACACGGAGCCGCCTTCCGCAGGTGGCGACATGAACCGTACGAGACTGCTGAATCGACCCGCTCCCTTCAGCTGACGGCCCGAAAGTCATGGACCGCGCGGGAGGCGGTTGCCTCATCGGCCTGGATCCTCGCCGCCCAGGGCTTTGCCCGCCGCGCACGAACCCCCACGGAGAGATTCCCGCGTGACATCTGACCCGAGCGCCGGCCGGACACCTGACCCGGCCACCCTCCATCCGCTGCCCGCCCACGAGCGAGTCGTCTTCCTCAAGCCACTGGTCGCCGGGACCAACGTCGTGGCAGGTGACTTCACCTACTACGACGACCCGGACGGCGCGACCGACTTCGTGCAGCGCCGTGTGCTCTACGCCTACGGTCCGGAACGGCTGATCATCGGCAAGTACTGCGCGATCGCCGCGGGCACCAGGTTTTTGATGGCGGGCGCCGACCACCCGTCGATGGGAGTGTCCACCTTTCCCTTCACCATGTTCGGCGGTCAGTGGGCCGAGCAGACTCTCGACATCGTCACCGGCATGTCCAGCCGCGGGGACACCGTGGTCGGCAACGACGTGTGGTTCGGATACGGAGCCACCGTGATGCCGGGAGTACGGATCGGCGACGGCGCGGTGATCGCGGCCGGCTCGATGGTCACCGCCGACGTCCCGCCGTACACCATCGTGGGCGGGAACCCGGCCAGAACGATCAGGAAGCGCTTCGAAGACGTCGACATCGAACGACTCGTGCGCGCCGCCTGGTGGGACTGGCCCGTCGAGCTGGTGACGGCGCACGCCCGCGTCATCATGTCCGGTTCCCCGCGGGACATCGCGCGCATCGCCGCCGCCGAGGGTCTGGAGCAGCAGTGACGACCCGGGGCGTCGAGGAGTACGCGGTGTCCGGTCGCGACAGCGGCCCGTACGCGCTCACCACGGGACCGGACGGTGCGTTGTGGTTCACCATGGTGCACAGCGGCCGGATCGGCCGGCTCGTCCCCGGACAGGATCCGACCAGTCATCAGCTCGCCCCGGACAGCGGCCCGACGGTCATCAGCAACGGGCCGGACCGCGCTCTGTGGTTCACCGAGTACCGGGCTCACCGGATCGGCCGTATCACGACGGCCGGCGAGGTGACGGAGTTCGCGCTGCCGACCGCGCGGTGCGGTCCCTTCGGTATCGCCGCGGGGCCGGACGGCGCGCTGTGGTTCACCGAGACCGCCGCCGACCGCATCGGCCGTCTCACCGTCGACGGGTCGGTCACGGAGTACCCGCTGCCGTGCACCGGCGCGTTCCCCTCGGCGATCGCCGCGGCCGGGGACGCGATGTGGTTCACGTTGAACCAGGCCAACGCCATCGGCCGCATCGGCATGGACGGCTGCGTCACGGTCCATGAGCTGCCCACCGAGGCGGCTGCGCCGGTGGGTATCGCCGCGGGGCCGGACGGCGGCGTCTGGTTCACCGAGATCGCGGCCAGCCAGATCGGTCGCCGCGCGCCCGACGGCCGGATCACCGAGTACCCGTTGCCCGACCGCTCGGCCAGGCCGCATGCCGTCACCACCGACGCCGACGGCACCGCGTGGTTCACCGAGTGGGGTGGCAACCGCGTCGGCTCGATCACCTCCGACGGCACGATCACCGTCCACGACCTGCCCACCCCGGCCTCCGAGCCGCACGGGATCACGGTGGGCCCGGACGGCGCCCTGTGGACGGCCCTGGAGACAGGCGCACTGGCCCGCATCGAACCGACCACCACCAGAACCGGCAGCACCACCAGGAACACCGAACAGAGGAGCACCTTATGAAATACGCCCTCGTGATCTTCGAGACACACGCGTCACGCGCCCGGATCCAGGCCGACCGCGACGCCTACCGAACGGCGTACGAGACGTGGATCGGTGAGCTCGCGGCAGCGGGCAAGCTGGTGGGCGGCGACGCCCTCGACACCGAGTACCAGGGCCCTGTCACCGTGCGCAAGACGGCGGAGGGATCCGTGGCGGTGACCGAGGGGCCCGTGCACAGCGGCGAGGAGACCCTCGGCGGCTGGTTCGTGCTGGAGGTGGCCGACCATGCCGAGGCGATCGAGCTGGCCAGCGGCTTTCCCACCCCGGAGGCGCTCGAAATCCGCCCGGTCCTCGAATCGGCCTGAACAGCGGGTGGCCCTTGCCACCCTCTGCCCGGACGCCCGGAGCGCCTGAGCAGCACGACCATATGATCCCCAACGCCAGACCCTTTCACAGGAGTTGACTTGATACCGACATCGGTGAGCTACCGACCTCTGACCGGCCCCGAGGAGATCGACCTCTTCTGTCGGCTCTCCTACGTCCTCGACCACGAACTGACCGACGACTTCGCCAACGGATGCCGCCGCCCCGAGTGGACCTGGGTGGCCCTGGACGGCGACCGTCTCCTCGCCCGGCTCGCTTGGTGGACGACCCCGGGCGGTGACATGCCGCTGCAGTTCGACTTCTTCGACATCGACGACACGCTGCCCAGGGCCGACCGCGACGAGATCGGCCTGCGGCTGTTCAGGACGGCGACGGCGAGCGTCTTCCCGGCGGGCGCGAAGCTGCCGGAGTACGGCCGCTTCGTCCCGCCCAACTGGCATGAGGACCCCGCAGCCCGCGAGGTGGTCGAATCCCGCACGCGCGTGCTGGAGAGCACGGGCGCACGGCTCCTGGTCGAACGACTGCGGCTGCAGTGGACCCCCTCGTCCCTGCTCCCGGAACTCAGGGAACGTCTCGTCTTCCGGCCGGTGGTCGACCGCGAGGACCTCCTCGCCCTGATGGCCCCGGTCATGGAGGGCACCCTCGACGCCCACGGTCAGGCTGACCTGGCATCCGGACTGACCCCGCGCGAGGCGGCCGAACGGCACTACGACGGCGAGTTCGCCAACTTCAAGAGCCCGCACAAGTGGTGGCGCATCGCCGAACTGGCCGACGGCGGCGGTCCAGTGGGCTTCGTGGTCCCGGCCCGCAACAGCTACCACCCGATCATCGCGTACCTCGGTGTCCTGCCCGCACACCGCGGCAACGGCTACATCGACGAGATCCTCGCCGAGGGCACCCGCATCCTGGCCGGCGAGGGCGTCGACCGGATCAGGGCATCGACGGACCTCGGCAATATCCCCATGGCGCAAGCCTTCTCCCGCGCCGGATACGCCAATTTCGAACGCTCCCTCAATCTGGTCTGGGACTGACCCCACCTGCTCCGTCTGCGAATCCCCCCAATGGCTGTCGCCCCGCGCGACCTTCGCGTAAGCGTCAGCCGAACCCCGTGACCAGGCTCTGGGCGATCTCGAGCCTCTGGTTCAGGCAGCATTGAGCAATAGGGGCGTGGGGGGATCTGATGACTGGCCAGTGGGAGACGCTCGGCAAAGCGGGCGGCATCGAGGCGTACCTACACCGTCCGGTGGGTGAGGTGCGGGGTGCGGTGGTCGTCTGCTCCGAGCTGTACGGAGTCAACGCCTACGATCGCGCCGAGCGTGGCGGCCACGAACGGGAACACCTCGGCGGTGAGAGTGGCGGTGGCCGTCGCCGCGTCCCAGCCGTCCTGGTCGATCGCTCCGGTGTATCCGAGTTCGGCGAGCACGTGCTCGCGCGGGATGGTCGCGGCCTCGGTCGGCAGGTCGGCGATGGTGACGACCGCCGAGACGGCTCCGCTCCTACTCGGGCGGTGCGAAAGGGAAGTCGGCGGACGCCCGCGCCTCGCCGTCCGTGGTGACGGTGAGCAGGGCGTACCCGGGCATGGCGGCGATCCACCGATGGGCCTCCTCGGCGCCCAGAACCATCGCCGCCGTCGCGTACACATCGGCCCACAACAGTTCCGGGCCGGTCACGGTCGCCGCCAGCAGAGCGGTGGCCGGGGTCCGGGTGCGCGGGTCGGTGATGTGCGCGCCGCGCTCCGACGTCCCCGAGGTGGCGACCGCGTGATCACGCCCCGCCACCACTGCCAGCAGCCGCCCTGGCCGGCGGGGATCCGCGACGCCGATGCGCCAGAGTCCCGCCGGTCCGGGCGCGCCGCCCACCCGCACGTCCCCGCCCGCGTTCACGCACACGTCGGTGGCGCCTGCCTCCCGCAGCACCCGCCACGCCCGCTCGGCGGCCCAGCCCTTCACCAGACCGCACGGATCCAGGCGGCCGTCCGCCCAGGCGTCGAAGGCTCCCCGGGTACGGCTGTGCGCCCGCTCGCACAACTCCAGCACCCGGCGAACCTCGGGCGGGGCGTCAGCCCGGCCCAGCTCGCCGCGTCGTAGTCGGCTCACGGCGCTGTCCGGCAGGAACGGGGAGAACACCCGGTCGGCCTCGTGGAGCAGGGCGACGGCCTCGTCCAGCGCGGTCCGTAGTGTCGGCGTCGGGCGGTGGCGCAGCGCGAACGAGAACACGGTGCCCATCACCGGTTCGACGTGCCGCCACGGAAACGGAGAGGTATCGGCCTGGTCACCCATGGGCCTGGTCCAGCGCGCTCTGGAGAGACTGGACGTAGCCCTCGCTCGTGTACGTGGCTCCCGACACGGTGTCGATGTGCGCGCTCTGCGCGGTCAGCGCTTCGCCGGTGAGCATCGGCACCGCATAGCCGGCGATCTCCCGGTCGCGTCCGTTCTCCGAAGGGGTCCTGAGCGCCACGACCTCGGTGAGCCGCCCACCGCTGATCGTGACGCGAACCTGCACCGGCCCGTACCGGGTGTCGATGGTGTCCCCGGTGTACGTGCCGGAGGCCGGCGTCCCGGACCCCGCACCGGGCGATCCAGGTCCGGTCGGGGCGGCGGAGACCGGCGGAGCGGCCGGATGGTGTGGTTTCAAGGCGAGCAGGGAGCAGATCGCGGCCACGGTCACGGCGACGGAGAGCAGCGAACGGCGCATCGGAGGCCCCCTCGGGGTCGGTCGGCGGAACAGGCATCGGAATCGGCGGGCCGGTCTGACGTGGCGGGCTCAGAAGGCGAAGGACTCGTGGTGGATCCGTCGGGCGGGAACACCCGCCGCGCGCAGCGCCTCCTCCGCCGCCGCGGTCCACTCGGGTGGACCGCACAGATAACAGACCCGCCGAGCGACGTCCGGCACCAGTCCGCGGAGCGTCCCGGCGTCCAACGACAGCCGGTAGCCGGCCGGGTGGCTCACCGAGTAGTACACGCGCGTGCCGCGCAGCGCCGCGACGGTGTCGATCTCGTGTCTCAGGACCAGGTCCTCGGGCCTCCGGGCCCAGTGGATCAGCACCGGATCCTCCGGCAGCGTTTCGAACAGCGTACGCAAGGGGGTGATGCCCACTCCGGCCGCCAACAGCAGCGTCGGACGTCCCCCGGCCCGGTCCGCGGTGAGCGCCCCGTACGGTCCCTCGGCCCATACGCGGGTGCCGGGGCGCAGCGCGGCGAGCGCGGCGCTGTGGCCGCCCACGGCCTTCACCGTGATCCGCAGGCTCCGCCCGTCGGGGACGGCGGACACCGAGTACGGCGAGGCGGTCCACCACAGCCCGGGGGACAGGAACCGCCAGCGGAGGAACTGCCCGGGGCGGACGGTGAGCTCCTCCAAGTGCTCGCCGGTGATCAGCACCGACACCACTCCCGGGGACTCCCGCCGGACGTCCGCGACACGCAGTCCGTGCCGCCGCGACAGCCGCAGCGGCGTGAGCATCCGGAACCAGACGATGAGCGCCGCGGCCCCCACGTACAGCGCGTACCAAGCGGCCCGTACCGCCGGCCGGTCGAAGTCCGCGCCGTTCGCGATCTGGTGTCCGAAGGCGAGGAACACCGCCGCGTACGTGAGCAGGTGGAGGTAGTACCAGGTCTCGTGGCTCAGCCGGCGCCGGGCGGCGCGCGCCGAGACCGCCGCCGTCACCAGCAGGAGCAGCAGTGCGCCGGTCGCCTTGAGCATGTCCGGATAGTGCAGAACCACCCGGACGCCCTCGGTGACAGGGTCCGTCCGGCCGGTGAGCGCGTAGCCCTCGACGATCAGCACCGTGTGGGTCAGCGTCAGGCCGATGGTGTAGCGGCCCGCCGCCGCGTGCCAGCGGGCCAGCCGATCGGTGCCCACCGTCCGGTCAAGGAGCGGTACCCGTGCCATGAGGATCACCAGCAGCGCGCAGGCGTAGCCGGCGAGCAGGCCGGTGATCCGGCCCGCTCCGGTGAACCAGCCTGCCGGTCCCACCACCGATGCCGTGTCCACCCACCACAGGGCGAGCACGGCCGCCGCCCCGGCCCAAGACATCACCTGGACGGCTCCCACCATGACAGTCGCCGATCCGGCGGTTCGGCCGACGCGGTGTCGGCCACCCGGCCGTGCGACTTCCGTGATCATCCGCTTCCTCGCCTTCGGACTGGTGGCACCCGGTCTCTCGCCTCAGGTCCGTGACGCTCAGGCCCCGCCCACTGTGGTCCGCGATCCTGTGAGGACCTTCTGAACCCGGCCCCACGCGGGGCCTGGCAGCCCACCCCGGATCCACCCCGGACCAGGTGGAACACGGGCGGGCGCCGAGGACTCGTTCAGAGGAAACTCAGAGCCACGGGCGGATCACCGACCCGGCGCCGTCCGGCATCCTGGGAGGACCATGAACCCATCGCCGCGCACCGAGGTGCGCCGCTCCGACGGCACCAGGCCCCGGGTGCTGGTCGTCGACGACGAGCAGGACCTCACCGAAGTGCTGGCCGCAGCCCTGCGCGCCGAGGGCTGGGAGGTGCGCACCGCGGGCACGGCCACCGAGGCCTTCGCGTCCGCCGACGACTTCGGCCCGGACGCGGTGGTCCTCGACTGGATGCTGCCGGACCACGACGGACCCCACGTGCTGACCCGGCTGCGCGCGGCCCGCCCCGACCTGTGTGTCCTCTTCCTGACCGCGCGCGACGCCGTCGAGGACCGGATCGCCGGGATCACCGCCGGCGCCGACGACTACGTCACCAAACCGTTCAGCCTGGAAGAGGTGCTCGCCCGGCTCCGGGGACTGTTGCGCCGCGCCGGACTCGCCGACGCCACGCAGGGTGGCGGCCCGCGCCTGAGCATCGCCGACCTCGTCATGGACGAGGAGGGCCACGAGGTCACGCGGGGCGGAACACCGGTCGACCTCTCCCGCACCGAGTTCGAGCTGCTGCGCTACCTCCTGCGCAATCCGCGCCGCGTGCTCTCCAAGCAGCAGATCCTGGAACACGTCTGGCGGTACGACTTCGGCGGGCGCGCCCATGTGGTCGAGCTGTACATCAGCTATCTCCGCAAGAAGATCGACGCCGGCCGCTCCCCGCTCATCCACACCGTGCGCGGAGTCGGTTACGTGCTCCGCCCCGAGCGGCGATGACGACGCAACGCCCCCCACGCCCGTCGCGTGCCCCGTCGTCGCCGATCCGCCTGCCGCGTGTCCGGCCCCGGTGGCCGCACTCGCTCCGTGCCCGGCTCACCACCGGACTCGTCGCTCTCCTCGCCCTCGCCTGTGTCACCGTCGGCCTGGTCACCGTGCTCGCGCTGCGCGGTTTCCTGGTCAGCCGTCTCGACCAACAGATCGCGGAGGCCGGTGGCCGGTTCGCGGTCAGCCTTGAGCACGAGAACCGGCCCGACGCCGACAACCGGGGCGACACCCGAGGCCAGGCCGACGGGACATTCGGCGCCCGGCTGCTGGGAGGCCGGGTCGAACAGGCCGCCGTGGTACGCGGCACCAGCGACATCAAGGTGCCGCTCACGGCCGACGACGCGCGGGCGCTCGCAGCCCTTCCGGCGGATGCCCGGCCCCGTACCCTGCGTCTCGCCTCCCTCGGCGCGTACCGGGTCGCCGCCTGGACCGGCGACGACGGAGACGTCCTGCTGTCGGGACTGCCCCTGCACCCCGTCGAGGAGACGGTGGAGCGGCTCGCGGCCGTGGAGACGGTCGTGTTCGCGGTGGTCCTCACCGCGGCCGGCGTGTCGGCCGCCGCCTGGATCCGGCTTTCCCTGCGCCCTCTCGAATCCCTGGCCGCGACCGCCGACCATGTGACCCGGCTCCCGCTCGCTTCGGGGCAGGTCGCCATGCCGACACCGCTGCCCGGTACCCGGCCGGAGTCCGAGGTGGGGCGGTTGACCGGTGCGTTCAACCGGATGCTCGGCCATGTCGGCGACGCCCTGGACCGCCGCCACGTCGTCGAGGAACGGCTGCGTACCTTCGCCGCCGACGCCGGACACGAACTGCGTACTCCCGTGGCCACCGTACGGGCCCGCGCAGAACTCGCCCTGCGCAGCCACGGTGACACCCTGCCCGACGACGTCCGGCACGCCCTGGAACGCATCGACGCCGAGTCCCGCCGCATGAGCCTCCTGGTGGACGAACTCCTGCTACTGGCCCGGCTGGACGCGGGCCGCAGCCTGCGCCGGGATGCGGTGGACCTGACCCGCGTGGTGCTCGACACCGCGGCGGACGCGCTCGCCCGGCACCCCCTGCACCACTGGGAGCTGGACCTCCCGGAGGAGCCCGTCCACGTCACCGGTGACGACGACCGCCTGCGCCAGGTCCTCGCCAACCTCCTCGCGAACGCCGGAGGGCACACCCCGGACGGCACCCGCGTCACGGTCGCCCTCGCCGCAGACGCCGACGGCGTCACCCTCAGCGTCACGGACGACGGCCCCGGCATTCCCCCCGAGCTGGTGCCCGGCGTCTTCCGGCGATTCACCCGGGGCGACTCCTCGCGCTCCCGCTCGACCGGTTCGACCGGGCTCGGCCTCGCCATCGTGGACGCCGTGATCCACGCCCACGGCGGCCACGCGACGGTCACCAGCCGACCCGGCCGTACCCGCTTCACTCTCTGGCTGCCGCCGCGCCGAGAGGAGACGCATGACGTCGAAGAGAGAGCCTAGGTACGTCGGTTCAGAGTGGTACGCCCCGGGCCATCGTCATACGAAGGCCGGTTCCCGTGCGCGCTGTCCGTGAGCGGGTACGGACCATGCTCAGGCATCGGATGCGTGGTCTGCGGTGGACTCGACACGCCTGGGACGCCGCGCTGCCGCCCGAGTGCGGAAGGCGACGGGGGTTCGTGGCCCGGCAAGCGGGCGCGACGATCCAGCTCGCACAGCGAAGGGCACGGACGCCCGGAACCGTGCCCGCTCTCAGTCCTTCGATGCGGCCAGGGCCCTGGTCAGGCGCTCGACGGCCTCCCTGGCCACCGGAGCCAGTTCCGGCCGTCCGGTGACCTGGACCAACAGGGCGGGGTCCATGGCCTCCACGAGGACACCTTCGAGTGTGGTGCGTACCACGACGTTGCACGGCAGAATTGGCCGTGACCCTCGAAGCCCCGTTCCCGGAGGCGCTGAAGCGGGTCCGTGAGGCTGGCTGCGCCCAGCGGGTACATCAGACAACATACCCCGGGGAGTATGCATTCCGGATGGCTCTCGCGCTTGATTCACACCAGTGGGTGTTCCGAACGCAGACGTTCGTGGAACGCCGTCACGCAGCCCCTGCAGGAGGCGGCCTGCGCGTCCCGAGCCTGCCGCGGCCGAGCCGATCCTGGGCAAGCGGATGGCGTGCGGCGAGATCGAGGAGGAGTGCCGTCGGCGCCTTGAGCGCATTGCGGACCGGGGAGACGTAAGCGGTCGCGGCCGGGGATGCGGGTGGGGGCTCGTCCCGTCACGCTGGGAGCATGGCCGATCGGATGTCCGAAGGGCCGGGCGGGACCGGTGATGCGTTCCGCGCGCTCGCCGCACGGGACGGCCGGCGCGGCGGGCTCCTGCCGTCGGCGCTGGAGCGCGGTAGGGCCGGCACGGCCGAAGAGCCCGAAGCGTGGGCGCCCCGGGTTGCGTCGGCAGCGGGCCTGCCAGCGGCCGCGGGTCTTGGCGCCGCCACGTACTACGCGGATCTCGCCGCCCCGCACGGCGAGCGGCACGTCCGCGTGTGCACCGCGACGGCGTGCTTCGCCGCAGGCGGCGGACGGCACCTGGAGCAGGTCGAGGAGGCACTCGGCGTGCCGGCCGGACGTGTCGACGCCGAGGGCCGCACCTCGCTCCAGGCCGTGCACTGCCTCGGATACTGCTACGCGGGCCCCGCCGCCCTCGACGGCACGCGCCCCTGCGCGGGGCCCGACCTCGTCGACCAGCTCGCCGGGCGTACGGAGCCACACGCACCCGGCATCCCCGCCGCCGACACCACAGGCGCGCCGGTTCTGCTCGCGGGCATCGCGGCCGGCGAGCCCGTCTGGGACGTGTGGCGCCACGCTGTGAGCCGGCTTCGGCCCGAGGACGTGCGCGAGCGGGTCGCGGCCTCCGGGCTGCGCGGGCGTGGGGGCGCAGGATTCCCCGTGGCGGCCAAGTGGGGCGCCGCGCTGGGAAAGGGGGATGCGTTCGTCGTCGCCAACGGGGACGAGGGCGACCCCGGGTCGTACGCTGACAGACTGCTCCTGGAGGAGGACCCCGAGCGGGTCCTCGTCGGTCTCGCCCTCGCGTGCCTGGCCTGCCGGGCGCGGCGCGGCACCGTGCTCGTTCGCTCGGAGTACCCGAACGCGGCGGCCCGTCTGCGCCAGGCGGTGAGCCGTGCCATCGCGGCGGGGGACCTCGCCTCCTCGGTCCACGAGGTCGGCCCGAGGCCGTTCGTCGAGGTCGCCGAGGGTGCCGGGTCCTACGTGGCCGGTGAGGAGACCGCGCTCATCGCCCGCCTGGAGGGCCGTCGCGGTGTCGCGCGTCCGCGACCTCCGTATCCGACCGATCACGGCCTGTGGGACGCGCCCACCGTGGTCAACAACGCGGAGACCCTGGCCGCCGTCCCCTGGATCGTGCAGCACGGGGGTGCGGCCTACGCCCGGCGCGGCACAGCGGACGAGACCGGAACGAAGCTGGTCTGCCTGTCCGAACGGTTCGCCCGCCCGGGCGCGTACGAGGTGGAACTCGGCACACCGGTACGGGAGATCGTCACCCGGATCGGTGGTGGTCTCAAGGAGGGCCGGGAGCTCGTCGCCCTCCAGATCGGCGGCCCCCTCGGCGGCTTCCTCGCCGGAGACGCCCTCGACGTTCCGCTCACCTCCCATGCGCTCGCGGGCCGCGGCGCCGCCCTCGGGCATGCCGGCATCGTCGCCTTCGACGCGGACGTCGACCCGGTCGAACTGCTCCGTCACACCTGGGAATTCGCCGCCGAGGAGAGCTGCGGCGCCTGCTCGCCGTGCCGCGTCGGCAGCAGTCGTGGGCTCGCCCTCGCCCGTGCCGACGGTCCACCCGGGGAGACGTACGAGCCGATGGCCCGCCTGATGACCGAAGCGAGCCTGTGCGCCTTCGGCCGCCGAGTCCCCCTGGCCGTCCGCAGTCTCGCTCGCGCCTACGGTACGGCCCTGGCGGGGTGGGACCGGTGACGCACCTTCAGGTCGACGGCCGCACCGTCGAGCTGCCAGCCGGAGCGACGCTGCTCGACGCGGCACGGGCCGCCGGCGCCGAGCTGCCCACCCTCTGCCACGACGACCGCCTCCGTCCGGCCGGCTCCTGCCGGACCTGCCTCGTCCACGCCGACGGCCGGACCGTCGCCGCCTGCGTCACGCCGGCCGCGCAGGGCATGACGGTCGACACCGCCGGTGAAGAGGTACGGAACCTGCGCCGGGAGGCCGTCTCCCTCATCGTCTCGGCACTCCCGCCGCACGCGCTCGCGGAGGGGGCTCCCAGCGAACTCGCCGAAACATGCGAGAGGTTGGCGATCGAACCGGTCACGGCCGCCGCGTCCCCCCTGCGTGGTCGTGACGACAGTCATCCGTACGTCCAGCTCGACCGGGACCTGTGCATCGCCTGCGGGCGCTGCGTCCGCATGTGCGCCGACGTCCAGGGAACGTTCGCGTTGACCCTCACCGGGCGCGGCTCCGACACGGTAGTGGCCCCCGGCACAGGCGGGCCATGGGCGGATTCGGACTGCGTCGCCTGTGGCGGTTGTGTGGACACCTGCCCCACCGGCGCGATCACCCAGCCGGGGCCCGGCCAGGGGCTCACCTCCCGGCGACCGGATCCCGACCGGGTCCGCACCACGTGCGGGTACTGCGGAGTCGGCTGCACTCTCGACGTCGTCGTCCGCGACGACCGCGTGGCCGCGGTCCTCCCTGCCCGGGACGGGCCCGTGAACCGGGGGCACGCGTGCGTGAAGGGCCGTTTCTCGTACGGGTACCTCACTTCGGCCGAGCGCCTCACCGAGCCCCTGCTCCGCCGCGACGGCACTCTGACCCCGGTGAGCTGGGAGACGGCGATCCGTGTCATCGCGGACGGGCTGCGAGCCGCCGTCGACCAGGGCGGTTCCGACGCGGTCGCCGTGATCTCCTCGGCCCGCGCCACCAACGAGGAGAACTACCTGGTCCAGAAGTTCCTGCGGACCGTGATCGGCACCAACAACGTGGACAACTGCTCCCGCCTCTGCCACGCGCCCTCCGCCGCCGGGCTCACGGCGTCCTTCGGGCGGGCCGGCGGGACGGACCCCTTCGACGACGTGGAGACCGCCGACTGCCTTCTCGTCGTCGGAGCGAACCCCGTCGAGGCCCATCCCGTCGTCGGAGCGCGGCTCCTCCAACGGGCCCTCGACGGCGCAACCCTGGTCGTCGCCGACCCGCGAGCGGTCGGCCTCGCCCGTCACGCCGACCTCCACCTGCGGCCTCGTCCCGGCACCAACGTCGCCCTCTTCCACGGTCTCGCCCACGTCCTCGTGGCCGAGGGCCTGACCGACTCCGCGTTCCTGCGCGAACGCGCCATCGGGCTCGACGAACTCGTCATGCTCCTGGCCGACTACCCGCCCGAACGCGCCGCCGGGATCACCGGCGTCCCCGCCGAGGACATCCGGACGGCTGCCCGGTACTACGGCCGGGCCGAGCGCCCCGCCGTCGTCTACGGGCTCGGTGTCACCGAGCATCTCCATGGCACCGACGGCGTGCGCACCCTGGCCAACCTGCCCATCCTGCGCGGCGCCGTGGGCGGCACCGGACGGGGCTTCGGCATCAGCCCCCTGCGCGGCCAGAACAACGTCCAGGGCGCCTCCGACATGGGGGCCCTGCCGGACTTGCTTCCGGGCTATGGCCGGGTCACGGACCCCGAGGCCCGCGCCCGCGCCGAGGCGGTGTGGGGCCGGCCGGTGCCGCCGACGCCCGGGCTGCGCATCCCGGAGATGTTCACGGCGGCCCGGGAGGGGCGGCTGCGGGCCTTGTGGGTCATCGGCGAGGACGTGTGCGCAACCGACCCCGACAGCCGGCGCGTAGCCGAGGCCCTCGACGTCTGCCCGCTGGTCGTCGTCAACGAGCTGTTCCTCAGCGAGACCGCCCGGCACGCGGACGTCGTCCTGCCGGTGGCCTCGTGGCTGGAGAAGGACGGGACCTTCGTCAACTTCGACCGCCGGTTCCAGCGGGTCCGCGCCGCGGTCAGCCCGCCCGGCACCGCCCGTACCGACTTCGATGTCGTTCATGCCATCGCCACCGCGATGGGTGCCGATCTCGATTGTCCCGCGCCTGCGGAGGCACTCGCCGAGTGCGGGCGGGTCGCACCCGTCTTCGCCGGGCTCTCGTACGAGCGCCTCGATCGCGAGGGAGCCGTGCCCTGGCCCTGCACCTCGCCCGACCGGCCCGGCGAAGCCACCCTGTACGCCGAGGAGTTCGCGACCCCTGACGGGCGGGCCCATCTCTCCGCCGCCCCCTATCTACCGCCGGGCGAGGAACCGGACGCCGACTACCCACTGCTGCTCGTCACGGGACGCCGCTGGGCCCACTACAACTCCGGCAGCATGACTCGGCGCGGCGCGAACCTCATGCTCGACTCCCGTGGGCGTCTCGACCTGCACCCCGAGGACGCCGCACGCTACGGGGTGCGGGACGGCACCCCCGTACGCGTCGACAGCCGTCACGGACGGGCACGGCTCATTGCCCGTGTGGGGTCCGAACTCGCCCCGGGACAGGTCTTCTGTGCGTTCCACTTCCCGGACGACGGCGTCAACTCCCTCACGTCGGACCATGCCGACACCGTGACCTCGTGCCCGGAGTACAAGGTCACGGCGGTGCGGCTGCGGCCCGCCGAGTCGGACGACTGACCGGCGCCCCAGATCACTCGTGGGGCACGAGGGCGACAGGGGCGCGGCTGTGGTGCAGTACGGCGTGGGCCACACTGCCGATGTGGGCGCCCAGCGTGGAACGCCGAGTGCGCCGGCCCACGATCACCAGGTCCGCGTCCCCGGAGGCCTGCACCAGCTCCAGGCCGGCGGATCCGATCACCACGCGCGCGGTGGCCGTCACATCGGAGTACTTGGCGCGCCACGGCTCAAGGAGATCGTCCAGGGAACGCTCGATCTCGGGGGCCACGGCGAGCCGGACGTCCGGCACCATGGCCGGTCCGAGCGTGCCGTAGAGCGGAAGCTGTTGTGCGTGGACGACGTGCAGGACTCCGAGCCGTCGTGCGGCCGCCTCGAACGCGAACTGCAGGACGGCATCGGCGGGTTGCTGCGCGTCGATCCCGACCGTGACGGAGCGGCGTGGTGAGGCGTCGCCATGGTCTCGTACGAGGACGACGGGCCGGTCGACGACACCGGCCACGGACAGTCCCACCGAGCCCACCAGATAGCCGGCCACACCGCTCAGCGCGCGCGAACCCAGGACCAGGAGCTCGCCCTCCTCGGCCGCCGCGACGAGGCCCGGCACCGGCCCCGAGGGGATGAACCTGACGGTCACCGAAAGCCCCGGGCGCCGCGCGCGCAGCCGTTCGGCGGTCCGGGCGAGCAGCTCCTCGGCCCACGGCTCCTCGGACGCCCGTGCCGCGAACGGGGCGACGGACTCCGGCCACGGTTCCCTCGCGTGCACCAGACGCACCCCGGTGCCGCGAAGCATGGCCTCGTCGGCCGCCCACTCGGCGGCCGCGTCGGCCTGCTTCGTGCCGTCGATGCCGACCACGATGCCCTGCGTCATGACCGTCCACCTCCTGATGTGATGTCATCGTTCTCGTAGCCCAGCCGGGTGCGGGAGACCGAGACGACGCCGTCGACCGTCGCACACATGCGCTCGATCGCCGGGATCATGCCCCGGTACGCCACGGTGCCGCCGAGCTCCACCCGCCCGTTGCGCACCTCGACGGTCAGGGCGGCCGTATCGAGGCGGAGAGTGCCGACGAGTACGTCCTCGGTGATCTCGCGGCGGATGTCGTCGTCCTCACGGAGGAAGACTCCCAGCAGGTCGCGGCGGCTCACGATGCCCACCAGCCGGTCGCTGTCCTCGACGACGGGGAGTCGCTTGACGCCCTGTACCTCCATGAGCCGGGCGGCTTCCACCACGGTCCAATCGGGCCGGGCGCAGACGGCGGGTGCCGACATCAGCTCCTCCGCGCGCGTGCCCTCGGCCTTCGCCCGCTCCCACGCCTCGAACCCCGGCACGGCAGGCAGGTCTCCCGGTGCGGCGGCCTGGTCGGCGGTCTTGCGCAGCAGGTCGGCCTCCGACACGACACCGATCACGCGATTCGCTCCGTCCACCACCGGCACCGCGGTCACCCGGTTCTGTGAGAGCACCCGCACGATCTCCTTGAACGGAGCGTCGCCGTGGACACTCACCACCTCACGGGTCATCAACTGGCCGATCCTGCGGTGACGCATCACCCGCTCCTTCCGTGCATGGACGCGCCCGCGTCCGCCTCCGGCACCACGCCGAGCAGCCGCCGGTCGTCGTCGACGAGCGGGACTGCCGAGATGTCGTGGTCGGCGAGGAGCCGGGCGATGTCCTCGAACCCGGTGGTGGGAGCGCCGGTGACCACGTCGTGCGTCATCACCTCGAAGACGGGCCGGTGCTGCATGACGCTCCTCCCTTCACGGGATGCGAGGCCCGGTGCGTCCCACAGTGCCGCGCGGGCCGTGCCCGGCAGCAGTGCCGAATGGTCCCCTTCCGGGACTGTTGGCCCCTGTGAGGCGGGCCGACCGGCGTGCAGGATGAAGACAAGGCGGTGCAGTCTCGGAGGACGCCGCGTCCGCGCGCTCGTGCCGGGACGCGCTCGTGCCGGGAGGAGAGGGCCATGACCGGAACCGGAACCAGAACACGACACAGCCGGGACGGGTACCGCGCAGGGCTGTGGGCCCGCGTCGGCGACCGGCTGATCGTCGGCGGCGCCACCGTCGGGGACGAGGGGCGCGACGGGGAGATCGTCGGTCTGCATCACCAGGACGGCACTCCTCCCTTTGACGTGCGGTGGTCGGACACCGGACGGGTCACGCTCGTCTTCCCCGGCCCCGACGCGCGTGTGCAGCACTTCCCGCCGTCCGGCCGGGAGGCGTGACCCGGGCCCGCGGGCGCGGTCACAGCGGGCCGCCGCGGCTGACGACTCCGACGGGGTGTCCACCGCCGTCCACCACGGGAAGCCGCTTGAGACGGCCCTGCTCCATCAGCCGGGTGGCCCTCGCGAGCGTGGCGCCCAGCGGAACTGTGGCGGGCGGAACGGACATCGGGTGGACCGCTGTCGATCCGCCGGTGCCCTCTTGGGCGTCGCCCGGGACCTTGCCGAGCACGTCCGCTCCGACACCACCCGTGCGTCATCACGTCGTCGACGGTACGCGGATGCTTCATGACGGCCTCTGATAGCCCGGTCCTGCGAGGTCCTGTCGCACGGGTGCGTGTCACCACGAATCTGCGCCGTCGGGCCCCGGGAGGGAAGGGCCGAACGGGGTCCGGAAGGGCCCGGTCAGCCCTCGCATGCGAGGGCACGGCGTGGTTGCCTGAAGGTGAGGAAGGACCCGCGTGAGGACGCGGAGCAGCGGTCTCGTACCGCGCACCGCGCAATCAGGATCCGCGAGAAGCGGATGGGTCCTTTCTCCCGTCGCGTCTGCGCGCAGCCGCCGACCGTGCTTCCGGATGCGGGTCCGGTCCGGGCCGTGCGGACCGGGGCCGGGACCGACCGGCCCTATCGAGGCACCGCGCCCGGTGCGAGCGTGGCAGCGGGCCCACTCATCCGTGGAAGGCGGTGGGGACGATGAAGTCGCCCGTGGTGGTAGGCGTCGACGGTTCCGACGGCAGCCTGACGGCCCTGGACTGGGCGGTCGACGAGGCAGTACGGCACGGACAGCCGCTGCGTATCGTGCACGCCTCGCTGTGGGAGCGGTACGAGGGAGTGGTACCGGCCTGGAGCACGGACCGGCCGTCGGGCCAGGTCTTCGCGGAGAACATCGTCGGCATCGCGGCGGAACGGGCCCGGCGCCGCTCGCCCGATCTCACCGTCACGACGGATGTCCTCGCCGAGGACGCGACCACGGCGCTGCTCACCGCAGGTCAGGAGGCCATGCTCCTGGTCGTCGGATCCCGAGGGCGGGGAGAGCTGGCCGACCTCCTGCTCGGATCCGTCGGTCTCGTCGTCGCCGCCCGGGCTCACGGCCCGGTCGTCGTCGTCCGTGGGGACCGGCAGGCCCTGGAGGCGCGCCACCAGCGGATTCTGCTGGGCGTCGGCGATCACGACGTGGACGCGCCGGCCGTGCGGTTCGCCTTCCGCGAGGCAGCCGTACGAGACGCGGAACTCGACGTCGTACGCAGCTGGCGACGACCGGCCCACGGACCCGTCGACCACCCGCTGCTGGCCGGCGAGCCCAGCGCGCACCTCGAGCACCGAGCCTCGGAACTCCTCGACAAGGCCCTGGAGGCGACGGCGAGTGAGTACCCCCACGTACGGCTGCGCAGAAGCACGGTCGAGGGCCTTGCCCACCGGGTGCTGACCGAGCGCTCCGCCGCCGCCGACCTGATGGTCGTCGGGGCGCGACGCCAGGGCCGAATGGTCGGCCTGGAGCTCGGCAGGGTCGCCCACCGTGCTCTGCACCATGCTGCGTGCCCGGTCGCCGTCGTTCCGCGGCACGACCCCGTCGCCTCGGAGGGAGACCTGTGATGAACCCCGCAGACCGGCACCACATGAGCGACCTCGGCCGCCGGGTCGAGGCCAGGCGCACCCGCCTCGGCCTGTCCCGCGAGGAGGTGGCCGCACGCGCCGGATCCACACCGGGCTACATCGCCCTCCTGGAAGAGCAGCTGCCCGCCCCCGCGATCGAGTTCCTGGTCCGGCTGGCGAACGCACTGGACACGACGGTCCAGGACCTCACCGGATACGCCACGGATTTCGCGCCCGGAAGGGGTAGGGCCGGGTATCACGCCCGGATGGACGAGATCGACGCATCGGAATGCTGGGAGCTGCTCGACGACCATGGCGTCGGCCGTGTCGCGGTCACCGGCCCCGACGGGCCGGAGATCTTCCCCGTGAACTACCAGGTCGTCGGCAGGGAGGTCCTGTTCATGACCGCGGCCGACGCGCCGCTCACGCGCGCGGCGGAGTCCGGCGCGGCGATCGCCTTCGAGGAGGGCCACGTGGACGAGGCCTTCAGCCAGGGCTGGAGTGTCCTCCTCGTCGGACCCGTGCGCAGGGTGTCCGACCCGGATGCGGCCCGGACGCTCGAAGGCGCGATGTACTCGGCGCCATGGGCCGGAGACGGGCGGAACACGATCGTGCTGCTCTCGCCTCGCCGGGTGACGGGACGACGCGTCGTGGTCCAGGGCGCTCCCGGGGTGCCGTCCGCCTCCGACTCCTGACATGTCGGCGTCCGGCCCCGTACGGCAACGCTTTCAGGCCCCCTGCCCCGCCTCCGGAAGAAGGGGCCGTGCAGGTCTCGGTGGGGGCCGAACGGCCCATCCGGGCACGGTCCAACGGATGCGAGCCTGAGAGGGCGATTTCCCGGGGGCGTATCGCGAGGAGGAGACCATGACCAGCGAGATCCCCGGCCGACCGGAGTTCGGCGACGTCGTCGTGGGAGTCGAGGGATACCCCTCCACACGTTCCGCGGCGCTCTGGGCCGTCGCCGAAGCCGACCGCCGGGGCTTTCCCTTCCGCTTCGTCCACGCCGCCGGCACCGACCGGTGGGCCTACTGGGCCGGCTCCGAGACGGTCCAGGAGATACGCGAAACGGGCCGCGACTTGCTGATCGTCGGACACCACGTGGAGACGGGCACGAGCACCCCCGGCATCCTCATCGAGGCGAGCAGCCGCACCGACCTGATCGTCAGGGGCCGGGGCCGCCGCCCGCTGGGCGTCGGGCCGTCCCTGGGGCGCGTTGCCCACGCCCTGATCCACCACGCCCACTGCCCGGTGGAGATCGTCCCCACCGCCGGCCGTACACGGGACGAGGAGCCATGAGCGACGTCCTGATCGGGATCGACCCCCGCGAGCTGTCCGTCCCCGCCCTGGTCTGGGCCGCTGACGAAGCCGTACGCAGAGGTGCCCGACTGCGCCTGGTCGCCGCCGTGCCACCCGTACACGACCGCCTCCGTTTCGACGCGCTCGCCCACCAGAGCTCCCTGCGCATCCGAGCGGAGTCGGCGCTCGCCAACTCGCAGGACCTCGTACGGGAACTGCACGACGGGCTGTGGACCATGACGGAGCTCGTCGACGGACTGCCGGCCACCGTGCTACGTGACAGGACACGGGGCGCCGCGCTCGCCGTGGTGGGCTCGCGCCGGCTCGGCAGGGCCGCCGAGGTCCTCAGTGAGGGCTCGGTGGCCGTCCCGCTGGCCGCGCGCGCCGACTGCCCCGTCGTCGTGATCCGCGAGCCGGAGCACATCGCTGTCCACCCGCCGTTGATCGTCGTCGGCGTCGACGGCAGCAGGGACTGCCGGGCCGCCGTCGGCTTCGCCGTGGCGGAAGCGAGCCTGCGCGAGGCACGGCTCATGGCGGTCTGGGTGTGGCCCCGGCCCCTGCTGTCGCGCGACGGCGAGGCCGAGGGCCTGGCCGACCGCCGTCGGCTGCTCGCCGAGTCGGTCGCCGGCTGCGCCGCACGCTACCCGGACGTCACCATCGAGCAGGTGATCACGCGAGGTCATCCCGTCGAGGAACTCGCCCATGCCTCCCGGGAGGCCCTGGCGGTGGTCGTCGGCCGCAGGGGTCGAGGAGGGTACTCCGGCATGCGGCTCGGCTCCACGGTCCACGGCCTGCTGCGCCACGCCGCCTGCCCCGTGATCACCGTTCCCCTGCCCGAGGCGGGCAGGACGAACGGAACCCCTGGCGGGGCCGATCGGTCCCGGCCCCGTGCGGACCGACCGGCCCCGACGGGGTGACCCTCTCGGCACTCGGGCGCCCCGGCCCCGGGCGGCACAGTGGGAGGACGAGACCGGCTCCCGGACCGCGGTCCGGATCCCCTGAGAGGTGAGCTCGATGCAGCAGATCCGGATCAGCCGCCGTCCCCAGCCGACCCCCCGCCCCCGCCCCCTCGACCTGCGGACGCCGTCCGGCCGCCCGCTCCCGTACTGAGAGCACTCTCGTACCGAGACCACTCGTACTGAGGGCACGGTGAGAATCGTGGAGACACCATGGGACCCGTGGAACGGGTCGTACCGTTCACGGAGCTGGGCCGGCACGACACCGGACGAGGCCAACCCCATGATCGGCTGGCGCGGCGCGAGCCGGTACTGCAGCGACGGCCACCGCGAGGGATTCGCCCTCGAATGCCGTGCGCTGAGGCGGGTACGAGACGTGATGGGACTGACCAACGTCGTCGTCGTGATCCCCTTCTGCCGGACCCTCGGCGAGGCCGACCGGGTGCTCGCCGTGATGGCGGAGGAGGGCCTTGCGCGCGGCGAGAACGGACTGAGCGTCTACGTCATGGCGGAGATACCGGCCGACATCATCCTGGCGGAGGAGTTCGCGGAACGCTTCGACGGGTTCTCCATCGGCAGCAACGACCTCACCCAGCTCACTCTCGGAGTCGACCGCGACTCCGAAGCCCTCGCCCATGTCTTCGACGAACGTGACCCGGCCGTCGTCCGCAGCATCCAGGCGCTCGCCGCCCGCGCCCACACCGTCGGCCGCCCCGTCGGCCTGTGCGGGCAGCGGCCAAGCGACGATCCGGCGTTCACCGCGTTCCTCGTCGAGGCAGGCCTCGACTCGATCTCGGTGGCACCGGACAGTTTCGCGGCGGTCAAACGCCATGTGGCCCAGGCGGAGGCGACGCTCGACGCGAGCCCCGGACGAGGGGAGTGAACATGCCGCGCAGGACACGACGCCGTCCCTCCCGGGACACCGAGCCACCGCTCCGTCGGTCCGAGCGCCGGGAGGCGACGGGCGAAGGGCTGCCCTGGGGGCCCGGGATGTCACCACGACCCGCGGCTATGAGCACGCGTCCTCGGCGTCCGGTGCACACCGTCCGGGTGTCCGCGGTCTTTCTCTGACCGTGGCGGCCCGATCCGATCGCAAGCAGGGGGGCTGGAAAGGAGGACACGGCCATGACGTCGGTGCGCTGCCCATCTGTGGGCCGGACAACCGGCTCCACGGCATCATCACCGACCGGGACATCGTGGTGAAGTGCCTCGCCAAGGGCAAGGACCCCCACCACATACGGCCGGACTGCTTGCCCAAGGCAAGCCGGTCACGGTCGACGCGGACGCCGACAGCGAGCAGGTGCTCCGCACCATGCAGGACCACCACATCCGCCGCGTACCCGTGATCGACGACCATCGCCTGGTCGGCATGATCAGCGAGGCGGGCCTCGCCAGGCATCTGCCGGAGGAACGGGTGGGCCGCTTCGTCGAGAAGGTCTGCCGCTGACCACACGGGCAGCGGTACGCGTCGGAGGACAGGTGACCGCATGCCGGAACGTGCCGGTCGTACGGGCGGGACGCCCGCCATCGAACTGAGCCGGCTGACCAAACGATACGGATCGGTCCTCGGCGTCGACTCGCTGTCGCTGACAGTGGCGGCCGGGGAGGTCTTCGGTTTCCTCGGCCCCAACGGGGCCGGGAAGACCACGACCCTGCGCTGCCTCGCCGGGCTGCTGCGCCCCACGGCGGGCCGTGCGAGGGTGCTCGGCCTCGATCCCGTCGCGAACCATCCGCGACTCGCGCCCGAACTCGGCTACCTACCCGGTGAGCTGCGCTTCTACCCCGAGCTCACAGGAGAGGAGACGCTCGAACTGCTGACCGCGCTGCAAGGCGCCCCGTCGCCCCGCCGACGGGAGCTCTGCGCGCGCCTCGACCTCTCCGACAGGGACCTACGACGGCCCGTCCTGGGCTATTCGCGGGGCATGAAGCAGAAGCTGGGGCTCGTCCAGGCCCTCCAGCACGACCCCCGGCTCGTCGTACTGGACGAGCCGACGGAGGGCCTCGACCCACTCGTGCAGGAGACCTTCTACGAGCTCATGGCGGAGGCCGCCGCGGCCGGGCGCACGGTGCTGCTCTCCAGTCACGTCCTGCCGGAGGTGCAGCGAGCCTGCGGGCGGGTCGCCATCATCCGCGAGGGCCGGCTCGTCACCGTCGAGCGGGTCGCCGCGCTGCGCGAGGCCCGGGCGAGAAGGATCAGGGTCACCCTCGCAGGCGGAGGCGACGCTCCACGGAGCCTCGGGGCCGCCGACCGCTGGAATCCGCGGTGGCAGGGCGACCGCGCCGAACTGCTCGTCCCGCCGAGCGACATCACCGCCACCCTGCGTGAACTGCTCGCCCTCCCCGTCGCCGACATCACCGTGGAGGAAGCGGGCCTCGACGAGGCGTTCCTCGACCTCTACCGGGACGGCGGCCACGATCGGGACGGCGGCCACGACCGTACGGCCGAGGGACCGTCATGAACGCCCGCCTGCCGCTGTTGTGGCTCGCCCTGCACCGGCGACGCCGTATGCTCACCGCTCTCGTGATCGGCATGGTGGCCTTCGAGACGCTCATCGTCGTCGTGACCAACACGATCCCGCCCGGACAGCTCTTCTCCGGCGGCGGCAAGGGACCACCGTCGGCGTACCGGGCGTTCAGCGGCTCCAGCGGGGACGTCTCGATCGCCAGCTACCCCGGGCTGCTCGGCGCGGGACTGGTCCATCCGTTCTGGATCGCCCTCCAGCTGACCGTGATCGGCTCCCTCGCCGCCGCCGCGGTCGCCGCCGACGTGGAATCCGGCACGATCGAGCTCGTCATGGTCCGGCCCGTCACCCGTGCGCGGCTCCTGGCCGAGCGCACCGCGGCACTGCTCGTCGCCTCCGCCGCGCTGACCGCGGCCGGCACCCTGACCGTCGCGGCCGGGGTGGCACTCTCACCGGACATCCACGCGGACGTCGGCCTCGGGGGCGTGGTGGCGGCCGGGGTCATGGGGTACGCGTTCGTCCTGTGCGTGACAGGACCCGCCCTCGCGGTGTCGGCGGCGGGACGGCGACGGTCCGAGGTCCTGGGGGCGGTCATCGCGATCGGCGCGATCGGGTTCGCCGTCAACTTCATCGCTCTCGCCTGGGAGCCGGCAGCACCCCTGCGGTACGCCAGCCCGTTCCACTACTACACCCCGGGTGACGCCCTCGCGCGGGGCGCGATCCTCTGGCCGAGCCTCGCGGTACTGGTCGGCGTGGGGGCCGCCGGGTTCCTCGCCGCCCACGTGCTGCTGCGCCGCCGCGACCTCGCCCCGTGAGGCGGTGAGTGCGCGGTGTGGAGGTACGTGGGCCGGTCGGTCCCTTCCCGATACGGCCCATTCGGCCCTCCCCGACAGCCCCTTTGGGCACTGCGCCGTGCGAGGGCGGGGCGGGAGGGTGGTTCTCGGGGGCCGAACCCGGATCTACGACCTGATCCACCCACCAGGCTGATCTCGGGACCCGCGGACGAGGAGCGGAACGATGACCGGAGACAAGGTGGAACGCAGGCGCAGCCTCTTCCCCGACTTCAACGACTGGTTCAACCGTGAGTTCCCCGGGCTGCCCGGATGGCGTCCCGGTACCGCCGCGCACTCCATCCCGGTGGAGGTGTCCACGGATGACGACGGGTACGTGCTGCGGGCCGAGCTGCCGGGAATGGACCCGGACGACATCGGCATCACCGTCGACGACAACCTCATCACGGTGAGCGCTGAGCACAGCGAGAGCACGGAGGACAAGGAGCACTCGGAGTTCCGCTACGGATCCTTCCGCAGGACCGTACGGCTCCCGGCCGCGATCCCCGCCGACGACGTCCATGCCTCGTACGAGGACGGCATCCTCACCGTCCGTATCCCGATGCCCGAGGAGAAGCCCGAGATCCGCCGGACCATCCCGGTACGGCGCGCCGACGGCGGAGGCAGGGGAGCGACGTCATGAACGCCAAGCGCGTCCTGGTCGCCTACGGCAGCAAGCACGGCGCGACCGCCGGGATCGCCGACGAGATCGGGAAGACCTTGCGGGCCGACGGATTCGACGCGGTCGTCCTGCCCGCCGACGACGTCAGTGACGTCAGCGGCTACGACGGAGTCGTCCTGGGCGGAGCCCTCTACGCCGGGCGCTGGAACGGCACGGCCCGCCGGTGTGCCCGGCGCAACGCCGACCAGCTCCGCCGCCGACCCGTCTGGATGTTCAGCAGCGGGCCTGTGGACAGCTCCGCCGAGCAGCACGACATCCCGCCCGTGCCCGGCGTCGCCCGCCGCATGAAGAAGCTCGGCGCGCGCGAGCACGTCACCTTCGGCGGCGCTGTGACCGCCGAGACGTCAGGTCCGATCGCCCGGTCCCTGGTCCGTCACGGGAAGGGCGGGGACTTCCGGAACCCGGAACGGGTCCGCGCCTGGGCACACCACATCGGAACCGAGCTCGGCACTACGCGCTGAGACCTCGGGCGGGCCCGTCCCACCCCGGAGGCGCGACATGAGGCACCACGAGCAGTCGGGCCGCGAGCCCACCTCGGCCGGGAACGGACCGGCCGGGCGTCGCGTCCTGATCCTCGTCCTGGCGATCGCCGTGATCTGCGGAGCGGTCGCCGCCGGGAGGCTGTGGAACGCCGGATCCAGGGCCGACCGTGAACTCGCCGTCCACCGTCACCAGGTACGGGCGACCACGACAGGACGGGCCGAGGAACCGCCCGTCGCCGCCCGCCTCGGCGCACACCTGCGGTTCGTCGCACCGGCGTCGTGGGAATACCCGGACCACGTCCGTCGGTCCGGGACCGTCCCTGTCCCTCCGCAGACGCCGCTGGGCAGCACCGTGACCGTCTGGGTGGACGACAGTGGTGCCCCCGCTCGCCCGCCGGGTGGCACCGCGGAGCGCGCGCTGACCACGCTCGCGGGTGGCATCACCGCGGCAGGTGCTGTCGCGGCGTCCGGCGCGGGTGTTCTCTTCCTCGTACGACGGCGCGCCGAAGGCCGCCGGCTCGCGGCCTGGGAGCATGAGTGGGAGCAGGTGGAGCCCGTCTGGTCCGGCCGCCTCCGGCGGCGCAGCGGCCCCGGGCCCGGCGATGAATGACCGCGCGGGCGGCCGTGCCGCCGAGCGGCAGACCACGGGACCGGGTGAGGTACTGCCCTTCGACCCCAGCGAGCCTCTGCCCCGGCTGCGCCGTGAACTCGCGACCGGGCCGGACGGGTTGTCCGCACGCGAGGCCGCCCGCCGCCTCGCCGTCCACGGACCGAACGAGGTACGGCGCAAGGCACGGACCTCGTTCGTACGCGAGCTGACCAGCCAACTGATCCATCCCCTGGCCCTGTTGCTCTGGGCGGCGGCCGCGCTCGCCTTCGTCGCGGACCTCGCGGTGCTCGGCTGGGCGATCCTGGCGGTCATCGCCGTCAACGCAGCCTTCGCGCTGCTCCAGGAACGGCAGGCGGAGCGCGCCGTCGAGACCCTCGCGCGCTACCTGCCCGAGCACGCCCTCGTCGTACGCGACGGCAAGCCCATGACGGTGGAGGCCCGCGAACTGGTGCCGGGCGACGTGATCGTCCTGGAGGAGGGTGACAAGGTCCCGGCGGACGCGCGCGTCACCGAGGGCGGGGTCGAGGTCGACCTCTCGATGCTCACGGGGGAGTCCGTACCGGCCGAACGGATGGCCGCCGCCGGGCTCCTCGGCGCCCCGCTCCTGGAGGAGCCGAACCTCGTGTTCAGCGGGACGACCTGCGTCGAAGGACAGGCCCGGGCCGTCGTGTTCGCCACTGGGCATCACACCGAGCTGGGCCGGATCGCCGCCCTGAGCCAGCGCACCCGGCGCGAGGCGAGCCCCCTGGAACGGCAGGTCTACGTGCTCTGGCGCGCGGGCTGGCAGCTCGGCGATCCGACAGGAACCGGCAGCCCCCTGCACCACGCCTACGTCACGGCCACCACGGCCACCTTCGCCGGCATCGTCACCTGCCAGGTCGGCACCGCCTTCGCAGCGCGTACCGACCATGCCGCCCTCCGTGCCATCGGGGTGTTCTCGAACCCGCTGCTGCTCGCCGGCATCGCCTTCGAACTCGCCTTCACGGCCGCGCTCGTCTACGCGCCCCCGTTGCAGCGCCTCTTCGGCACCGCTGCCCTTCCCTTGGATGTCGTCCTGCTCGTCGCTACCTTCCCGGTCCTGGTGTGGGGCACGGACGAACTGCGACGGGCCTGGCGGCGCCGGCAGCGATCGTCGCCGACGATCAGGACAACCGCGCGCGTGGACACCCCTCGGTGAAGGTGTGGTCGTGCGCCTGGGGCGCGAAGACGTGGCTACGCCCCGGCATCAACAGTGAGCTCGCACCGTACGTCCACCACCCCTTCGACGGCGCGGGCCAGGCGGGCCGCGACCGGGATGAGCGCGGCGTCGCGGACCGTGCCGGACATGGTCACGACACCGGCATCGACGCGGACCTCGACCAGACGGTGAGAGAGCGGGAACAGGTGCTCGACCACATCGTGGCGCACCTCGGCCGCGAGATTCTCGTCAGGGCGGAGGAACACCTTGAGAAGGTCGGACCGGCTCACGATGCCCTGGATCGTGCCGCTCTCGTCGACGACCGGCAGCCGCTTCACGTGGTGGGCGGCCATCAAGCGGGCGGCCTGGGGCAGGGACGACTCGGGAGCGACGGTGACGGCCGGCGAGGTCATCAGGTCTTCGGCCCGGCGGGAGCCGGCCTTGGCCGTGGCGTCACCTCTGCGGAGCTGTTCGACGAGGCCGAGGCGGTGGTCATGGAGCTCTTCCTTGAGGATCAGGTCTCCTTCGGAGACGATGCCGACGACCCGGCTCTCTCCTTCGACGACGGGAACGGCGCTCACCTTCCACCGCTCCATCGTGGTGACGATCTCCTTGAACTCCGCGCCGGGCAGCACGGCGACGACCTTCTTGGTCATCACGTCGGCGACGGTGAACGGCTGGGCGGTCATGGCTCTCTCCTCAGCGGGGGATATAGGCGCTGGGCGCCGGCTTCACCGGGCGTAGGCCAGCGGTTCCGTTCCGATGCGCGGCTTGATGTCGTCGAGCAGCCGGTCGCGGGCCGAGAAGAGTCGGCGCGCCATCGTCGCGGCGACGCGGGCGAACACGGCCTCACCGACGGACGGGTCCCGCACGCAGAGCTCTCGTACGGCCTCCGCGTCGAACTCGAGGGCGATCACGTCGGTCGTCGCAGTGGCGCCGAGGCGCCAGTGGTACGGGGGCACCATCCAGGAGCAGCCGAGGAGCGCTCCGCTCACTAGCGTGTCCACGACGGCGTTCTGTCGGCCGGGGACATGCGTGTCGAGTTCGACGCGGCCGGTCTGGATGATCCAGAAGCGGTCGGCGTGCTGACGCTCGTGGAAGATGCGTGTGCCGACGGGGAAGCGGACTGGACGGGAGTGCTCCAGGAGCCGGTCGCGTGCCTCCGGGGCGAGTTCGTTCAGCAGCGTCCTCGTGGTGCTCATGGTGTCCTCCAGCCCTTCCCCCCAGGGTCCCGCGCTACGGGCGCGCCCTGCGAGGGCCGCGCGGGGCACACCCGGGGGACCGGAGGGCCCGGTCAGCGGACCAGGACGGCCTCACCGGACCGGGGTACGACGGCCGTCCAGCCCAGTTCGTGGTCGATGCGGTCGCGCAGGGCTTCGGACGCGGCCGGTTCGCCGTGGACGAGGTAGGTGGTGTGCGGGGGAGGGGCGCCGCGCAGCCAGCCGATGATCTGTTCCGCGTCGGCGTGGGCCGAGAAGTGGGGGACGTCGGCGACCTCGGCCCGTACGGGAACGTACTCGCCGAACATCTTCAGGGTGCGCACTCCGTCCACCAGGTCCCGCGCGCGGGTGCCGGCGGCGGCGAAGCCGACGATGACCACGGCGTTGCGCGGATCGGGCAGCAGCCGGTGCAGGTGGTGCAGGACGCGGCCGCCGGTGGCCATGCCGGCCGAGGAGACGATGACGGCGGGTCCGCGGGTGCTGTTGATGTCGATGGACTCCTGGACCGTGCGGGCGGCGAGGAACGGCGCCGGACTCAGTGCGGCCTCGCCCTCGGCCAGGATCTCGGGCCGCAGCTCGGCGGACCGCTCGCGTACGGCGTCGCGGTACACGTCCAGCGCGGCCAGGGCCATGGGGCTGTCCACGTACACGGGGACCGAGGGGGGAAGGACGCCCGTCTCGCGCAGCCGGGTCAGCTCGTGCAGGACGACTTCGGTCCGGTCGATGGCGAAGGCGGGGATCACGACCGTGCCGTCCCGGGCGAGGGTCCGCTCGATCACGGCGGCGAACTCCGACCGCGCCGACTCCTGGTCGTGACGGCGGTCGCCGTACGTGGACTCCATCAGCAGCACGTCGGCGCCCGAGAACGGCTCCGGCGGCAGCAGCAGCGGATGACCGGGCCGGCCCAGGTCTCCGGAGGCGGCCAGGGTGCGGCCGTCCTCCAGGGTCAGGTGCGCCCACGCCGAACCGAGGATGTGCCCGCCGTGATGGAGCCTGAGCCTGATGCCGGCCGTGATCTCCACGTCGGCGCCGACCGGGACCGGGTCGAAGAACGACAGCGTCTTCTCGACGTCGGAGTCGTCGTACAGCGGCTTGGCCGGACGGTGCTTGGACCAGCCGTGCTCGTTCGCGTGCCGGGCGGCCTCCATCTGGAGGTGCGCGCTGTCGCGCAGCACGATCCCGGCCAGCCGGGCGGTGGCGGCGCTCGTCAGAATCGGCCCGCGGAAGCCCTGCCGGACCAGACGGGGCAGGTAGCCGCAGTGGTCCAGGTGCGCATGGGTGACGACGACGGCATCGACGTCGGCGGCGTCACGGGCGAACCGCTCCCAGTTGCGCCGCCGCAGGTTCGCGAAACCCTGGAAGAGACCGCAGTCGAGGAGGATCCGCGCATGGTCGCTCTCGACCAGGAACTTGCTGCCGGTGACCGTACCCACCCCGCCCAGGAAGCTGAGCAGAGCCGGTCGCGGGGTCGTGGGAGCGGGGTTCGGGGCTGCCTCGGACATGGTCAGCCCTCCTTCGCTGTGTGGGCCGGTCTCCAGACTCGCACGCCGCCCCTATGGGCCGGAGGGGTCCGACAGGCCCTTGCAGGGGGTCGATCGGCCCATGCGGCCGATGGCCGCCCGGCGCCGAAGGCGGCGCGGTGAACGGGCAGGCGCCACGCTTTCCGAGGCCGAGCGGTGTCGTGCTCGACACCGACGGTGTGCTCCTGGACTCCGCCCGGCTGCACGCGCTCGCCTGGAAGACCGCGTTCGACACCTGCCTCTCCGCGCGGGCGCACGACGGAGAGCGGCAGCCGCTCTTCGATGCCGATGCCGAGTACCGCCGGTTCGTCGACGGCAGGTCCCGATACGACGGGGCCGAGGCCTTCCTGACCTCCCGCGGCATTCGCCTCCGGCCCGGAGCCCCCGACGATCCGCCTGGTTGCGACACGGTCTGGGCGGTCGCCGCACACAAGGAAGAGATCTTCACCGCCATGGTCGACGCCCACGGTGTACCCGTCTACGCGGACGCCGCTCCGGCTCTCGACGCCTGGCGCACCGCAGGAGTGCCGTGCGCCGCCGTGTCGGCCTCCCGGCACGCCAGGGCGCTGCTGTCGGCATCCGGTCTCGACGGGCGCCTGGCGCTCATCGTGGACGGCGATGACGCCGCCCGGCTCCGCCTTCCCGGCAAGCCGGACCCGGCGATCTTCCTCCACGCGGCCGGCCTCCTCGGCATCACCCCGGCAGACACCGCCGTCGTCGAGGACGCGGAGGCCGGGGTCCGAGCGGCGCGTCGAGGCGGCTTCGGCCTCGTCGTCGGCCTCGACCGCACTCCGGACCGGCGCGCCGCGGCTTCGCTGCGGGCGCAGGGAGCCGATCTGACGGTCCCCGACCTGACGGCATTGGTGCGGAGCGTGTGGGGTGAGCGACGGTGACCGCCGGCTGGAGTTGGACGTACGACCGGTACGACCCCGCACGCGAGCGGCTGGTCGAGGCCCTCTGCACCCTCGGCAACGGTCGCTTCGCCACCAGAGGTTCGGCGCCCGAGTGCACCGCTGACGCCACGCACTACCCGGGAACCTACCTGGCCGGCTGCTACGACCGCCGCACGTCGGTCGTCGCGGGCGAACGGGTCGAGAACGAAGACCTCGTCAACCTGCCCCACTGGACGCTGCTGCGCTACCGCTGCCTGCCCGACGAGGGGCCGCCCGGCGACTGGCTGACGCCCGACTCCGAGGAGCTGCGCCACCACGACGTGCAGCTCGACCTGCGCGGGGGAGTGCTCACCCGGCGCCTGTTCTTCCAGGACGCCCACGGACACGGACTGCGCGTCACCCACACCCGGATCGTGCACATGGGAGAACCCGGGCTCGCGGCGCAGTACACCCTGTTCCGGACCTACGGCTGGAACGGGATCGTCGAGGTCGAGTCCGTCCTCGACGGCGCCGTCACCAACGCCGGCGTCGCGCGCTACCGCCACCTCGAGGGCCGTCACCTCACCGACCACCGGACCGGCTTCGACCCCGGCGGGGTGGCCTGGCTCGGCTGCCGCACGGTCGATCCGGGCGTCCGGCTCGCCCTGGCCGTCCGCACCGTCACCCACCCCCTGTGCCCCGTCAACGAGGCCGCGATGGGGACCGCCACGGTCCAGACGTACCGCCTCCCGGCGACTCCCCGGGGTTCCGCCACGGTCGTGAAGACGCTGGCGCTGCGTACCTCGCTGGACCGACCTGCTGTCGACCCCCTCGCCGCGGCACGTGAGGACATCGCCCGTGCTCCGACCTTCCCGCTGCTTCTCTCCCTCCACAAGGCGGCCTGGCAACGTCTTTGGGGGCAGGCCGAGTTGCACGTGCCCGGAGAAGCGGGCCGCATCCTGCGACTGCACCTCTTCCACCTCTTGCAGACACTCTCGCCGAACACGGCGGAACTCGACGCGGGTGTGCCCGCCCGTGGCCTGCACGGCGAGGCGTACCGGGGACACGTCTTCTGGGACGAGTTGTTCGTCCTTCCGTACCTCGGTCTCCACTTTCCCGAGGTGGCCAAATCTCTCCTTCTCTACCGACACCGCCGACTCCCGGTCGCCCGCGCGGCGGCGCGCCGGGCGGGCGGTGTCGGCGCCATGTACCCGTGGCAGAGCGCGAGTTCGGGCCGGGAGGAGACACCGGAGCTGCACCTCAACCCGCGCTCAGGACGCTGGCTGACCGACCACTCACGGCTTCAGCGTCATGTGGGCTCGGCCGTCGCGTACAACGTCTGGCGGTACGCGCAGGCGACCGGCGACCGCGGATTCCTTCACTCCGCCGGGGCGGAGATCCTCCTCGAAGTCGCGCGCCACTGGTCCGGGGCCGCCACGTTCGACCCCGCGCTCGGCCGCTACCGCATCCCCGGGGTCGTGGGACCGGACGAGTACCACGACGCCTATCCGGGGGCCGCGACCCCGGGCATCGACGACAACGCCTACACCAACGCGACGGCGGCATGGGTCCTTGCCCGCGGCCTCGACCTGCTGACTGATCTGCCCGACGCCCGGCGGACGGAGCTGCGGGAGCTGCTGTCGCTCGACGACGAGGAACTCGCCCGCTGGGAGGACGTCTCCCGCCGCCTGTACGTGCCCTTCCACCAGGGTGTGGTGAGCCAGTTCGAGGGATACGGAGACCTGGCGGAACTCGACTGGGACGCCTACCGGGCCCGGTACGGCGACATCCGCAGGCTCGACCGGATCCTGGAGGCCGAGGGCGACACGGTCAACCGCTACCAGGCGTCCAAGCAGGCCGACACTCTGATGCTCGGCTACCTCTTCCGGGCGGAGGAGCTCTACGGGTTGTTCGCCAGGCTCGGTTACCGGCTGGACGACGAGGTGTGGCAGGCGACGGTCGCGTACCACCTGCGGCGCACCAGCCACGGCTCGACGCTCAGCAGCCTCGTCCACGGCTGGGTGCTGGCCCGGCAGAAGGGCGCCGACGCCTGGCAGTACTGCGAGGAAGCGCTGCTCGGCGACGTGGCCGACGTCCAGGGCGGGACGACCGGCGAAGGCATCCACCTCGGGGCGATGGCGGGCACGATCGACTTCGTCGAGCGTGGGATCACCGGCCTGGAGGCCGGTCCGGACGGGCTTCGGGTGGCGCCGATGCCGCTGGCGGAGATCCCCCGGTTCGCCTTCACGCTCTGCTTCCAGGGCCATCGTGGCGTCCGCGTGCGGGTGCTGCCAGGGCGGCTGGCCGTACGGGTCCCCGTTTCCCCGCAGGGTCCGCTGACCGTCGTGCTGCCCGGTGAACGGCGGTTCGCCGTCGCACCGGGGGAGGAGCGCTGGTTCCGGCTGTGAGTCAAGGGCCGCGGGCGGTGGCTCACGTGAAGGCGAGCACTTGACCGACCGGCCGCCGGGGCGTGGACCGGCCTCGCGGTCCGTACCCCAGTCGGATCACCATGTGGACGTAGCCCGTGGTGGACCCGGGGTCCCTGGCGACGGAGCGGAGTTCGGGCCATTCGAGCGGCTGGGACATGAGGGAGGTGGACAGCCCGTCCAGGGTGGCCCTGAGCAGCACCCGTTGCATCGCCTGGCCGGCCTTCAGCCACTCCGCCGGATTGTCCTCGACCGTGCCGAGCAGCGCGATCTGGGGGCTCTTCTCGAAGCGTGCGGAGACTCGACCCGGAACAAGGCGGTGGGAGTCGAAGTCCCGGACCGGGGAGGTCACGTCGTACTGCCGCGGTCCGAGGGCGTACTCGGGGATGCCCTCGGTCTCGGCACCCTCGTCGGCCGCCCCGGTGCGGATCCAGGCGGCGATCTCTTCGCGCACCGCCGCGTCCGCGGACT
Source organism: Streptomyces sp. NPDC037410 (assembly GCF_055602235.1). Classification (NCBI taxonomy): domain Bacteria; kingdom Bacillati; phylum Actinomycetota; class Actinomycetes; order Kitasatosporales; family Streptomycetaceae; genus Streptomyces; species Streptomyces sp. NPDC037410. The sequence continues at coordinate 11,161 of NZ_JBVJWR010000031.1, read as the reverse complement.
CGAACCGCTCGGAGTCATGGACGAGGTCCAGCACGGTGTCGGCGTGCCAGGCGCCCGGCACTGTCAGCCGGCACCCCTCCAGGAACGCCGCGGAACGGAGTCCGTCGAGGATTTCGGCGGGGATCCGCTCCTCGGTGAACGGGAAGCGGCTGGTGTGGCGCTCACGCAGGGCGGGCCGGAGCGCGGCCAGTTCGCCATCGTGTTCAAGGGCGGCTCCAGGCAGGCGGACGTCGGCGAGATGCCAGGGATCCTCGGGATCGGGCAGCAAACGGACCACGGCGTGCCGGCCACGGTGGGCGGCGGCGACCCGCAGGCCGAAGAGGGCGGCGCCGCAGCCGAGATGGAGGCCGCGGCGGTCGGGGTCCTCGCGCGGCATTCCGCGAGCGGGGTCGCCGTACAGCTCGACGGTGCCGGCATCCGTCCGGTGCACGAACCGCCACGGCTGTGCGTTGTGCATCGACGGTGCGGTGACGGCGTCCTCGACCAGTGAGGACACGAGCGTGCGGGTCAGCGCGGTGGGGGACACGGTTCTTCCGTCCTGACTTCACCTGTTGGTGCGGTCACCGGGTGAGGTCGTGCGCAGTGTCGGTCGGGGAGGTGAGGCGGGTGTCGTCCTCCATGGTGGTCAGCCGGTCCACGACGGCGACGACGCCGTCGACCCGCTCACTCAGCTCGACGATCGTCCGGGCCTGACTGCTCCGCTGGAGGCCGCCCTCAAGCGTCACCACGCCGTCCAGGACGTGTACGTCCACCGCATGGTCGGCCAGGCCCATGCCGGCGCTGAGGACGTCCTCACGGATGCGGTGCCGTATCTCCGCGTCCGGACGGAGGAAGACGCAGAGCAGATCACGGCGGGTCACGATGCCCACCAGTCGCTCCTCCTCGTCGACGACGGGAAGGCGCTCCACTCCGCGGCGCACCATCAGACGGGCCGCGTCCGCAACCGACTGCTCGGCGTGCACCGTGACCGCCGGCTCGGTCATCAGCTCCCGTACGGCCGGCTCGCGGCGGGCGAGGAGGTCGCTCTCGGAGACGACGCCGAGCACACGGTCGTCCTCGTCCAGGACGGGGACTCCGCTGATGTCGTGCTCGGCGAGCAGCTTCGCCACGTCCTTGAACGAGGTGGCGGGGACGGCCGAGACCACGTTGTCGGTCATCAGGTCGCCGACCTTCATGCGCTTCATGGCCGCGCCTCCTCTACGAGCGTGCCGTTCCGGTGCGCTGCTCCGTGTCACCACAGTCGTCGGACCGTGGAGGGTCTGCGAGGGCCGAACGGTCCAGGGTGGGGGCCCGAACGGACTCGAACCCCACGCGTGCCGGGCCCCGGGGGCGTGGTGGGACCTTTGGGCCCCGTCCTTGCCCCCAGCGGCCCTCGGGGCCCGCCGACTCGGATGCGAGGGTGGGAGCAGTCCCCTCGGAGCAGGTGAGGAGGGAGCATGGAAGCGACCACAGGCCGTCCCGGCCTCGGCAGGGTCGTCGTCGGTGTGGACGGATCGCCGTCCGCACGGACGGCGGTGACCTGGGCGGCACAGGAGGCGACGCTGCGGGGGACCGGCCTCTGCCTGGTCCACGCCACGGACAGCGACGCACTGTTCCTCTCCCCGGCCGAGACCGACCGCAGCCGACGGGCCGGCCGGACACTGCTCGACCAGACCGCCGAGGCCGTCACCGTGCTCCACCCCGGGCTGACCGTCGTCAAGGAACTCAGCGACGGCCCACCCTCCGGAAGTCTGCGGAGTGCGGCCGCCCTGAGCGGCACGATCGTCGTCGGTCACCGGGGCCTCGGCGGGTTCTCCTCCCTTCTGCTCGGCTCGGTCGGTCTCGAGACCGTGGCGGCGGCCACCACGCCGGTGGTCGTGGTACGCGGCGCAGTCGAGCCCGCCGTGTCCGACGCCGTCCTCGCGGCGGTACGGGACGACAACGACCTGGGCTGTGCCCGGGCGGCGGCCCGCGAGGCCCTGCTGCGCAAGGTGCCCCTCCGGCTTCTGCACGTCCGGAGCGCGGGGCCGGGCGCCGGGGCGCGGGTGGTGCTTCGCAACGGCGCGGAGCGGAACGCCCGCGACCATCTGCTCCCGGTGTCGGAGCTCGCCGACCGTGTCCGGGAGGAGTTCCCGGAGCTGACCCTGCACGCCGACGGCGAGAGGAGCCGCAGTGTGCCCGGAGCTCTCGTCGACGCGTCACACCACGCCGGCCTTCTCGTCGTCGGCGGCCGGCGGTCACCCGGATACCTCGGACCGACCCTCGGGCGAACCACGCTGAGCCTGCTGCAACACGCCCACTGCCCGGTGGAGCTCATCCCACGGCACGGCGCCGGACACGGGAGCACATGATGACCAGCATCAACGAACGACACGACATCGTCGTGGGCATCGACCCGGTCAAGAGCTGGCACCTCGCGCTGGCCTGGGCGGCCGACGAGGCCCAGCGGCGCGGTCTCGCACTCCGCCTCGTCGTGGCCGCGCCACCGCGGCACGACACGCACCGGCGCGACGACACCCCTCGGCACGCGGCTCAGCTGCGCGCCGGCACCGAGTCCTTGCGCGCCGCCGTCGCCTGGGCGCACGCCCGGCAGCCGGACGTACGGGCCACCAGCGCGGTGATCGACGGCGTCCCGACCGGGGTGCTCGCCGGACTGTCTCGGGAGGCCGCCATGGTGGTGCTCGGCTCCCGGCACCTCAGCCGGACCGAGGAGTTCCTGAGCGCCGGCTCCTTGGTGGTTCCGGTCACGGCACGAGCGGCCTGCCCCGTGGTCGTGGTGGGAGACGCGGAGCACAGCACTCAGGACCAGCCGTACCTCGTGGTCGGCCTCGACGGCAGCGAGTCCTCGCGGACCGCGCTGGCCCTGGCCTTCGAGGAAGCGGACCTCCTGCACAGCGCGCTGCGGGCCATCGCCGTCTGGCAGCCGCCCGTCTTCTCCGTGCACACGGGTGACACGCTGTTCCACACGGAGCGCCGACTCCTCTCGGAGACCACCGCCGGGTACGCACAGGAGTACCCCGACGTCCGCCTCACCCACGAGGTGCTGATCGGCTCGCCCGTCGAGATGCTGGCGGGGGCCGCCGAGCACGCCCTGGCCGTGGTCGTCGGCCGCCGGGGCCGAGGCGGGTACACGGGGATGCGCGTCGGGTCCGTCGTCCACGGGCTGCTGCACCGTGCCCACTGCCCGGTGATCACCGTGCCCGCCGGGTGAGCCCGCCATGAGGACCTCAGCGGCGGACCAGGCACCCTCGTCGGTCAGGGAGGTGGCCGGACTCACCGAGGCGGAGGCCGCCCGGCGACTTGCCCACACGGGCCCCAACGAGGTGGCCGCGAGAAAGCCCGTACGGCTCCACGCGCGCGTCCTCGCTCAACTCCGTGACCCGCTGATCATGGTGCTCCTCGGAGCCGTCGCCCTGACCCTGGCGATCGGTGACCATGCCGACGCGATCGTCATCGCGCTGGTCGTCGTGGTGAACACGACCGTCGGCGTGGCACAGGAGATCCGGGCCGAGACCGCCGTCGCCGCCCTCTCGGCCCTGAGCGCCCCGCACGCGCGCGTGCGGCGCGACGGCGCCGTGCGCGACGTCTCGGCGTCGGCGGTCGTCCCGGGAGACGTCCTCATCCTCGGCGAGGGTGACATAGTCGCCGCTGACGCCGAGCTCGCCGAGGCGTCCGCCCTCCTCGTGGACGAGTCCATGCTCACAGGGGAATCGGTGCCCGTGGACAGGGAGGTGGGAGCCACGCTGAGTGCGGGCACCGTCGTCGTCCGTGGGCGAGGCGTGGCCGCCGTCACGGCGACCGGCGCCTCCAGCGCCCTCGGCCGGATCGCCGCCCTCCTCGACGACCGGCGCGAGCCGACGCCGCTGCAGCGCCGACTCGCCGCCCTCGGCCGCGTGCTGGCCGCCGTGACGCTCGCCCTGTGCGCGCTGGTCTTCGCCCTCGGCCTGGTACGCGGGCTCCCCCTCGGCACGATGGCCGTCACGGCCATCAGCCTGGCCGTGGCCGCGGTCCCCGAATCACTCCCCGCCGTCGTCACGCTGGCCCTGGCGCTGGGCGCCCGCCGCATGGTCGCCCGGCATGCCCTGGTGCGGCGACTGCCCGCCGTGGAGACGCTCGGCTCGGTGTCCGTCCTCGCCACCGACAAGACCGGCACCCTGACGGAAGGCCGCATGGTGGTCCAGCACGTCTGGACGCCGCGCCTACGCGCGGAACTCACCGGCATGGGATACGAACCCGAGGGCGAGATCACGGTCGAAGGCCGACCGGCGGACAAGCGCGAGCTGCAGCCCCTGGCAGAACTGCTGACCGCGACCGCCCTGTGCAACGACGCCGCCCTGCGCTCACCGGACTCCACGACGCCCGACGCTCGTTGGACCGCTCTCGGCGACCCCATGGAGGCCGCCCTGCTCGCGGCCGCGGCGAAGGCGGGCTGCCCGGACCAAGGTGTGCTGTCGGCGACGTACCCCCGGATCGGGGAGGCGCCCTTCGACAGCCTCCGCAAACGCATGACGACCGTGCACGCCGTGCGGGACGGGAAACTGCTCGTCTGCCTCAAGGGGGCTCCCGAAGCCGTACTCGACCCGGCCGTACTCCTCGACGCCCCGGGCCTCCTGGCGGAGGCGCGTCAGGAGGCCGCGCGCCTCGCCGCCCGCGGATACCGCGTGCTCGCCGTCGCGTCGGGCCTGCGGGACGACGTGCCGAGCCCGGTCGCGGCCGCGGAGTCGGGCCTCACGCTCCGCGGTCTCGTCGCGCTGAGCGACCCGCCCAAGCCGCACGCCGCCACGACCCTCGCCGCCTGCCGGGCCGCCGGCATCACCCCCGTCCTCATCACCGGCGACCACCCCGCCACCGCACGGGCAGTGGCCTCCCGTGTCGCGCTCCTGACCGACGACGAGGAGACGGGCGGCCGGGCCGTCACGGGGGCGGACGTGGCCGCGGGCCGGATCGCCGATCTCACCTCGGTCCGGGTCTTCGCCCGCACGGACCCCCAGCAGAAACTGGACATCGTCGAGGCCTGGAGAGCCAGGGGAGCGGTCACCGCCATGACCGGCGACGGGGTCAACGACGGCCCCGCGCTGCACCGGGCCGACATCGGCGTCGCCATGGGCGCGCGCGGCACGGAGGTCGCACGACAGGCGGCGGACCTCGTGCTCACGGACGACGAGCTCTCGACGGTCGTCGCGGCGGTCGAGGAAGGGCGGCGCGTCTACGACAACATCCGCCGCTTCCTCGTCTACGGGATGGCCGGCGGCGCCGCGGAGATCCTGATCATGCTGACCGGCCCGCTCCTCGGCCTGCCCCTGCCCCTGAGGGCGGGCCAGATCCTATGGATCAACCTCCTCACCCATGGCCTCACGGGAGTCGCCATGGGCGCCGAGCCGGCATCGCCCGGCGTCATGCTTCGCCCTCCGCGCCCGCCTGACCAGCACATCCTCGGGGGAGGCGCCTGGCAGCGGCTGCTCCTCCTCGCCGCCGTCGTCACGGCCGCCGCCCTCGGCGCGGGCCTCGCCGCCCGCGCGCTGGACCTCGCCTGGCAGAGCGTCCTCTTCCTCGCCCTGCTCGCCGCGCAGCTCGGCGTCGCCCTGGGCCTGCGAGCCCGCCTGCTGACCCGGAGCAACCCCTTCCTCCCGCTGTCGGTCCTCGCCTCCGCCCTGCTGGCGGCCGCGGCACTGTACGTGCCCTTCCTGCGCTCGGTCCTGGAGACCGAACCGCTCGGATGGGCGGGCATCGGCCTCGCTGCCGCGTGTGCGCCTGTGGGATTCGCCGCCGCCCGACTCGTCCGGACCGCATTCCGGACCCCGGCCCGCCAGGAAGGGGCGGAGCACCGGGGCTACGGTGAGAGAGGGCGCGTCAGTTGTGGTCCGCGCGCCTGACGCGACCGGAGGTATCGATGGGCCGGGAGGATGCCGACTCCGCCGACACACGGCTGCCACGCCTCACGGTCCAGCGCGAGCGGTGGCAGGGCTTCGGGTCGGCGGTGGCCGTCACGGTCGCACATCGTCGAAGCCGTGGACCAGGCCGCCGCGGTGCTCGGGTTCGCGCCCGCCGTGCGCATGGAGGGCCTGCTCCCTCGCGGTGTCGGTGAGCGACGACGGGGTGGGCTTCCGCCGCGGAGGGCTCCTCAGCGGACTGCGCAACCTCACCGAACGGGCCGAACGCCTCGGCGGTGATCTGTCCGTCCGCCGCCGGTCGGAATCGGCGGGCGGCACGCTCCTCGAATGGCGCATCCCCCTGCCGCTCGAACAGGCCTGAGAGACCGGCCTGCCGCTCGCCGGCCGGAATGACCGGTCTGCTGGTCGGCGGCCGGAATGACCGGCCTACTTCTCGTCGGTGCCGTGCTCGTGGACCTGCGCCGCGATCACGGCCGCCTGTACCCGGCGCTCCACACCGAGCTTGCCGAGTAGCCGCGAGATGTGGTTCTTGACGGTCTTCTCCGAGAGATACAGCTGCTTGGCGATCTGGCGGTTCGTGAGACCTTTGCCGATCAGCTCCAGCACGGAACGCTCCCGTTCGGAGAGCGCCGCGAGGCGCTCGTCCTCCGCCGGCTTGGACGCCTCCGGGTCCCGCAGCGAGCGCATGAGCCGGGCGGTGGTCGCCGGGTCGAGCATCGACTGACCGGTGGCCACGGTCCGTACCGCCGACACCAGGTCCGCGCCCTTGATCTGCTTGAGGACGTACCCCGCGGCGCCGGCCATGATCGCGTCGAGGAGGGCGTCCTCGTCGTCGAACGAGGTCAGCATCAGGCAGGCCAGGCCGGGCATCCGCGAGCGCAGCTCCCGGCACACGGAGATCCCGTCGCCGTCGGGCAGCCGGACGTCGAGGACGGCCACGTCGGGCCGCAGCGCGGGCCCCCTGGCCAGCGCGTGGGCCGCCGTCGACGCCTCCCCGACCACCTCCAGGTCGGGCTCGTCGTCGAGCAGGTCACGAAGACCACGTCGGACGACCTCGTGGTCGTCCACGAGGAACACCCTGGTGGGCGCGTCGGCTGCCGGCAGATCGGACATGGAGACCCCTGTGGTCGGTGGCACCTACCCGCCCCCCATGAGGATTGTCCGTCAAGAAGCCCCTTCACGGGCACTGAGCTCCATCCTGACGTCCACGACACCGTCCACCGCTCCCACGGCGCGGGCGAGCAGCGGAACCAGCGTCCGATCGGAGAGCGGGCCATGCAGGGTGGCCACGCCTTCCTCCACGGTGACGTCCAGCCCTGCGGGGACGGCGGACTCGCCGAGAACCGAGTGGCGGATCTCAGCCGCGATCTCGTCATCAGCGCGGAGGAACACCTTGAGCAGGTCGCTCCGGCTGACGACCCCTTCCAGCATGCCGATGTCGTTCACCACGGGCAGCCGCTTCACCTTCCGCCTGGCCATGATCCGCGCCGCCTCGGCGAGCGTCGCGTCGGCGCGCACGGTGACGGCTGGACTCGACATGAGTTCCGCGGCTCGTACCGCCCCCGCCTCGGCGGCCTCCTCCGGCCGCGGTTCCACGCCCCGAAACTCCTCCTTCGGCAGCAGATCCGCCTCCGAGACGACCCCGACGACCCGTCCCTCCCCTTCCAGGACCGGGATGGCACTCACCTTCCACTCGTCCATGAGCGCGACGATCTCCTTGTAGGGCGCGTCACGGCCGATCGCGATGGCGGTGTGGGTCATGACGTCACTGACGGTGTGGTGCGAGGCGGACATGATGTTCTCCCGGGGGACGCGGGTCCAGAGGCTGCCGCGGTGCGGTGCGTACGGGTCCAGCAGCCGCATCCGGGCGGAGACGGGTCGTTGATGGTCGCGGTGGTCGGCGGAGAGGGAGTCACGGGGATCCGCGGCAGAGGACTCATCGGGGACCTCCTCGATACTCCCACCGGATTCCCTTCTCAGTTTCCGCTCGTGCGACGCACTGAGGGAGGGCCGGATGGGCCCTCCGTGCGCCCTCAAGAGAGGCGCCATGCGCACGGTTCGAAGTGAGCGAAGACGCGAGGGCGATGCCGTCGCTTGGGCCGGGCGGGAGGTGGGGAGGCTCATGTCGAAGCGCGACGAATGCCTCTCAGACACCTCAGCCGGTGCTGGTGAGGCGTGCGGCGAGGAGCGCGATGTCGTCGTCCGCCGATGCGGGGACGAGGTGGGTCAGCAGGTTGTCGCACAGGTCTTCGAGGGAGGGGGCCGGCTGGGCGAGGAGGCGGGTGAGTTCTGCGAGGCGGTCGTCGATGTCGGCGCCGCCGGCTTCGACGAGGCCGTCGGTGTACAGCACGAGGGTGCTGCCGGGAGGGAGCGAGATGTCCGCGGTTCTGAAGTGGGTGCTGCCGACGCCCAGCGGGGTGCCGGGAGGCACATCGACGAGCCGGACCACGCCGTCCGGCGAGACGGTGGCCGGGGGCAGATGGCCGGCGCGGGTGATGCGGCACCGTCGGGTGCGCGGGTCGACGACGGCGTAGAGGAACGTGGCGAGCATCGGCTCCGCAAGATCTTCGAGGGTCGCCTCCAGCTGGAGCAGCAGTCGTTGTGGTTCGAGGTCGAGCCGGGAGAGTGCCCGGACACTGGCGGAGAGCCGTCCCATGACGGCGGCGGCCTGGGTGCCATGACCCATGACGTCGCCGATGACCAGCGCGGTCTTGCCGTCGCTGAGAGGGATGACGTCGTACCAGTCTCCGCCGACTTCGTTCGCGTCGCCGGCGGGCAGGTAGCGGTGGGCGACCTCGATGCCGGCGGGCGGGGTGATGTGCTGGGGCAGCATGCTGCGCTGCAGGATGAGGGCGGTGTCGTGTTCGCGGTGGTAGAGGCGGGCGTTGTCCACACACACCGCGGCGCGGGCGGCGAGTTCGCCCGCGAGCGTGACGTCCTCTTCGCTGAACGGATTTCGGGTCCTGCCACGGAAAAAGGAGGCCGCGCCGAGAACAACCCCGCGGGCGAGGAGCGGCACCATCAGGAAGGAGTGCACGCCATGCCGGAGGAGTAGGGCGGGCGCGCTGGAGTGGCGGGCCGCCGGGGCGATGATCTTCTCGTCGAGACGGGCTATGAGGTACGGGCGGCGGGCGACGAGGGCCTGGGTGTAGGGAGCCAGGGTCGGGAAGGTCAGGGTGCGACCGAGCGGGGCGAGGATGTCGGCGACCGGCGAGCCGCTCGGCGGGGCCTTGCCGAGGCGACGCAGCTTGGCCCCGCCGACCAGGCCGGAGCCCAGGTGGTCTCCGGTGGAGAGGGCGTCCAGGACGTCGACGGTGACGATGTCGGCGAGGTCGGGGACTGCGACATCGGCAAGCTCCTGAGCGGTGCGCTCCAGGTCCAGGGTGGTGCCGATCTTGACGCTCGCCTCGTTGATCAGGGCGAGGCGACGGCGTACGACGTCGGCCTCTAGGTGCACCCGCTGCTGGTCGGTGATGTCGATCAGGGTCGCGCACAGACCGATCGGGCCGCCCTTGGCATCCTCCAGCCGCACGTACGAGCACGACCAGACCCGATCGTGGTCGGGGTCGGCAGGGGTGCGCCCGGTTCGGCGGAAGTCCAGAACGGGCCGTCCAGTGGTCAGGACCGTGCACATGGCGGACTCCATCTCGGCCGCGTTCACTCCGGGCAGCAACTCGATCAGGCGGCACCCGACGTGGGCAGCCTCCGGCAGGCCGTTCATGGCCTCCAGAGCGGGATTGACACGCAAGAACCGCAGCTCGGTGTCCAATACGGCGATGCCCACAGGCGACCGGTCGAACAGTCCGTCCCATACGGCGGAGGAGCCGCGGACGCGGCGGGCATCGTGAGCGTCGGCGGCGAACACCAGGACCGTGGCATCACCGCCTTGGCGGGGAGACGCAGGCACCGCCCAGATCTCCAGTTCCACCGGATGACCGTCCCGGTGCCATGCGGTCACCGTGCCCGTAGCGCCACGGCCGGCGACCGCCCGGTCCCACAGGGACCGGCCCAGACCATGGTCGGCGTCCGGGTGCAGCAGGTCGACGATGTGGCGGCCCAGAACCTCGCGGGAGCGGTGACCGAGCAGGTCGCGGGCCGTTTCGTCCCAGCCCACGATCCTTCCGTCGGCGCCCGTGACGACGACGGCCACGGGCAGGGCACCCAGCCAGCCGCCCGCGTCACGGGCGGCGCCGCTGGTCACTTCGTCGAAGGGAACCCGCTCCATCGCCGCACTTCGCTGTCACGTCCGGATCGCGTCGTCACCTTCAGTATGAGCGTGCTCCACCACCTTTGCGCTGCCCGCTGCCCGCCGCGCGTGGAGAACTCGGTGATCTCGGAAAGCGACGCCTGGCTCGTTCCCGGAACGGCTGCCTGTCGACGAACCGACACGAACGGGACGCCCTTCTACCTCGCCGAAGCCCTGCCATACAGCCCGACGCCACGAACAGGCCTGCCAGGTGCGGCAAAAGAGAACGCAACGGGCCTACAGACTTCTCCAACGAGTGATCCGGACATTCACGAGGCGCTCGGTGTCACGGCGCCCAGCGCGAACTCGAAGGCCAGGAACCAGTACAGAGCGGTCATGAGGCGTTTCGACATCTTTGATCCTTCGGGAGGGGGGAGTTGGGCAGGGCGATGCCTCCGCACGGCGATGGCATGGCCCCCGGAGGCTTGCTCCCGGGGGTCAGCCCCGCAGGGTGGCGATGGCCTTCTCGATACGCCGTCGGCGCGTCTCGGGCTTCTTCGCGCTCTCGATGGCGCGCACGTGCTCGCGCTTGCGGCTGTGGGCAAGGTCGTCGTAGGCGGCGCGGGCGACCGGGTCGTCGTCCAGAGCCTGGGTGAAGTCCGCAGGTTCGACGACGACGCGCGGCTCGGTATCGAGGGCCAGTTCGACCTCGACCTCGTCGCCGATCGCCACACCCGCGGCCATCCGGTTGGCATGGCTGAGGCCGAGCAGATGGCGGCCGCGCAGGAGGGCGACCCGGCTCTTCCACGCATGCCCGTTGACCGTGATCGTCACCGGCGGCCGCGCGCCCCCGCCGAGCGCCGCCACCACCTCGGACGGAACTTCCAGCCCCCGCATGGGCTCGGGCGGCTCGACGTAGGACCGAAATTTCATGATCTTCCCCTGTTCGTCCTGCTGGTTCACGACGGCACGCGCCTCGCCGTCCGGGACTGTTGCCCCGACGTCACCCCGGCGCGGGGGCGGGCTACGCTGCGGCTTCCCAGGTGAAGCCGTCCGGGTCGGTGAAGGTGTCGGTGGTGCTGCCGAGGACGATGCGGTGCGAGCC